>NZ_JBANEW010000003.1:0-119985 GCF_049890855.1 Lacrimispora sp. 38-1 | reverse complement strand
CTATATCATCGTCAAAAAAGTCCTTTCTGTTATTTTTTTGTTGAAATATGTCGGAATTTTTATTATAATATATTATGGTTGATTTTACTCATTTAACAGGCATATTGTAATGCTGAAAAGGTACACCTTTTTAGCATTACAATATGCTTGTCTCATTTTAAAATCCATCCTTTCTGCCATAATAAGAAGGTCAGGAGGTTAATAAACAATATGAATAATTTTTATGGTTACGTAAGAGTATCCACACTGGACCAAAATGTGGAACGGCAGCTGATTGAGCTGATTAAATGGGGAGTTTTAGAGAAAAACATCTACTGTGATAAATTATCGGGAAAAGATTTCAACCGGCCTCAGTATCAGAAGCTGAAGCGAAAACTAAAAGAGGGTGATGTACTGGTGGTCAAGAGTCTGGACCGTCTTGGAAGAAACTATGAAGATATACAACAGGAATGGAGAGACATTGTTAAAATAACAAAGGCAGATATTGTAATTATTGACATGCCGATTCTTGACACACGGACAAATAAGGATTTAATAGGAACTCTGATATCGGACATTGTCTTACAGCTGCTTTCTTATGTAGCCCAGGCAGAAAGAGAGAGCATCAGGCAGAGGCAGGCAGAAGGAATTGCCATAGCAAAAGCAAACGGCAAACATCTGGGAAGATATCCTTCCCCTCTTCCTGATGAATTCTTCCCGGTATATGAAAAATGGCTGAACCGGGATTATTCTTTGCGGACAGCCAGCGAAATCCTTGGTATCACGATCAGCCAGTTCCGTACCATGATAAAAAAGCACGAGAAAGGTTTGGATAACCTGACTTGAAAATACCAGGCTGTTTGTGTTACAATAAACAGATACGAAAAGAACTATTGAAAGAAGGTGCTGTTACGAAAATACAGGAATCTGCTGAAAATTATCTGGAAGCAATCTTAATGCTTCACAGGCGCAACGGATATGTCCGATCAATCGATATAGCGGGAGAATTGGAGTTTTCCAAGCCCAGCGTTAGTGTGGCTATGAAGAATCTGCGGGAGAATGGTTTCATCGATATGGATGAGAATGGACATATTACACTGTTGGAAAAAGGTCAGGAAATCGCAGAACGGATTTACGAGCGCCACACCTTCCTATCCGACTGGCTTATGGCTCTTGGAGTTGAGCGTAAGATCGCCTTGGAGGATGCCTGCCGGATTGAGCATGTGATCAGTGCAGAAAGTTTTGCAGCAATTAAAGCCTTTGTAAACGACAGAGTAAAAGGATAATGGTTAAGCAGCATTGAAAAGAACTTTCCAATGCTGCTTATTTATTTCACACTCCACTTTAAGAGGAACGCTGAGTTAATAATCACAGCTAAGGAACCTGCATTATGTACCAGAGCTCCCACTACCGGATTTAAAACTCCGGTTACAGCAAGAATAATTGCCGCGAAGTTCAGCAGCATGGAAAATCCCAGATTAAAATGGATCGTCCTCATCATTTTTTTCGAAAGGGACAGCAGATGTGGAATTTCCTTTATCTCGTCACTCACAAGAGCAATATCTGCTGCTTCCACTGCTATATCGCTTCCAATCCCGCCCATGGCGATTCCAACAAAAGCCCGTTTTAAAGCAGGAGCATCATTTATGCCATCTCCAATCATACAAACCCGTTTCTGTTCTCCCTCATAAGTATTAATCCAGTTCAGTTTATCCTCAGGCAGGCACTCTGCATGAACTTCCATAATCCCAAGCTGTC
The DNA here is from genome assembly GCF_049890855.1 of Lacrimispora sp. 38-1. Classification (NCBI taxonomy): domain Bacteria; kingdom Bacillati; phylum Bacillota; class Clostridia; order Lachnospirales; family Lachnospiraceae; genus Lacrimispora; species Lacrimispora sp. 38-1. The sequence goes on along the minus strand of NZ_JBANEW010000003.1, from coordinate 118,248 downwards.
CGGCAATATGAACGGCTGCGCTTTTATGATCACCCGTCAGAAGTACAGGCGCTGCTCCAATTTCCATTATCTGTTTGATTACCTCACCGGCCTCCTTCCTGAGCGTATCGGATAATGCAAGAAAACCGGCCGGAATCCTGTCAACAGACAGATAGATGACAGTACAACCCTGTTGAAGATATGATTTCGCCTTTCCTGTGTGCTGCCCGTCTAATTCAATCCCGTTTTCCCACAGCAGTTCCGGATTCCCAGCCAGAATTTCCTTTCCCATAATGACTGACTTAACTCCCCGTCCCGGAATCATCTCAAATTCCTCTGCAGCCATGATATCCTCATTCTTTTCCTCTTTGAACGAACGAAGTACCGCTTTTCCCAGTGGATGCTCAGAGCGGGCTTCTGCGCCTGCAGCAAGTGCAAATATTTTTTCTTCCTCATACTCTTTCATAAAACTGACTACAGCCACTACTTTTGGAGTGCCATAGGTTAAGGTACCGGTTTTATCAAAGGTCAGTTTACTGACTGCAGACAGACGTTCTAATGCATCTCCCTCTCTGACCAGGAATCCATGCTTTGTGGCATTGCCGATTGCTGCCATAATAGCCGTAGGAGTAGCGAGAACAAGTGCACATGGACAAAATACTACCAGTATGGTAACTGCACGCATTGGCTCACCTGTTATAAACCAGGTCAGTATGGCGGAAACCATGGCTGCTGCCACAATCCATGTAGCCCATCGGTCTGCGACGCCCACTATTTTCGCTTTTCCTGCATCTGCTGACTGAACCAGACGTATCATTCTTTGTATGGAACTATCCTCTCCTACCCTGGTCGCCTCCATGTCAAAGGAACCGAACTGATTGACTGTACCGCTGGAAACTTCATCTCCCGGACCCTTATCAGCAGGAAGTGATTCACCCGTCATAACAGCCTGATTCACAGAGGTTCTGCCAGATTTAATGATCCCGTCAGCAGGAACCGTCTCTCCCGGAAGCACTCTCAAAAGATCTCCTTTCAGAACCTCTGCCGCCGGTATAATGGTTTCCATGGATCCTTCCAGCCTCCTTGCTGTGCGGGGCGTTAAATGAACCAGTTTTTCAATTCCATCTCTCGCTTTTTTCACTGTAAACTCTTCCAGAAATGCCCCCAGCTGCATGATAAAGGCGATTTCTCCGGCAGCAAATATTTCTCCTGTTACAACAGAGGCAATCAGAGCAATCGATACCAGCACATCAGCTTTGATATCAAACTCAGTAATTAAACCGATGAACGCCTCCAATATGATAGGAATTCCACAAAAAAGAACAGCAGCCCACGCTGGATCAAAGGGAACTGGCGCCAGATGAAAAAAGCTGAAAATAAGTGCAAGTGCAGAAACTGCCAGACTTGCTTTTTCCCTTAAAGGCCCTCCCCATTCCAGAATCTCTTTTAATTTATTCATAATTCTCCTCCCGCGCATACCCATGGGGGTATAAGTATTTACCTGTCAAATATACCCCCATGGGTATTAATTGTCAAGTGGAACTGAAAATTACATGGTTATTTCTCTCAGATTGAAAAAAATACTCTTTATGCTATACTGTGATTATCTAAACAAAACACAGCTGTAAATTAAAAATAATATCTGCTTGAAATAACACCGCTCCGCACAAATTGTCAGGCGGTAAAAATTATTTTCCCGTATTATAGGTTCTATATGAACTATCACAAAAAAACTCACAAGCGGGGAGAGATCATGAACAATGATATTATGAATTTAGAAAGTTTAATTAAAGCGGATTATGATAATATTGCCGGTATTGTTGTACAAAAAAAGGGCGAAATCGTTTATGAACAATATTTTGACGGTTTCACTTCTAAAGATACCATTCATACTATGTCGGTGACAAAAAGTATAATATCGGTGCTGACAGGCATTGCCATAGACAGAGGCTATATTAAAAGCCCGGATCAGAAGGTTTTGGAATTTTTTCCTGAATACAAACTTAAGAAGGGAGAAAAAACCATACAGCATGTCACCATAGAAAATATGCTTACAATGACCGCACCGTATAAATATAAATCAGAGCCTTACACAAAGGTGTATACCAGTGATGACTGGACGAAAGCTGCTCTGGATTTATTAGGGGGCAAAGCTGGCATCACCAGGGAATTTAAGTATTCCACTGTAGGAACACAGATTTTATCCGGAATCATTATAAATGCCACAGGCAGTTCGGTATCCGATTTCGCAGCGGAGTTTTTGTTTAATCCCCTTGGAATCAAAGCTCCTGGCAATACCAGAATAAGCAATAAAGAAGAACATTTTGCCTTTTTGAAGGAAAGACATGTAAGCGGATGGGCTGTAGATCCAAAGGGCGTGAATACAGCTGGCTGGGGGCTTTGTCTGACGCCCCGGGATATGGCAAAAATCGGGCAGCTATATTTAAACAACGGCATTTACGAAGACCGGAGAATCTTATCCAGTAAATGGATTTGGGACAGCACAAAGGAAAAAAGCCGCTGGGGAGAACTGCCTTATGGATATTTATGGTGGATTGCTGATTATGATGGATACCATTGTTATGCGGCTATTGGTGACGGAGGGAACTTTATATTTGTCAACCAGGATAAAAGCATTGTTGTCGCCATAGCATCACGGTTTGAACCGAAATACAAAGTTAAAATTGAACTGGTTACCAGAGAAATTATTCCCTTGTTTGAATAGAACCGGTTCATTATCAGAAATCAGGCTGGAGGTAACGTAAGATGGATTGGATCAGCGGAATACAAAAAGCGGTAGATTACGTGGAAGAACATATTACCATGGATCTGGATTTTAGTGAGATTGCAAAACAGGCTTATTCATCAAGCTTTCATTTTCAGCGTGTATTTGGAATTCTCTGCGGATTCACACTGGGAGACTATATCCGTATGCGCAGACTTACTCTTGCAGGCTTGGAGCTGGCGGCGACAAACACCCGGATTCTGGATATCGCTGTAAAATATGGCTACGACACTCAGGAAAGCTTCAGCCGTGCTTTTACACGTTTTCATGGCGTATCTCCTTCTCAGGCGCGAAACGGAGCCGGTTTAAAATCTTTTTCCCGCCTTTCTGTAAAACTGATACTGGCAGGTGCCAATGTGACGGATTACAGAATTGAGAAGAAGGAAGGCTTTCAAATGATTGGCAGACCTCTGCGGGTATCCGGTAAAAAGGAACTGACCTCTGCCAGAATATCTGATTTCTGGCAGCAGTGCCGCATGGATGGAACAATCGAGGAGCTGTCCGGATACATTTCTGAAGCTAATATATTCGGTGGAAGCATTGCAGGGGCGGGTTTCGGTAAGGATGCCCCTGATTCCAACTGTCCCTATGCCATTGGTGTCTATTATAATGGCATTCCAGCTATTAAAAAAGATTTGATTGTATGGGAAGTTCCAGCCCATACTTACGCTGTGTTTCCATGCACCGGTTCAATGCCGGAAGCATTTACCAGATTGTATCAGCAAATTTACAGTGAATTTTTTCCTGCCAGCGACTATCAGCCCTGCGGCGGCACCGACTTTGAAGCCTATCCTTCCGCTGATGTAAAGAATCCAGGCTATACCTGTGAAATATGGGTTGCTGTAGAAAAGAAATAACAGGACCGCCGACTTTACCGGCTGCCCTGCTTTTACATTCGAGTCATGTCATATTGGCGAAACGTTCCACCGCCTTTGTGAAACTCTCAATGGTCTTATCTGCATCTCCATGCTCAATCCCATCTCTGACACAATGATTAATATGTCCCTCCAGAACCACCTGTCCAACCCGGTGCAGCGCTGATTTTGCTGCATTGATCTGAGCAAGTACATCTTCACAGGGAACATCTTCGTCCACCATACGGTCAATTGCCTGAACCTGGCCGATGATCTTTTTTAGACGCCGATGAAGATTATCGGCATCCATACACTGTTTCATTCTGCACCTCCGGATACCATAAGGGGTATCTGTATATTATGATTGATTCCACCCGCATTGTCAATATGGTTCAACTTATTAATATTTATCAATAAAGGGCTTTAATCCGTTCAAGAAGTTCTAAAAAATCCGTCTGGTATTCCACTGGCTCAATAATCTTCACACAATCCCTGAACCCAAGCAGCCAGCAAAACAAAGACGCCTTATCCGACCATTCAATCCTCATCGTCAGCTTTCCGTCCGGACTCTCTTGAAAGCTGTCAATGCCGAATTCTTCTATGAGACGCCATTTCATGGTTTTATCAAATTCTGCTGTGATATTTACTTCATTGGTCCATTGAACATCACCGGGGTCCATTCGGTATGGGGGAATGTCCCTTTCTCCAGATTCTTCATTGGTGCATTGTATCTGTGTCATCCGGTTCAGCTTAAACATACGGAAATCATCTCTCAGCAGACAATATCCCCAGACATACCAGGAAGACCATTCAAATATCAGCAAACAGGGTTCTATTATCCGTGTATTTTCTCCTGCCGGACCGTAATAATGAAATTCAATCCTCTTTTTTCTCTCTATCGCATCTTTTATCAGCTCAAATTTAGGAGGAAGGGAGGACCCATACCATGAGCTTAAATTAATGACAACCGGACCGCCTGCTTCTACGTACTCATTGCTGCAACAGGAAAACTTATCCATCAGAAGCTGATACCGGTTGCTTCCTGACACGCTGTCCAGGCTTTTTAATCCGGAAAGAATTGCCTGTATTTCCGTTGAAGTAAATAACGTCTTATCTACCTTATAGCCTTCTGCTATGGAGATTCCCCCATTTTTCCCCTGCTCGGTGACAATCGGTATTCCAGCCTTGCATAAGTTCTCCACATCACGGTTTATCGTTCTTCTGGATACCTCAAACTTCTCTGCCAGATAAGGTGCAGTCACCTTTTCTTTTTGCAGTAATATGGATATCATACCAATCAGCCTGTCAATCTTCACCTCATAGTCCCCCCTTTTTTTGCTATTATATCATGAACTCACCTATCGCAAAATACCAAAAACAGAGGCTTTCTCAAAATGATTACCCCATTTTGCGAAAGCCTCTGACAGATTTAATATTTTGCTGAATCATGTATATACGTTACCGGGGTTATATCATCCTGTATCGGCGCCGTATATTCCTCTGTATCATTATATTCCGGTTCCTGAACTGTGGCTGCAGCCTCATAGCGTGCACTCTCCAGGCCTGCAGGGATGTATTCCCCCTGAAGTCTGAATTGCTCAACCTCCTGTTTTAATATCTGAGCCTGGGCATCCAGTTCTTCGCTGGAGGCAGAACTTTCTTCTGCTGTGGCCGCATTCGTCTGAACTACTGATGATACCTGGTTCAGTCCCTGATTAATCTGCTCAATCGCCTCCACCTGTTCATTAGAAGCCGCTGCAATCTCCTGAATGGTATGTTCCACCTGCCCGGATTTTTCGGCAGCTGATTTCAATATCCGGGTTGTTTCATAGGCGATCTTTACTCCTTCTGACACAGTCTGAACCGAATGACCGATCAGCTCTGCGGTCTGCTTGGCCGCCTCGGCAGATTTACCGGCAAGATTACGTACTTCATCGGCAACTACGGCAAATCCCTTGCCGGCTTCTCCGGCCCTGGCTGATTCCACCGCTGCATTTAATGCCAGTATATTGGTCTGGAATGCAATATCCTCTATTACCTTGGTAATGCTTGAGATCTTTTCAGAAGCCTGTCCGATTTCCTTCATGGAATGATCCAGCTTTTCCATATAGGCATTGCCCTCATCCATTCCGCTTACAGCCTGTCTTACATAACCCGTCGCTTTCTGAACATTATCCGCATTCTGCTGAGCACGGTTTGATACACTGCTTACTGAGGCACTTAATTCCTCAACGGTCGCAGCCTGCTCGGCAGCACCTGACGCAAGAGCCTGGGAAGCATCGGAAATCTGCTTTGACCCGTCTGCCACTCTGTCTGAAGATTCCTTTATCTTGGTAAATACCGAATTTAAGTTATATGTAATTCCGTTTAGAGAATCTTTGATCTGTACAAAATCACCTTTATAATCCTGGGTTGCCACTACAGTACAATCGCCCTTTTCCAGACCGCTTAATACCGTGGATATCTCGTTGATATAATTATTCAGCGTATTGACCGTTCCGGTGAATGATCTGGAAAGAGATTCAAGTTCATCTCCCGTATTGATCTGTGGTACTTCAGAATGCAGATCACCCTCATCAAGCGCTTTAATGCGTTCTACCAGTTTAACAATGGGTTTAACGATAGGTCCTGCTATCCTGAATGCCATATGTAAGGATACCAGAATCATCAGAGCCGCCAGGAATATTGTTATGGCAAGTGACTGATAGAAACCAGCCATCATTTCAGACTTCTCTGCTACAATTCCAATAGACCAGCCGTCAGTATTGGTAACTGGTGTGTATCCCATAATCAGAGTCTTGCCGTTTAAACGAGATGATCTGATTGCAGTATTCCCTGCGATCATGTCCTGAATATTAGCGGAAGTAGCTGCAAAATTCTTTTCGCTTTTTCCCATCTCAATATAATTCGTCTCATTTGTCACAGTCTGTCTGTCTTTGTGGGCGATTACCTTTCCGTCTTTATCCACAATAAATCCATAGCCGGATTTTCCCATGGAAACTCCGTCAATCATGCTGCTGAATACATCTGCATCCAGAGTTCCTGTTACAACCCCGTTATACTGCCCGTTATTTATCTTAGCGGCAATTACCAGAACTGTTTTGCCCAGTTCCTTACTCTGCATGGTAGTTGAAATATAAGTTTCCCCTTTAATTGCCCGGTTAAAAAACTCCATTTGGCTCATATCTGTCCCATTTGCCGCTTTTCCGTTGACATCAGCCGTTGTAACCTCCAGAAACCCGTAATCCTTTGCCAGCTTATCCATGGCCTCTTTCCGGTCTTCCGCACTCTTGTTCTGGTTTGTTATGGAGGTGTATTGTGCGATAGCTTCAATCTTTATCCTGTAAATATCGATGGCATTTTTAACGGACTGACTATAAGCCTCGGCTGATTCCATGAGCCTCATTTCAGTACTTTTTTTTGCGTCCCGATAAAACAAATAGCCATTAAATAGTCCAAAAAGGACAGAAATTGCAGCACACATAGCAATAATTCCAAATAACAATCTCCCCTTGATGGATTTTTTCTTCCCCGCCTGATCAGATCCCTCTTCTGATTTTTTTATGACTCTCTGAAATACCTTAATCCTTCCCGCCACAGTCATATCCTCCTACTCGTCATTTGCAATCTGGAAATATATTGCCTTATTGTAAAATTTTTACTACATTTAATTAATCAATATTATATAACATCCTGTAGATATTTGTCAATTATGACAGAAATATGGGGAATGTTCACTTATTTTGTAATTGAATATCAAAAAGTATGTAAGCTCCTTCCTATCCGGCATAAGAATCTTCCATAATTTCATAATCATTATTTATAAATGTTCCGCTTAGATCCGCATTCAGCTGATACATATCATTAAATTTTTCGATTGCAGCCTTTTTTTGTTCCATCAGAGAATGGGCGTAAACATTTAAGGTAATGGATACACTGGAATGTCCCAGCAGCTCGCTGATGGTCTTAATATCGACTCCCAGCTCCAGTGCCCGGGTAGCAAACGTATGGCGGATTGCATGAAACTTCCGGTCCTTCACACAAGCTTCCTTTAACAGCCGTTTATACAGTTTCTGGAAGCACCTGGGATCAAAAGGAACGTCGGTTCCGGTAAAAATATAATTCTCCTGGTTTCTGTCTTTAAATGCTGCCAGCACCGGCATATTCAGTAAAAATTGGGGAAGGGGAATCTTTCTCATGGATTTACGGCTTTTCGGTGCTCCTACAAACAGTGCCGTTTTATGCTCTTCCTCTTCAAAATGCCGGATACGCGAAACGGTTCTGCATATAGATAAAGTCCCTGTTTCCATATCAATATCCCCCCATTTTAATGCGCATAACTCTCCCAGGCGGATGCCGGTATAAAAACAGAGTAAAATTCCCATAGCCCGTCTGTCGCTGCAATGAAATGCTGTCTGCTCAATCTGACGCTGTTCTTTCATGGAGAAAACCTCTACCTCTTTATCATCCGGCTTCGGATACTTTATTAAATCCATAACAGCAAAGCAATCTGCCGAACCCTTTAGTATTTCTTTCACTGCAATTTTAAAGATGGTAAGATTTTTCTTTTTGGAAGAATCTGCAAGTTCCTCATTTTCATACATTTCCTTAACAAAACCTGAGACAGAACCAGTTGTAATTCTCTGATCTTTTTCCTTCTCAAAAAACGGAATGACATACTTATTCATGCACCGGTAATAGCTTTCATAGGTTGACGGCTTCACTCTCATGGAAACATCAAGCAGCCAGTTTTCAAAAAGCACAGCTCCCTGCCTGACCTCTCCCGACTTCTTTTCTCTGGGATTTCCCTGGCTTTCCTTGTAATTCTTCATCTTTTCCTTAACGCCTTTATAGCTTTTGGAATAGAAATACTGATACTTACCGGTCTGTTTTAAAGTTCTTCCTTCCCATCTTCCATCTTTGCGTTTATAAATATTTTCTCCTCTTCTTGGCATGGTAAAACTCCTTTGCTTATAATATTTTATTATATGACGGTTTAAACCTTGGAAATTAATCCAATTATTTCCAGATATTGTTAAGAACCAGGTTTTACTTTCCACCAAAAAATGACGATCCAGGATAGCTCTGGGTCGCCATTTACTGATTCCGGTTCCTCTTACTGGCATGAGAACCTGGTTATTCCGGAAATCCGCAAAAACAGCTTCTTATCATTGCCTCTACCTCTATTTATATCAGGAGTTTTCAAATGATTCAATATCATACTGTTTAATTTCCCTTTTTTTTGCTGTCACAAGTGCTGTGATCAGAATGGTATATACAATCATAACTCCTCCTGAAGTAAGCCAGAGTCCGGCTATGTCAATCTGTTCCACAAAAAGGCTGCTAAAAACAGAGCCGCACACGGAACCGGTCTGTAAGAGAAATGATCCCAGTGAAAGAACACTGGCTCTTAAAGGCCCTGGCGTATACTGGTTAATCAAAGTATTTTCAGCTACACTGCCGGTTCCGAGAAGCAGGTAAATGCCCCCGTATGCCATGACAAAGATCCAGACAGAATTCCATAGTGCCAGAATGAGCAGCGCACTGCCAAGGAAAACGCGGCTGATGCAGTAGATGCGCCATTGTCTTCCGGGAAATTTTAATAACAGTCTTCTGCAGAAAGAATTTCCTGCTGCTGCCAGAAAAAATCCAACAAAGGACAGTATTCCCAGCATCCAGGTTCCCTGTGATAAATCTGACAATTTAAGATAGGCAGGCTGCCAGTATGTCTCAATGGGAGTTATGAAAAATCCGGTAAACATCATCCCTGCCAGGATAAATGGAAAATCCGGCTTTGTAAAAACTGCACGGAATCCTTTCTTTATATGATGGGCAAGAGGAGGCCGCTCTGTTTTGCTGCCGCATATCCGGTCTTCCCTTATCCCAAATATACAAAGTCCCATTGTTACCGCAGTCAGGATACCGCGAAGCAGAATATTTGCGTTATAGGAATCCCCTAAGCCGGAAAGAAAACCGCCAAGAATACACCCCACTGCCAGTCCAGCCTCCTCCATGATGGCAAGGCGGGCTGTTATATCAGGCAGACTGTTCTCTCCCTTTTCCTGCAAAGCCTGATCTATAATTAAGGCATCTAAGCTTCCGGAAGAAAAGGCCCTGCTGACTCCGTTCAGCACAATACAGCATAATAACCAGATCCAGTTCTCTGCAAAAAAGAGCAGGCCAACCGATAACAGCTGGCAGACTCCTGATATAAGAAAGACAGTTTTCCGGCCATGCAAATCCGCACATATTCCGCTTGGCAGCTCTAAACACAGAACTGTTGCTGAATAACCGGCTATTAAAAGAGGGAGTGTCTTAAGACCTGCGCCCCTGTTAAGTAGAATTAAGTTCAGGACCGGCAGGAGAATTCCCAGGGAAGCGTAATTGAGAAAAATAATCAGCTGTTTTATCCTATTCATAAAGATCCTCCCCGGCATTATAAAAAATAAAGGCATATTCCCACGGAGACTTCTCCCTGGACGGAACAGCATGCGCATCCATAAAATCCAGGATCAGCTTTAATAATTCTTCGCCCTCTCCAGGCGACAAATGAGCCACTCCAGTCATAATATCCCCCAAATCCCACCTTGGTTCTGAATCCCCATCGTGAAGTTTCTCTATAAATTTTTTCTTCTGTGTTAAAAAGCCTTCATAGGTTCTTGCAATCTGTTCCTGAACAAGAATCTCTTTCTGCATCTGGTTATCGTCCGGATGATCCAGACCGATCTGAACATTGACATAGGCAGGGCAATAATATCTTGCAGTGATTCCGTTAATAACCTCCGTATGGTCCAGTGTAATGACACCTAGAGACTCAAGCTTTTTAATGTGATGCTGAACACTTGATGGGGAAATATCCAGTTTTTGTGAAAGCTGCTTTGGGGTCATGGGCAGCTTGGAGCGTTCCAGTATCCGGAGGAGATTCTGTCTCACCGGGTTCATATAAATTTCCAGTTCCTTTTTGGTAGATAGCTTAATTTTATTCATATCTGCTGCTCCTAATCTTTTCTTTCTTATCATTACATTTATTGTAACATTACATATTGTGTAATGTCAAGATAAAAAACAGAGGGGAGTTATCCCGCATTCAATCTGCGATCTTCATCCCCTTTTCATAGACTCTGACGGAATTGCGGACTCTCTTTGCATCATATAACGCGTAATCAGACAGAACAAAAAGCCGCGCTGCATCAAGCTGACTGGAATACGCGGACAGTCCGAAGCTGGCAGTAAAGCGGATCTCTCGTTCTTCCTCAATCCTGATCTTTTCAGTCAGTTGTCTGATCTCCTCGCATACCAGAACAGCCGCCTCCATTGTCATATTGTGAAACAGAAGACAGAATTCATCTCCGCCATAACGATATGGTGTATAGTCACAGGAGTGTTCCATCAATACCCTGGCAAACTCGATCAAACACCTGTCTCCCATATAATGTCCAAACCGGTCATTAATACTTTTAAAATTGTCAATATCCACAACGGCCAGAACATGATCTTCACAGGGTCTTTGGACCTCCATGACAGCCATGGCCTCATCAAGAGCCTTACGGTTATATATTCCGGTCAGCTCATCTACCTGTATGCTCTGCTTTAACTGATGTCTCTCCTGATCCGTCCTGATGCTGGCAGCATTCTTTTTCTGCTCAAACCGGATTACCACCATGCTCGCAGCGGAAAAGGCAATTAGTATCACCATGGAAACAAGAAAGTTTCCCATACTTAAGCTGCTGTCAAAAATTCCAATCTTATCTGAATCCCATTTAATCAGTATTTCGGAAAATGCAGCTGAACCGAGGCAAAACAAGGCTGTAATACCGGTCAGCCTCTGATCTGCGTATATGATTGTCATCATAATCGCACCTGGAAAAATATAATAGGTGGCAGTAAAACCGCTGTGAACAGTAAACAGGACAAAAGAGATTAAAACCAGCATCAGAGATACGCTGTAAATTTTCAGCTTCTGGGAAAACTGACCTGATTTCATAACCAGAGTTTCAGCCAGAATACAGGAAAGATTAATACCGGAAGGAATTATAATATATTTTAATACGTATCGTTCCATAGTTGTGTGAATAAGACCAGACCGCGCAAAAACCAGACTCATAAGGCATTCCATGACCAGTGCAAAAACAACAATGCCCACAGTGGTCTTATAATGCAGTCTCAGCCAGTCATAATCTATGGTCTGATATTGTTTCTCTATTTCTATATTTCGGATATCATCAGGTACCATATTGGAAGCCACCTCCTGTCCATCCTATTTTTACTGAAGCATAAAATTTCCTTCTTATCCTAGAATATTCCTGGTTTTTCACACAGTGAACAAATTATAACGCGAACCCGGTTTGAAACAAAAATCAGTATAGCATAGGAACAAAAAAAACGCACTTCATTTATACCGGATTACGGATATAAATGAAGTACGGTTTTCATACTCTGGTTATTGGGCCTGAACTGAAAAATAGATTGCTGCCAGTTCTTTCTCCCCCTTCAGCTTCTTTTTTAATGCTTCTGCCTTTTTTCCATCCTCTCCCTCCGGATTTTCGAAAAAAAGCTTCATGCCTGACTTTTTTATAAAAACAAGTCCTTCATCCTCTGCAAATTTTTGAAACGTCTCCTGTTTCAATGGTGCATTAACAATAATCATTATTATCCCCTTTTATTATAAAATTCCACTGGCTGCCGCCATAATAACGGGTATGGTAATTAGAGACAGCGCTGTCGTAATGGTTAAAAGATTTGATGCATACTGACTGTTCTTTTTATACTGGAGAGCGAACATGGTACCCATGGCTCCGCTCGGACAGGCTGCAGCTGTTAAAATGGTCACCGATATACTTCTGCCCGCTCCTGCTGCCAGTAATATGAGCAGGGTCAGGGCCGGAACCACAATGAGCCTGGATATACTGACAATATAGGTTCTTTTGTTCTTTAATCCCCCCAGGAAGTCACTTTGAGCCAGGTTAATGCCGGAAACCAGCATGGCAGCGGGAGTATTCATGCCACCGATTAAAGCAACCGGTTCACGTATTATTTCAGGTATTTTAACTCCTGTCAGAAACAGAATTATTCCTGTCAGGATCGCTGCATTGGATGGGTTGATCAGACTTCTTACTGTCTTTTTTATGCTTTCCGATTTCCCGCTCATCAGCATAATTCCGTGAGACCAGACAAATATATTAAATACAGTCAGATAGGCCGTCATATAAAACACGCCTTCTGCCCCCAGAATTCCGTCTATAAGAGGAATCCCTATGAAACCACAATTGGAATAAACTATCGACATCCGCTCTACTGCCAGATCAGAACTGGTTTTCTCAGGAACTGCAATTTTAGAAACTGCAATTGCAATGAAGAAACTTGCAAAAGACAGCAGAGCAGTAATTGCCAGCCCATACAACCGTTCTCTGTCAAAGTCAATCTGATAGGACAAAAGGATCACACAGGGAGAAATGATCTTAAGCAGAACAGACGTCAGCCTGCTGCCTGTACCGGCATCCGCAATTCCTGTTTTATAGGCACCTGCACCTATTATCAGAATGATAAACATCTCAATTATTTTAGTTGCTGTAATATAAGCAAGATCCATGTTTCACCTCTGCACGATGCCGCTTACTTTCCAAGCTTCCACACACACACAAGTCCTGTCATTACTGCAAGGCTGATGAGTATGGACATGGAATTAATCATGCCGGCACGTTCTGTATCTCCTTTTATCCGCTCTGTATTGATAACCCCCATAGAAGAGATTGGCGCAAAGACGATAATTACTAAAATTATTTTAATCTCCTGAGAGAACGGCAGTAAATAATAAAGAGCTGCTGCCAGACAGCCTGCAGTCCCATATCGCACAATCAGAACCTTAAGAATGGATTTCAGTTTCTTTTTATCCGTACAAAATTCCAGGGCTCCGCCGATCATAAACATTGCCAGGAACGCATTTCCGCTGCCAAATACCCCTGTGATGGTAAATACCTGACTTGGAAAATGAATATCACCCATGTACAGAATCATCATAATTAGATAAACATCAAAAGGTACGGAGGAGACGAGTTTTTTTAATATACCCTTCACTCCCTGCCCGTCACTTTTTCCTGCAACTGCAGATGCCGCCGCATAGGTAACTCCTGTACACATCACTGCATTTCCTGAATCAAACAGGCAGGCAGTAATAATTCCCGAATTACCCAGAAAGCTCTGTAAATAAGGCATTGCAAACGTCCCGATATTATAACCGGAATAGTTGATCATATTAAATGCCCGGTCACCTCTGTCTTTCGATTTTGCAGAAAAATATCCGATGGACACCATTATAATGTTTAAGAGAAAACCAAGGAAAAACACAGAAATAAGGGTGAAATTCCTTTCATAACCGGAAAAGCTGGTAATCACCGCTGCGGGAAGCGTAACATTCATGATGAGCTTCATGATCGTCCTGTTTTCACCTGGTTTAAATAAACCTGTTTTCTTTAATAAATACCCTGCTGCGATTACCAGAACAAAGCTCCCCGCTTTTAATAATACTGTCTGCATTCTCCCAGTTTCCCCTGTTGTTTTAAATTAATCTCCAAGTGTCTTTTTTACCTGGGCAATTACCTTGGCTCCATTCATGGTTCCATAAGCCTGCATATCAATGCATTCAACGATTTTTCCAGGACATTCTTTTTCCACCTTTGCCTTGCCAAAGCGGACCTGGGGCCCTAAGAGAATAATATCCGCATCCGGTCCTTTTTCTCTTGCACTTGCCAGAGCATAAGCATTGATCTGGCATTCGTAATTTTCTTTTGCAGCTGCTTCTCTCATCTTATTTACTAAGAGGCTCGTTGACATGCCTGCGGCACAAAATAATACAATATTTCTCATAGTTACAACTTCCCTTCTTTGAATATTTTAACTTATTTTCTTAAAATATCAATCATTTCTTTGCATAAATCCATGACCGTCATGGCATTCATCAAATGATCCTGGGCATGAACCATCAGAAGTCCGACCTCCACTTTATTGCCGTTTAATTCATTCTGGATCATCTCTGTCTGTATCTCGTGAGCTTCCTTAAGTGTGGTGTCTGCCTCCTCCATGAGTTCATCTGCCTTCTTAAAGTCACCGGCCTTCGCCGCACGAAGGGCCTCAATTGCAGTACTTCTGGCATTCCCTCCGTTTACTACAAGTTTCATAACAATCATTTCAATATCCATCACTATGCTGCCTCTCTCTCCTAACCAGCGATTATGAGTTTCACAAATGTAAACAGGGTGCAGATCACAATCATGGTCCATACCCATTTTTCCGGTCTGCGGAATTCAGACGAAGGACTCCATACCCGGAAAAGTCCGTAAGGCGGACATAATATAATCCACAGATAAGTAATAATTCTTGCTTTTGAGAATACGTCTGTTACCTGAAGCTCATGCTTTTCCTTCATGTTTCAATTCCTCCTCTATTTTGTCAGACTCATAATCGCCTCATTCTGTTTGAAACTGTTATTCTTCTGTCACAATCTGCTGTTTGTTTGCTATCAGAACAAACGGGATATATACAATAAATGCAAGGAGGATACAGATAATCTGAGTTACTGCTGCCCCTATATTTCCGCCGGAACAAAGAAACGCCATAAGTCCCGGAGGTGTGGTCCACGGTGCATTTACCACCATCCTTGCACAGAAACCGATCTTTGTCATGGCATACGCAAAGGTAGCGGATACTGCGGGTGATATCATAAACGGAATGGCCAGCACCGGATTCATTACGATCGGAAGACCAAAGGTGAGCGGTTCATTGATGTTAAAAAGAGCACAGGGAAGAGCCAGCTTCGCAATTGCCCTATAGTCTTCACGCTTTGAAAACAACATAATGGCGATGATCAGTCCTCCGGTGATTCCTGCTCCGGTAACGGTTGAAAAACAGGACATAAAGGGGGTGTTAATAATATTTGGAATCGCCGTTCCTGCAGCATATGCAGCCTCATTTTCTGCAAAAGCAGCCAGAAGAATAGGTTCGTATACCGCCTTTGTCACCTGGGTTCCGTGAATACCAAAAGTCCATAAAACAGTGGTGATAAAAATAAGGGTAATATATCCCGGGAAGCTTGTTAAGATATTGGACAGCGGCTTCTGAATGAACGCGGTAATGGCATTAAACAGTGTCATGCCTGTAGCCATTTCAAATACCATTCCCACAGCTGAAATTATGACCACAGTAATCAGGGACGGGAACAGGATCGTAAAAGATCTTGCTACGTTTGAAGGTACTCCTTCAGGCATATGAATTTCCAGTTTTCCGCTCTTTACCAGCCGGCAATAAATTTCCGTAGCAGCTATGGAAGCAAACATTCCTACAAACAGCCCCTGTGCATTGGTATAGACTCTTGAAAGGACATTGGTGACTACCACTTCAGTTCCATCAGCTGCCTTTCCGCTTGCAGTAAAGGCACAAAGTGAAATATAGGCTCCCAGTGCCACAACCGGAAGTGCCTTATCGGTAATTCCATAGTGTTCCCCCAGTTCCATGGCAATTAAGATCACGCAGCCGATGGCGATAAAATTCATGGTTCCGTAATTGGCTGCTGTAAACATGGGATTTAATTTTCCAAGGAAGCTTAAACCCGGAATGTTTGCAAGACTGAAAAATCCTGGTGTCGTGTTGCAGATAACATTGGAAAACAGTGTACAGAATGAGCCGATAATGATAATTGGCAGAAGGCTCATAAATGCGTTCTTAATTGCTGCCAGATGTCTTTGTGTCTGCATTGCCCCTGCTGCAGACAGCATGCCGTTCATTAATTTGTCTTTCATCTTTTCCTCCATCTCCACCGTATAAAACGGTATTTACATTAAAACGTTTCGCATTCCCAAAAATTTGTGCATCTTCCCCACTTTATTCATCTTTTCTCTGGTTTTCTTATGCGTATTGACATGTTATCATACTTATCTTTTAAACTCCATGTTCAGTTTTTCCATTTTCATAATGGCATTTTCTTCTTCTCTCCAAAAGAAGCATACACCACCACCAATTTGGAAAAAGTGTTCTTGGATATTGATTTTGCGCTCTGTTATAATGATGGCATGAAATATATAAAACAGCTAAGGAAGAGGGAGGGAATCAAATGAATCACAAACAGACATTTCCGGAAGGCTTTCTCTGGGGCGGTGCAACTGCTGCCAACCAGGTTGAGGGCGGATGGAAAGAAGGCGGAAAAGGAATTTCCGTATCAGACTGCGCCAGAGCACATTTTGATACAGACGTGACCAATTATAAGGCTCACAACGCAGTTACCACAAAAGATATTGAAGCTGCTCTTGCTACCGATGATGAGGTATATTATCCCAAACGTCATGGATCGGATTTTTATCACCATTACAAAGAAGACATCAGGCTTTTTGCAGAAATGGGCTTTAAAGTCTACCGCCTGTCCATTGCCTGGTCCCGCATTTTCCCAAATGGGGATGAAGAAATGCCCAATGAAGAAGGGCTGAAATTCTATGACGATGTGTTTGACGAGCTTCATAAATACGGGATCGAACCTCTTGTGACCATGTCTCACTATGAACCCCCTTTAAATCTGGTATTAAATTATAAGGGCTGGTACTCCAGAGAGGTCATCGGCTTTTTCACAAGATACGTGGAAACCATCTGCACCCGGTATAAGGATAAGGTAAAATACTGGCTGACCTTTAATGAAGTGGACTCCATGATCCGTCATCCCTATACGACTGGCGGCTTAATCGAAGACCGTTTCCCGGGCCAGAACTTCGAAGAGGTAATCTTTCAGGCAATGCACCACCAGTTTGTGGCATCTGCCTATGCAACCAGAATCTGTCATGAGATTATTCCCGGCTCTCTCGTTGGGTGCATGCTGACAAAGCTGACCTACTATCCCTATACCTGCAAGCCGGAAGATGTATTAAAAGCCCAGCAGACCATGCGGGGAACCTACTGCTATAGTGATACCCAGGTATTTGGAGAATATCCGGCTTACTTACTATCGCGTTTTAAAAATAATGGGATCAACATACGCAAAGAAGCGGGGGATGATGAAATCATGAAATCCTATCCTGTGGATTTTGTTTCCTTCTCCTATTATAATTCTTCCTGTGCAGCTGAGGATACCTCCAATTTAAATGTTACGGCAGGCAATACTATAAATGCCATTAAAAATCCTTACTTAAAGGCTTCTGACTGGGGATGGCAGATTGATCCTACAGGACTTCGCATTTCCATGGTGGATCTCTATGACCGATACCGCAAGCCCCTGTTTATCGTAGAGAACGGACTTGGGGCTGCAGATGTGGTGGAAGAAGACGGGACCATTGATGATCAGTACCGGATTGATTACTTAAGGGAGCATATGAAGGCTATTTTAGATGCCATTGAGGAGGACGGGGTGGATTGTCTCGGTTATACTTCCTGGGGCTGTATCGATCTGGTTTCGGAATCCACCAAGCAGATGTCAAAGCGTTACGGTTATATCTATGTGGACTGCGATGATTACGGTAATGGGACTTATAATCGGATGAAGAAGAAATCTTTTTACTGGTATAAGGAAGTCATTGAGACGAATGGACTCAGTCTGTATTCAGATCAAGAGTTTTAATTAAGAACAATAAATGGTATAAAGGGGCAGCTCTGTTTTTAGGGCTGCCCTATTATTATATCGCAATTGTTTTATGGGACTTCGAGGCTGTAATTTGTAAGTTAAGTGACGTCCGGTTTTGTGTTCCAAAATCATCCTGTAACCAGAGATTATACCATGGAAAGCAAGAAAAAACGGGAAGCTCGGTGGATATCTATGAAAAATTCCAAGGTATCAAAAAGGGAGTGCTTAAGGATTTAGTTCCAGGCACTCCCTGTATTTTTTGTCAACGGTATTGAACCATGACCGTCTCCCCTGCTTTCGCCACTCCGATAAATGGAATGACTTCCTGAAAAGAATCTTTATTGAGCAACAAAACCGGTGTAATTGCAGAAAGTCCTTTGGACTTTAAAAGTTCTAAATCAACCTCCAAAAGAAGATCACCTGCATATACCTTTTGACCAGCTGTTACGTGTGTCACAAAGCCTTCACCCTGAAGTTCCACCGTATTCAGACCCACATGGATGAGAATCTGGGCTCCATCCTTTGCCATAATGGCCAAAGCATGTCCCGTGTCCATTACGCTGTCTATTATCCCTGTAACCGGGCTATAAATTTTTCCATCTTCCGGGTAAATGGCTGCCCCCTCACCAAGCACTTTCTGAGAAAACACCGGATCCGGTACTTCCTCCAAAGGCACTACTTTCCCGTTTTGTACCGCCAGAATTCTTCCTCCCTCCTCTGCTTTTCTTCCTCTGAATAATTTTTCAAACATATAAGAACTCCCCTTCGTATCTGTTTTATTTTAACAAGGGCCAGTACTCCCGGTTAACTTCTATAAAGTCATCCAGAATCTTTTTGGCTACCGCTGCACTTGGCACCGTCTTTGATAGAGTCAAAGCCTGCCATAACTTTAAGTAGCTTCCCTCTATCCATGCTTCCACTACCAGGCGTTCTGATGCCAGCTGTTCCTCCATCATTCCCTTTGCAAAAGTGGGAATATCCCCCTGACATAAGGGTTCCGGACCATCACTTCCAACCAGACAGGGGACTTCTACCATGGCAGTAGAATCAAAATTGCAAATCGCACCTTTATTTTCCACAATGCAGAGCATCTGCTCATGAGTATTAAATGCAATGGCGCATGCCAGGTCAACAATAAAGGAAGCGTGGTTGTCAATGGTAAATCCTCCTCCTTTGGCTGTTCCCGCCTGAACAATTGCTCTGGCTGCCCCAAACACTTCTTTTTCTCTTCCTTCCATTACTTCATTCGCTCTGGTATGGTCCGGATTGGTATGATCAACCACATAATCCGGGTACAGATAATATTTCAGATAAGTATTAGGAAGAAACTGCGGGGTCAGTTTTAATAAATCTGCCGCTTTTCTATGGGTTTGCTGCCAGCTTTCGTCCATATGCTGAGTCTCCACTGCCCGGTCTGTTAGATACCCGTTTTGGGATACATACTCCAAAAGCTGAGGCATTAAATCAGTTCCATTTTCATCCTTTACGCTGGTCCACCAGCCAAAATGGTTTAAGCCGAAATATTTCACTACCATATCTTTTGGATCTTTTCCTACAATATAACCCATACGGCGCTTGGTGCCAACCGGCATATCGCAGATATTAATGACTTTTGATTGAGGTTTTAAAACCCGACAGGCCTCCGCTACAATAGAAGCCGGATTAGAATAGTTTAGCATCCAGCAGTCTGGAGAATAGGTTTCCATAAAGTCAATCAGTTCCATCATTCCGCCAATACTTCTCATCCCGTAGGCGATACCACCAGGGCCGCAGGTTTCCTGTCCTACCACACGGTATCTCATAGGAATTTTTTCATCCAGCTCTCTCATGGCATACTTTCCCACCCGGATATGAGCCATGCAGAAATCCACATCGGTAAATGCCACTTGCGGATCAGTTGTGTATCCAAACTCCACATCCGGTGCATTTTCCTTCATCAGGATCTCCAGTGCTTTTGCTATGGTCTCCTGGCGTTCACCGTCATTGTCATACAGTTTCAGGGAACGGAGCGGAAACCGATTTAAATTGTCCAGGAGCATCATGACGATGCCTGGTGTGTAGGTGCTTCCGCCTCCGGCAATTACTATAGAAAACTTTTTCATCCTGTTTCTCCTCCTTTAATTCCTTCTTCTCAGAAATTCTCATTTTTCCCCAGCGCCTCGTCAACCGCTTTTCTTACAGCACTGATTTGCAAACCGTATACAACCTGTACATTGTTTCCTTTTTTAACCACTGCACTGGCTGCTGTATCGTGCTTAAGTACTTCTTCCTGCACCAACTCAGGATTAGAAAGGATCAGGCGGAGGCGGGTATAACAATTATCTACCTTTTCTATGTTTTTTGAACCCCCAAGGGCTTCGACGATTCTAAAACCATCCACATCTTCTTTAACCGCTTTATCTTTTTTACTTTTTTCAGCAGCCGCCTTTTCTTTGTATTCGGCCTTTGTATGAAGCTTCATTTCCAAACCTTCCGTTTCCCGACCCAGAGTATTTAAATTCAGTTTCTGAATTAACAGACGGAATACCACATAATAAATAACGAAAAAGCCAAGACCTGTCAGAATGTACATGGGCCAGCCTGTCTTATGAATTCCAAGAGGCACATTATAAAGCAGAAAATCGATAAAACCATTCGGGCCGATAGCCCGGACCTGAAGAAGATTTAAAACCACCATACTCAGTCCGCTTAATGCTGCATGCACAGCAAACAGTACAGGTGCAACAAACATAAAAGAGAATTCAATCGGCTCTGTCACACCTGCTATAAAAGAAGTAAAAGCGGCAGGTATTAAAATTGCCTTAATCTTATTCCGGTTTTCTGGTCTGGCAGTATGGTACATGGCAAGACATGCACCAATTAAGCCAAACATTTTGGATATTCCTCTGGCGTCCCAGATGACGCTTGGAGATAATACTGCGATAGACGGGTCGGCCATTTCCGCATAATAGATATTTCTGGCTCCTTCAAAAACCTGACCTCCGATAGTCTCTGTACCTCCCAGAGAAGTGTATAAAAACGGTGTATAAACCAGATGATGCAGTCCGGTCGGAATGAGCAGACGTTCCAGCGCTCCGTATATGAAAATTCCGAAGTTTCCTGAATGATTAATAAATGCGCCCAGACCGGTTATTCCCATCTGTACGAATGGCCAGACAAAGGTAAGGACCACTGACATAAGAACCACAACGGGAATCAGAACAATAAATACAAACCGTGAACCTCCGTAAATCTGAAAGGCATTCTGAAACTCAATATCACAGTATTTATTGTGAACCATGGCAGTAATGATACCTAGAATAATACCTAAAAACACTCCCATATCCAGGATCTGTACACCCAGCACCATGGCCTGACCGGTTCCTCGTAAGGAATCTCCGGTGTAAAGTATTCCTGTCAGGTTCATAAATTTGTTCATGGCGTTGATAAACACCAGAAATCCCAGAAGCGCTGTAAATGCGGCTTCAGATTTCTTCTTATTTGCCAGACCTGCCCCAAGTCCAACACAGAAAATCAAGCCAAGGTTGTTTAAGATTGCTACCAGGGAACCTGACAGTATGGTGCCGAATCCTTTTGTTACCGGATTATTCAGTACGGGCAGAATCTCTAAAAGCTTTGCATTGGTAAAGAGGTTTCCCACCGCAATTAAAATACCTGCTATAGGCAGAATCAAAACTGGTATGAACATTGCTTTTGAAAAATGCTGGAGCTGATTCATTACTTTATCCTTCATTCACATTTCCTCCAATTTAAATGATACTATTTTGTTTCTTAATTCCACGTGAAATTCATACCTGTATTATATCTGCGCGAGGAATCCTTGTATATACTTTAACCTGCAATAGAAACCTGTGTTCCAAGTCTGTAACATGTAACGAAAGAAATCCTGGTTCCCGCCTTAAAAGCGGTCACCAGGACCTTGATCTTTTTATTATTTTTCATCCATATTCTGGAGTACCTTATGATACTCATAAATAAGAAGTTCCATCAGCATGATCACATTGGGGAAAAAAGTATTCGCCATCATGTTTCTGTCATCCAGCTTATTGCTGTCTTCAATGCGAAACTGCATATCTGTCATTGAGCTGACCCGGTTCTTCGCTTCATTGGTAAAAGAAACGGTGTATATCCCATTCTCTGCTGCTGTCTTTACCCGGTCTGCCACCCATCTGGTTTCTCCTGATCGGGAAACCACAACCAGCATTTCCATATGTTCAAGATTGTTTTCAAAGACTCCGATGGAATCCATACCATTGGAATAAATACATTTTATTCCAAGCACCAGCAGTTTTTTCGTTAAATATTCCAAGGGTATGGCAGAAAACCCAGTTGCATATAAAAACACATATCCAGACTTTAGCTGGCAAAGCCGCCTGGCAAATTCCTTAATGTCCTCATATGAATTATACTTTAAAATGGAATTGGAACAAAAGCTATTAATAAACTGCAAGTCTGTGCTTACATGATCCTGCGCCTGCTCCACAAGAGGCAGCAGCTTGTAGTACATATCCACGAATCCGTTATAACCCAGTTTCTTCGTCAAACGCATAATTGTAGAAGTGGAGGTAAAATTCTCTTTCGCCACCCCCCGCACTCCCATTTTAAGCATGGAATCCATATGGGAGATCATATAACGAAGTACGGTGTCTTCAATTTCCGTAAGATTCTTTCCCTCTGTCAGTTTGCTTATATCCACAATTCCTGCCATTTACCGTTCCTCTTTCCTGCTTTTTGTATATAATATATACGATTTTTCCTATTAAAGCAAACAGTTCCAGAGATTGGCAGACAGACTTAACGGGGATAATCCTCTTCCATCAGAGTCATAGCCTTAATAAAAGCATCATAATCCTGTTTCTTCACCAATTCCTGTATCTGCCTCTGACTTAACAGAAAAGAGGCAGTCAGCTGGTAAAAGTGCTGCAGCTCTGCGCTGGTATGGTCCTTATCCGCAATACATACCAGAAAAACAGCCCGGATCTTCTGATCTCCCCACTCCACCGGTTCGTCAAGAATTCCCACGCAGACAAAGGTTTCACTGCTCATGGCTTTATAGGCATGAGGCATTGCCACCTGATTGCCAAAGGCTGTTTTTGCCAACCTCTCCCGCTGCAGCACGGATTCATAAAATTCCTCCGGCAGGTTCTTCTTTTCAATGACAAACTGACACATAAAGCGAAGCACCTCACATTTGGTGCGGAACTTTAAGTGTGGGAGAAACAGCTCCCGTTCATAATAATTGCAAACAGAAAACGATTTCTGGGCACAAAGAACTTTCTTAACATTTACAATGTCCTCGTCACCAAGAAAATATTCCACTTCCAGAATGGGCAGCGGAACAGAAACCGTGATGGGAACCGTGGTAAAGATATAGTCATATCTGGAAAAATCCATCTTATATAAGCTGCCAACGTCACAGGCAATAATCTCATCGATATAATCCTTAAAGGAATTCTTATATTTATACTGCAATAGCTGGGCACTTCCCCTCCCGGATGAACAGACCAGAATAATATTTTTCTTCTTAATCTCTGTTTTCTTCCGTTCCAGGGCCAGTGCAAAGGCGAAAGCAAAGTAAGCCACCTCATCCTCAGACAAGGAGACCTTAAAATGTTCGTTGAGCACTGTGACCGCATTACATGCCATGGTATAGGACAGGCAGAATTTTTCCTTTACATCACGCAGCATAGGATTTTTCATATCCATATCAAACCGGATCCGGACACTTAACGGAACCAGATGCTGGCTTAAAATCATTCTCAGTTCTAAATCACTTCGAAAATCGAATTTAAACAGATCATATACCCGTTCCAGCATGGCAGTCACCAGATCACTGATCTCCTGGGTAATAATTACATTTTCTCCTATACTCTCTTCCTGCAAAAACATCTTTTTCCCGGCCAGATGAATGGCGATGTAGACGACTTCATTTTCAGGAAAACTGATATGAAGCCGCTCTTCCAGCTTTGCTGCTATTGTTTTTGCTATGTGATACTCAAACCGCTCTTCCGGATTATCAAGAAGCCCTTCCGGCATGGGAACATAGTGGCATTCCATGATCCTGCTGATGGCAATATAAAGATGGACTACCAGATTCTGATACGCCGCCCCTGTAATCATAAAATCATTCTCCTTTAAAACCATGGATACGATGGCAGCAATCTCGTCCATGCTTTCGTTTCCCTTATGAAGCCTCTTACCGGAAAATGATGCAATGCAGAGTCTGGTATCAAATTCTTTCCCTTCCAGGCGGATTCCATAGTTGGGCTTGCGTACAACACGGATATTAAATTTTTTTAAAAACTGTTCCACTTCCTTAAGATCTTCCGTCAGCGTACGTTTGGAAATATACAGGCTTTCGCTTAATTCCTCCAGTTTTACATAGGACCCGCTGTTAATTAAATACTCCAGCAAATACTGGATCCGCTCCTCTGAAGTAGAAGGTAAGTATTCCTCCGAACCGTGGGCATAATTCTTGCGGCAGTATGCCTCATATTTTTCACTGTCCTGAATACTTAGAAAATAGCCCACTCCGTATTTTGACAGGATACCAGCGCCATGGGGCTCTATCTCCTGATTGATCTCCTTCAAAAGATTACGGACCGTTTTTGTCCCCGCATGGATCTGTTCTGCAAGCATTTCTGCTGTATAGTAATCTCTGTCTGATAAAATATCCAAGATCTGCTTCATTCGCCTGTCCATTTTTCTTCACTCCTGTCAATCACTGCCGGTATTGTTCACATTTTATGAGCAAACTATATTTGTGTGTTTTTTATCTTTTCAAAGAAATTATCTATATTTTTTTATGCACATTTACATAGTAACATAAATTTCATCTTAACTGAATGAATCTTTTTTCCATTTTCAAAGTGGTAATGTCTGCTTTTTTTGCAGTTCCGTACAACATTGAACAAACAAATGAAATAATTGGTGCTGTACGCATATAATGAAATAGAAACTTTTTGACATGGGAGTATTTATGAACGGAGAAAACGAGGACGCAAGAGGAATGATTACAGGGGACGGAAGCATTATGGAGGTACAGAATGCCCTTGTGGAAGAAATGTATACTTCCAACAGCAGGACGGGATATCTTATCATCTCTTATGCAGATCCAGGTGAGAATGATATGTTAAATATTGAATTGATTCAATTAAATATCGGCTGGGAAACTATTCTGATTGATCAATTCGGAGAAATGATCAGCTTATGTAGCATTACAAAAGGAACCTATGTCAATGCGACATTTTCCAGTGTGATGACAAGAAGCATTCCGCCCCAGTCAAACGCCTATCGGGTAATTGCCATGGTTGACACCACCTCATACCGCATAACCACAGACCGGATTGTCTGGGTTGATACAGATAACCATTTTGTCTATACCGGCAACCCCAACGACGAAAACGACCAGATGCGCTTTGTTATTACAAGTGCTACTCAAATCATGGATGAGGACGGGACCCCACTGACTGACGTTGATTTAAAACCTGGGAAAATGGTACGCATTAAACATGCCAGTTTTCAGACTGCCAGCATCCCTCCACAGACTACTGCATTTGTTATTGAACTGTTATCCAGTTAAAAAATCTGCCGGCAATTTTTAAATTCGTTTCAACATAGGAAACGAAGAAATTACCGGCAGATCTCATTTTATATAATATTTATTCTACATCAAATCCCCTGCCTATGATGTTGTTGCTTATGCTTGCGCAGATAAAGCTGTCATCATGAAAGGACTTTACAAAATCTTTGATTGCAATTAACTCCTGTTGATTTACCACTGCCTGAATCAGCATTTTCTTTTTTACATTGGAGGTATCCATTCCCTGAATAAAGGTGGCGCCCCTGTTTAAATCGTTGCGGATAAACTGTGTGATCTCTAAATACTGATCTGACATGATATTAACATTATAATATTTCTCAAATCCAATGATCAGCTTATCAGTTACCACACTCTGTACAAACGTACAGATCAGAGAATAAATGATCATCGTCATGTTTCCATAAATAATAGAAGAGAAAATAACTACCGTATTAATAATTAAATAGTAGGACCCGATTGACAAACCCTTCTTTTCTTTCAGATACAATGCCACAATGGATTCCGGTCCGTTTGCAACCCTCTGCTTCATAATAATACCGCCGGCAATTCCGCCCACAACGCCGCCGCTGATGGCTGCCGCGATAGGATCTGTGTGAAGCTGGGGCAGAATCCGGGTCACGATTCCCACGTAAAAGGTAAACATAAAATAGCTGAATGCAGCATAAAAGATCTGTTTTTTGCTATAGCTGAAAAATGCCCAGATGAAAATAGGCAATGCCATAATAATTAAAAGCAGCTGTACATCTGCACCGGTCAGGCGGTTAAATACCGTAGCCAGTCCCCCAAGTCCGGTAGCGACTAAATTGTTGGCGTTCAAAATCTGGCAATATGCACATGCAGAGATGAACTGGCCTATTGCTATCCAAAATAGCTTTTTCTTCATTGTTGCTCTCCTCATTCCAGTAGGTGATTTCATAGTTTTTGCGGTTTGTTTTAATGCTATTTCACCGACACCTATTATATAGATTTCAATCCTCTTAAGCAACAACATTAATTTGTTAATTTTTTGACTATTTTCTCTATTTTAGCCTGTGTACTACTATATTTTCCGAATACATCTGACAAACGAGTATCAATGTATCAAAACATCGAAATGCTATGGTGATATAAGTCCAGAAAATCAACTCTGCCGGGAAAAAGTTTGTTAAATCTCTACAAAGTCTCCTCTTTTTTCTACCACATTATAACCAATCGAAGAAACCCGGTTTCTTAAGCAGACATTACACTCCGCTGCCTCTTCTCCAGTACAGATTTTGTTGTCATAAAGCTCATATTTTTTTCTCACACCGATGGGAGATAAATTGGGCATTAAAACATTGGAGCCGGATAAAATTCCTTTTTCTCTGCCCTTGGGATCTACGGTTCCCAGCGCAGTTGTGGCCGGAATTAAGGCATTGGGAAGCATAAGCCTGAGCATTCCTATAAGAAACAGGGTTAAATCCATGCTGCCGGCTGGAAAATCCTTAAATGGTGTGTCCTTGTGGGGAATAAAGGGTCCGATTCCCACCATCTGGGGAGACAGCTCTTTAATAAACTGCAGATCCTCTGCCAGACACTCAGGGGTCTGGTATGGAGAACCCACCATAAAGCCGGTTCCCACCTGATAGCCAATCTTTTTTAAATTTCTTAAGCATTCTTTTCTGTTTTCCAGGGAAAGAGAATCAGGGTGAAGCTTTTTATAATGCTCTTCATTAGCGGTCTCATGGCGAAGAAGGAAACGGTTTGCACCAGCCCCATAATAGGCCAGATACTGCTCATAGCTTTTTTCCCCGATGGAGAGAGTAATGGCGCAATCCGGATATCCTTCTCTGATCTCTTTTATAATATCTGTCATAATTTCATCGGTAAATGCCGGATCTTCTCCTCCCTGCAGTACAAAGGTCCGAAAGCCCAGCTCATAACCATTCTGACAGCAGGAAAGGATCTCCTCTTTGCTCAGGCGGTAACGGCTGGCATTTAGATTGCTTCGTCTGATTCCGCAGTAATAACAGTCATTTTTGCAGTAATTGGTAAACTCAATCAATCCTCTGATATAAACTTCCTTTTGAAAATGTTCCTGGCTGGTTGACTGAGCCAGGGAAAAAAGATACTCGCTGGTATCTTTATCAAAATTTTTTATTAAAAATATGAATTCTTCCTTTTCCAGGTTATGATTCTTATATAATTTATCGATCAGTTCTCTCATATACCTCTGCTCCTTCTCCTGAAACGGCTACGCATATCCTTGCCTCATGTAATTATTTTAACATGTTTCCCCTTAACTGCATAAATGAATTTTCTGGCAGTACCATGTAAATTCATAGTGTATTGGTATGTTTATACTATCATTTTCCTGAGCTCAGGGGAAGTGTGTTTTACCTTCTTGACTAAAAACCATACATTCGCTACAATTATATCATAAATGGAAGGTTTTTTTGTTGGTTTTCACAATGATCTTTTCCATTTCGGCTCCTATCACTCTCAAACTAATACTTAAGGAGACCAGTTATGAAATATTTTAATCAGGAAGACAGTGCTTACGCCGTTTATGGTGACAGAGACAGGGAAGTAATTGCGCTGCTTGCCAACCGCTTCATCGGAGAAAATCCCCAGGTGCCTTATCAGTACCGGCTGGATTTTACCTCCGGCATTTTATGTGACACAAAGGGGTGGTATTTATTTGACTTTGAACGCCGCTTTCCTCAGGCGCAAATTGGAGATATCTGCTATGGGGCAGGTGACCTTTACAGCCATGAGCAGACACCTTCCCGCTTTGAGGTCCGCTGTCAGGGACCTGTTATATGTTATGTAAACGGAGAAGAGGTATTCCATTCTCAGCCCGGAGACGAGAGTTTTAAAACCTCTGCTTTTTTCTCCATCACCCTTTTAGCAGGTATCAACCGCTTCGTTCTGGTAACGGAAAAGACAGAAATCGGCTTTGGATTTACTCTTCGGAATGCAAAACCGCAATGGGAACCGCCTCATTTTCTTTCACCCATACCCGAACGGAACGGACAGGCAGGCTTTGTTTACAGCGAACCGGTGAAGTGGGACTCTGAGTGTCTGAAGTCCATTCTTTCCGGCTGCTATGATGGTATGACCTGGTTTCCCCGTGTCAAGTATGATAAAGCACAGTCCTGCTGCCCCATTACCAGGATATTTGGCTCCTCCAGTGAGGGAACGGCCGTTTTAAAAAGCGGTTTTTTCCTTGATGAGGCAAAAACGATCCATGTTGCAGGCCGCAGCGATACAAAGGTCAGACTCTTTATTGACGGAAATTTAAGCGGGGAATGGCAGAACGGTGCCTGGGAATCAGAGATTATGCTTCAGGGCGGAACCCACAGCCTCCTGATTCTGTGCCAGAAGCACACGGGTGAAGAGTCTGGATTTGATTTCCGGTTAGAGGCTGATGGCAAGGCTGTTTCCTTATCTGCAGGCATAAAAGGATATGAGGGACAGTGGCTTTATGCCGGCATGTTTGGGAAAGACATCCCGCCTGTCTCCGATCTTTTGTCTATGGAAAAGGTTTACGAGGGCATAAACGGTACGTGCTTTTGGAAGGCAGATCAGCCGGATTCGTTTGTGAGGATGTTTGCAGAAGAGGAATTGTACGGAAAATGGACTTACCCCTGCGGAGTTACCTTATATGGTCTGTTAACTGCCAGCCGGTATTTCAACCGCGCTGACTGGCAGGAATACGTCCTGGAATATGCCCGTATGACAGCTGCTGTGTATGATTATTCCGTATACGACAAATCCGTTTTTGGCTATCCAGGAGTAAATACGCAGCTGTGCTGGCTAAGTGAACTGGATGACTGCGGATCTTTTGGCTCCTTCCTGTTAGAAGCATACAAAGACCGCCCTGCCAAAGAGGCAAAAAAACTTGCTGATGTGATTGCTGATTTCATGAGAAACCGTCAGCGAAGAGAAAAAGACATGGTATTTTCCAGAAACAACAATACCATGTGGATTGATGATATGTATATGAGCATACCGTTTTTATGCAGGTACTATAAGCTCAGTGATAACCATGCATATTTAGATGATGCGTGCCGTCAGGCAAAACTTTTTAAACAGTACTTTTTTATGAATGATAAAAATCTGATGTCCCATATCATTGATTTAACTTATGGAAAGATGAACCGGATTCCCTGGAGCAGAGGAAACGGCTGGGTGGTTCTCGCCCTCTCCGAACTTCTTCTTACCCTGCCAGAAGAACATCCGGATTACGATGCTGTCACTTCCTTTTTCCTTGAGATGACAGAAGGCATATTACAGGTACAGGATAAAACAGGAATGTGGCATCAGATACTAGATGATCCCTCCACATATGAAGAGGCTTCTTCAACCTCCATGTTCATCTGCGCTTTTTCCAGAGGAATCAGGCTGGGCATCATTACAGAAGATCTCCGCATCCGGTGTATGGCTTCCATAACCAGGGCCTGGACTGGTATGAAAAAAACAGTGATTAACCGGAAGGGCGACCTATACGGCGTATGCCGCGGGTCTGACTGTTCTTACAGCAGATCCTATTACCGTCAGCTGGGCTGGCGCTTTAACGATCCTCATGGAATCGGTATTGCAGTGCTGGCGGGTGTGGAAAAACTACTGCTGGATGAATTCCTGCAAAATCCTGCTACCTGTTAATCAAATGGGGCGTTCCTTTTGGAGCGCTCTTTTTCAAATATTGTCTTTCCCTATTAAATATTGATAAACAGCATCAACACCTTCACTGATAATTTTTCCTTTTTTCAGCTCCTAACATGTAAATAATGAACTTATGGATTAAACATTATAATAAAAAAGATATCTTCAACTGCAATTATGCCGCCGAAGATATCTTTTTTATTTTCATATGCAATTCATAAACCAAATTCATTTGCCGCTTCTTCCCAGTACTTATCAGGAAGCATGGACCAGGTACCGTTTCCCCCGTTTTTCTCCCATTTTTCAATTGCGGCTGTCAGACAGAGTCTTGAGTAATCCTTTCCCGTAAACAGGGTTTTCTCCACCAGCTTCGTCCAGATTCTGGCCTTTTCGTTTAGATGACTTTCATATAGTTCTTTTATCGCCAGTGATTTATCGTAATCTATATGAATCAGCTCAGCCTCCCACGTTCCATTATCTCCATGAAGAATACAAAACTGCGCATCTCCGTCATAATCCCATGGAACCCCCACTGATCCCGCATTGACATGGGTTTTCCCTTTGTATCGAAAGATCCCCTGCTTATGAGTATGTCCGCAGATGATAAGGTCTGCATCCAGATTATCAAGCACTTCCTTTGCTTTTTCACTTCCCAGATGAAATACACCTTTTGTATTTTCCAAAGTTCCATGGCAATAATAAAAATCAGGATAACCGTCAATCTGCATTCTTCCGGATATCTCCATACTTTCAAAAAACGTCAGATCCTCTTTTGTAAGATGTTCATAAGTATATAAAAGACCTCCAGTGGCAGAAGATGGAGTGGTCCAGCCATCTTCTGCCCCCTTCTGATGATTTAATAAATAATCTTCCCGGTTCCCCCTTATGAAGTGACAGGGAAACCGGTCTCTTATCTGGTACAAAAGCTCCATTGTTTTCTCAGGATATGCGCAGTCACTGACATAGTCTCCCAGAAACAGGAACTGATTCACCCCTCTTTTTACTGCCTCATCATAACATGCACGAAACCCATGATAATTACTGTGAATATCGGCAAATACCCCGATTTTCATCCCAGCAATACCCTGGCTTTCTCCATTCTTTCAACGACCAAAACCCCAAATGGACACCGTGTTTCACATGCTTTGCAACCGATACAGTCGGAGGCATTGGATGAAAGATTCTCATAATGGGCACGTACTGTAGCCGGCACTTCTTCCTGCATGGCAGCCAGATCATACAGCTTATTAACCATGGCGATATCGATGTGGGCAGGACAGGGAGCGCAGTGACCGCAATAAGTACACTGACCGGAATATGCATGACGGGGTGCACTGGCAAGTACACTGGCATAATCTTTTTCCTGTTCTGTGGCGGTCTCATAGGCAAGAGCCTCTTTTACCTCTTTTGGAGTACTTAATCCGACCATTACCGAAGCGACTGCGGGGCGGGTCAGCGCATAATGAATGCACTGCACCGGAGTAAGAGCCACTCCAAACGGAGAATTTTCCGCAGAAAACAGCCTTCCTCCTCCATATCCCTTCATTACAGTAATACCAACGCCTTCCCTTTCACAAAGCTGATA
Source organism: Lacrimispora sp. 38-1 (assembly GCF_049890855.1). Classification (NCBI taxonomy): domain Bacteria; kingdom Bacillati; phylum Bacillota; class Clostridia; order Lachnospirales; family Lachnospiraceae; genus Lacrimispora; species Lacrimispora sp. 38-1. The sequence continues at coordinate 86,223 of NZ_JBANEW010000003.1, read as the reverse complement.
AAGTTCAGCCCGCTCCGGAGCGATACCATTTAAATCTTCCTGATAGTCCTTTTGAAACAATTCATTCATATCCTCTGTTGCAGGAAGCAGATCAAATGCAGGGTTTAAGCTGAAAAGAATCATCTCAATCTCCCCGCTTAAAGCAGCCAGTTTCGCAACCGCTGGATTGTGAGTGCTCATCCCGATATGGCGGATGACTCCGTTTTCTTTCAGCTCTCTCACGTAATTGATGAACTCTCCATTCATAATCCGGAAAAACTCGGCGGATTCATCAACAAAATGGATCATCCCAAGATCCATGTAATCAGTCTGGAAACGTTCCAGAAGATCTTCAAATGCTTCCTTTACCTTTTCCATATCCCGGGTTCTGACATACTGCCCATTCTGCCATGTGGCGCCTAAATGACCCTGTATGATCCATTGATCTCTGCAGCCCTTAATTGCCTCTCCCAGATTGGTTCTGACATTGGGTTCTGACATCCAGCAGTCTAAAATATTGACTCCCTGTTCCCAGCAAAGCCTGACTACTTCCTTCACTTCTTCTAAATCCCGCCGTTCCAGCCATTCAGCCCCCAGGCCGATTTCGCTGACCATTAATCCCGTATTTCCCAGTTTTCGATACCTCATCTTACCCCTCCAAGTATTGTTGCATATACCCAATAGTTATTTGAAGTATAGCATATCTACCAGGTTTTATCCAGATCACCGGAATAGAATCGAATCGCCCTTCTGTACCGTTACAGGTATCCAGAGTTCACAGAACAATCCGGGGGCGCTTTTCTCAAAATAAATCTCAAAATCCGTCTCATCCGTATGTCCGTAACCGGACTGTGGAAGAAATTCTTTGAAGAATCTGCTCCACATCTCACCGATGCAGCTTCCATCCTCACCATAGCAGGAAAAAACCGCATACGTTGCAGGTCCTGTTTCCCAGATGCAAAATCCCTGATTAATTAAGTCCTGTACTTTGTCAATTTCAGTCTCCTCATCAATGACAACCCCAATACCGTAATCAAAGGTTTCCTCATCTTCTCTGGTTGGACTGCACAGCCCGTATAAGTCTCTTTTCCCCTCCGGCCTCAGAGAATAAAGTTCATCAAAGATCTTATCCTTCCTGCACTGCGTCCAGAAATCAGGAATCTCATGATTTCCATTGTCATTTATAATTTCATTTTTAAATGCTTTCACTTTTGCAGCATATCTCTTATTTCCTGTTTCCACAATCCTGTAATCCATCGCTTTCCCGCCTTCCAATGTGATTTTTATAACAAGTGCATTGAATAATGAAAGCCGGGTTCCCCTTAATTTTGCGGCTTTTGGGGTTACTCCGTGAAATCTGGAAAATGCTTTTGTAAAGCTTTCTGGGGTTTCATAACCGTATTTATATGCTGCATCGATCACCTTCATATCAGTCATCTGAAGCTCCTGTCCCGCCAGAGACAGCCTGCGGTTCCTTATGTATTCACTGGCTGTCATGCCCGCCATGAGACTAAAGGTTCTGTGAAAATTATAGCTGGACATATGAACCGCTCTTGCCGCATCCTCATAGCTGATCTTCTCCAGAAGATGGTCCTCCATATAATCAATCGAAGTTTGTAAAAGTTTCACCCATTCCATTATTCGTCTCTCCTTTCACAAACCATTATAAGATCTTAAAAAGATTTTTTCCTGTTACCGATTGCAGCATTTTGTCTGACAGATAATCGAAAAACTTTAAAAACAAATTCTGTCCCTTCCTCTCTCCTTCGCTTCATAGAGCTTTTGATCTGCCCGTATAAGTGCATCAGAAACTGTCTCTGACCCAATCTCATATTCTGCCAGTCCTGCTGAAAACGTTACCTTACATGTCTGAATCCCCCTGCTGTTTTTCTCTCTTAAAGACTCCACCCGTTTATAAGCCTCTCCAAGGCCGGTGTCTGCCAGAAATACAGCAAACTCTTCCCCTCCGTACCGGCAGGATAAATGGTCATGAAAGGTATGCTGAATCAATCTGCCGAAATCACTTAAAACCCGGTCTCCCTCAAAGTGTCCGAAGGTATCATTAATCACTTTAAAATGATCAAGGTCAATGATTACGAACACCCCGTCCAGACCAAAGCGCTCCACCTGCTCCATAAAATATCTTCGGTTATAAAGTCCTGTCAGAGAATCCATAGTAGCCAGAATCTCCAGCTGTTTTTTTGCATTTTCTGATTCTGTGATATCGTTTGCCACGTAAATACGGACTCTGTGGGATTTCATTGTAATTGCCTTAAAGCTGTATTTCCTGCCGCAAATATCATAAACCGGATTTACTGAATCCAGATTATGATCCTTTAGTTCTTCAATAAGCTCATACGACTGTCCGATTTTCATTTTTGAAAGAGACGGGAAAAATTCTTTGGATACATTGTTAAATCCGACCAGCATATCATTACTGTCAATTACAAGAACTGCTTCATTGATGCTTTGGAATATCATTTCGTAAGTGATTGGATTAAGAACCAGCATGTCATATCTGAAAAGACCTATGGTAATGGAAATGCTCATGATAAAGTAGGAAAATGGGGTCATATCCAGATAAACAGGTCCCATACCCAGCAGATAAAGTAACATTGTGACTACAGGTGCAGTCACACCCAGCAGAAGAAACAACACTTTATTTCTGTAATTGCCACTGGTTCTTTTCATTTTTATCATCAGAACCGTTATGCTGTATAAAATGGAAAAGCAGAGAAAAAACACCTGAATCTGATACCAAATTCCCTTTTGAAGAGCCAAAATGGGAAATCCAGGTGAATAATCCACGCCTATGGAAGAGTAATATAGAAAATGATGGTTATTCGTATATACAAGAATTAACGTAATGACATTAACCATCAGGACAAGGGTCACCACAAATCTGTTTGCAAAGCTTTTTTCTTCTGTATATTCCCTGGAGAACATCATAATTAAAAAAGGATAAAATGACGCTCCAATATATTCAACCTTAATCCAGATATACATAGTATCTGCTGTATCAGACAGCAGCTCAAATGCATACCCTACGGAATGGAAAATCATAGCCGTCATTAAAAGGCAAAAATAGTAAACACCCGGAGTTCTTCTTCTGGCCAGACCATAAATAACAAAATTACCGATCAGTGCAGAAGAGATGATCAGCAATACGCTCAGTGAAACATTATTCATATGTAAAACTCCTCTCCCGCTTGTTATTTTAGAGAATCAGCAGACAAATGTCAATGACCTCCCAGCAGGAATAACGAAAAGAAAAAATGTCAAAAACGCACTGCTCATTTTAGGCGGAGTGTTTTTGACATTCTTTTTTAATCATCCAATCCCTTTGAAATGTGAAGTATCTGATAGACTCTACTGTCTTTTGTAATTTGAGGGCGGTCTTTCAAAAATGAAAACAAGCTATATCTCCATTTATCAGGATTATATATGCATACCTGCCCTGTAATCCCCTTTTCCTCATCTGCCATCAGTCTGATTCTCTCCGGAACTTTACTTAAAGACAATTCCGGGGATATGCTGCCTGTTATTTCAATCACATAGCGGGAGTTCATAAACTGATCATTAAAATCAGTAAACAACGGTATGCCAATATTAACATGCTGCCATCCAAAAGATCTTATGATCTGATCATAATACCCGCCAAACAGGAAATGATTCATGCCCTCTTCCTGAGACCATAAATAAAGAGGTGCATATGCCTGTTCAAAACCGCCAATCCCTTTTTCACGTATCAGATAGCATTTATATTTCAAACCTGGAAAGCCATCTGTCTTATTCCCGTTTTCCGCCACCCGCTTCCTGATAATATCCATATCGTAATCGCCTGGAAGTGTTATTACATACTGCATTCCTATCATCATATATCCCTCCAAAATGTTTTTATAACTTCATTTTACATTATCATTTAATAATAGTATAATAATCAGTGATGAATTTAAATATCATTCATAATGATATATAGAAGGAGGATTGGTATGGAATTAAATGATATAACTATCTTTATGGAATTATACAGGAACAGATCCATAACTAAAACTGCAGAACTCCTTCACTATACCCAGTCCAATGTATCCACCCGCCTTATGAAGCTTGAGAAGGAATTTCATGGTACTTTTTTTCTCCGCACCAGATCCGGGCTGGAAATTCTTCCTGACGGGGAACGTTTCTGCAAATATGCCAGTAGGGCAGAAAAAACACTTAAGAGTTTGTACCAGGAATTTCAGGTAGAAAACCCGGAAATCCGCATTGGTTCCACACAGCTTCTTTCCCGTCTGTACTTCCCCTGGTTATTTGAAAAAAACTGCCATTTTACCATGCATACTGATGCTGTAAAAAAATTGAACCGTAACTTTAACAGTCAGATATATGATATTATTATCACTCATATGGTGCAGACTCCGGAAACAGGAATTTTTCAGATTCAAAAATCGGAGCCCCTTTTATGGACTGCATCCTCCAGCCTGAATATTCTTCCGGAAGAGGTTTTACCTGTCTTTGTCAGCAGGGATAAGTTATGCCCCCTTCGCCATTTAACCCTGCAGGTACTGAGTCAGGAAAAAAGTGAGTTATCTCTGATCGAGGTGGACACACTGGACCTAATGATCTCACTGCTGTCATCCACCAGGACAATCGCTCTGCTGCCGGAAAAATTAATAAAAGAAGAGAAACGGTTAAAGGCTCTGCCATTTCTTTCACCTGTCATTCTTCCTGTGTATGGATACTGCAGAAGAAAGACGGATGCTGATATGTTAAAAGAACTATTTGAGGAACCCGACTACCACATATAAGGGATTAACCTATAGGTACGCTTCTCATAATCAGTAAATTCTTTTCCAAAATGCTTCCTTAACGCCTCTTCTTCAACGAAGATTCTGGCAGAATAACTTACTATGGAAAAAATAAATACAATAGCCAGTGCAATCATACCCCTGAGTCCAAGCGCTGTACCAATCAGACTGCATAGGCTGCCTGTATATGCCGGATTTCTTATTTTTCCATAGATCCCGGCTGTAATAAGATGCTGCTCTTTCGATGTCTGCACAGATAATGTAAACGATCTCTTTAAAGTAAGTACCGCCCATAATCGGATCATAATTCCCGCCAGCATAAATGCCACTCCAGGATAGATAACCACCGCCGGCAATTTTGTATTGAGAATATAATCCCAGCCATTATGACCAACCATAAAAAAACTCAAATAAATACAAACATAAAAGTTAATTATCAGCAGCCATTTGGTACCTTTGTCCCGTTTATTAATTTTTTCCGTACCTCTGTCTTTTGAATGTGTATAAAAAACTATAAACACTTCTGCTGCTATCATAAGCAGTAAAGCCAAATGAAACATATAAAATAATGTTGAATCAGGAAATTTCGAAGTATCAAACATTTTTATCTCTCCACGCTTCCAATAATTGATTCATTTCTTCTGCATTGCTTTTTTCCATATAATAAAAATAAAGATGATTTGCAGCCATAACAAAAAAATATACAGCAGAGCATAATACAATAGAAATTGTATTGATACCAATCCATTTAAATCTCACAGCAAAGAACATGGTAATGGGATACAGAAACACTGTTTCAGTCAGGAAATGGCCAAGATATGTCTTATAATCAAACCTGCCTGTCAGTTCCTCCAAAATACAGGTAAGAATTAAATATCCCGCTACTTCAAAAGCAAACGTGATAAAAAAGTTCTGCCTTTCCTCTGTAACTAAATTTATGATTCCTGCCAGCAGTATAATAACGGTAAAACACATTGAAATTGCAGGAATATATGTTTTTAATACCTTTTGCGCCATACTATCTCCTTATCTTTTCTTTTAAGTCTGTTATGTATTTTCTTGAAACAAGAAGATGCTCACCATTCATGAGTTCTACCATGATCCGGTGATTCGGATAGGGTTTTACATTATGAATGGCTGTAATATTTAAAAGCAGTGATTTGGAGATCCGGACAATGGTCGTCCCTTCCAGTTCTTTTTCTATTACCTGTATGGTCTTTCTTGTCTCGTAAACATTCCTGTCTGAATAGATAAATGTTTTCCTGTCTATTGTTTCAATATAACAGACCTGTTCCAAGGGAATCTGATAAACCTTTTCTTCCTTAAATCCTTCCAGCATGAAATCATATTGTCTGATGTGCTGAATCAGCTTTGTAATTCTTTCTGTCATGTTTGGATATTTTATTTCTATCTCTGTTTCCTCTAACTCTCTTCTGTGCTGCAGCATTAACTTCAAAGAAACACCTCCTGACACCATAAATATAAAGATTTTCTTTTGTTCACTCAAGTAAATATGCCTTAAATACCCCTGATTTCGTTTATAATGCCATATTCATGCTTGCTGAAATGCTTTTATTACCTCTGACAGCCGTTCCAGATTCTCACCTTTAATCCCTGACAGACACAGCCGGTAGCACCTTCTGTTACCATTCTCAATTATATTACCTGGAAGAAAGCAATCTTCCGCATTCTTAACTATGATACCTTGCTCTTTTAAGTTACTTTCCAGTATAGAACTATTTATCTCCCTATTATCAACCACCCATATAAAAATTCCGTTATCCGGAATGTGCCAGTTCATATCCTCAGACTTCAGAGAATTATAAATTGCTGACGCTTTTTTCATTTTCTCAGAATAAATCTTTCTGACTTTACGAACATGCTTTTCATACATACCGGTTTCAATAAAAAGCTCCAGCGCATATTGAAATGGTTTAGACGTGTTTAAATCAGTAAGCCGCTTCCTTTCTGCTGCTACATCAGCCATAAATTTGGGGAATACACCAACCCCAATCCGCAGTCCGGGCATAAAAGTCTTAGAAAAGCTCCGGATATATATCACTTTTTCCTTGTCTCCATAGTAGTGAACTGGCATGGCATTCTTACCCGAACCTAAATCTGCCAGATAATCATCTTCAATCAAAAGAATGGAATGAGTGTTAAAAAGATCTGCAGCTTTTTTCTTATCCTTTTCGCTCAGACTGTATCCCGTTGGATTATGATGTCTGGGAATAAAATAAAAAGCGCGTATCTCTTCCTCTTTAAGCAGCTTTTCCAGTTTTTTAAAGTCATACCCTGTACTTGTGCGTTCAATTCCGATCATCGTAATTCCCATCATCTGTGCCTGCTTTATTGCCAGGCTGTAAGTTGGTATTTCTACCAGAAGCTTCCCCTTCCGGTCCGGAAAGATACACTGAAGGGCAAGACCAATCGCCTGCTGGGCTCCGTTCGTCACCAGAATCTGTTCCGGGCTGGTATAAATTCCGCCAGTCATCAGATATTTGGCAAGAACATTTCTTAAGCTCATAAGTCCCTTTGGTTCCTCATAATCATAAGCACTTGTTTTATATAACTCTGTGGATTTATTCATGACATGAGTAAACTCCCGGTAGGGCAGAAGCCTTTTATCCGGTTTTACTACTGTGAAGTCCACGATGGTCTTCTCCTGTTCTGACTCCAGATCAAAATCTGCCAGATAAAATCCACCTCTTTGAATGGAATAAACCTTATGTTCCTCCTCAAGTTCCCTGTACGCACGGTTTACCGTGATCTTATTGATCGCCAGCACCGCCGCCGTTTCTCTGCAGCTTGGAAGCCTGCTGCCGTTTTTTAATTTTCCTTCTTCAATCAGATTCTCAATATATTTTTTTACTTCTTCCGATTTCTTCATCTGCCCAGCTTTCTACTTTAATAGTACAGTTGAATTTTTTTTAAAAGAGCAGGAGAAAAGCTGATAAAATGCTTTTCTCCCGCTCAGTATCATTACTCCATTCACTGCTTTTTGTTCCGGTTTATCTCCCTCCAGATTTTCTCCGGAGTTGCCGGTATGCTTAATTCTTCCGGATAGCTTCCCAGAGAGCAGAGCGCATCTGTGATTGCAAAAAATACGGATTCTCCATAGATAAAGGGTGGTTCTCCAATAGCTTTAGACCGTTTGATTCCCAGTTCATTGATGCAGCCTTCCATCAGTTCGATATGAAATTCCTCCGGAATATCACCAATCGTTGGAATCTTATAGGTAGCCGGTGAACTGCTGAGTAGCCTTCCCTTCTCCTGATACACCAGTTCTTCCGTTGTTACCCAGCCCACACCCTGAATAAAGGCTCCCTGAATCTGTCCGATATCCACCATGGGATTAATACTGCTTGCGCAGTCATGAAGGATATGGGCGGAATCAAGGGTGGTCCGGCCGGTAAGTAAATCCACTGTCACCTCAGCAACTGCAGCCCCGAAAACATAGTACAGGAATGGATTGCCCTCTCCTTTGTCTCTGTCAAAATAAATGCCCGGAGTGGCATAAAATCCATGGTCGCATAAATCAACTCTCTCGAAATACGCCTTCTGGACCAGCTCTTTAAACGTAATAAGCGGATTTTCATAATCTGTCTTCCCCTCATGCACCGGATATACAAAACCATTTTCAAACACCGCATCATCTCCCGGATATAGCTTTAAGACCAGTTCCTTCAGCCTTCCCAAAATCTTAAGAGCAGCATTCTCCACCGCATGCCCGTTTAAATCACAGCCGGAGGATGCCGCGGTCGCTGAGGTGTTGGCAACCCGTTTGGTGTTATTGCTTTCGATCCTGATTGATCCAATGGGTACTCCCAGAGTGGTTGCAGCGATCTGGGCAATCTTTGTATTAACCTCCTGCCCCATCTCGATTGCTCCGTGGGTCACAGAAACAGAACCGTCAACATATACGTGAATTAAAGCACTTCCCTGATTTAAATGGGCGGCAGTAAAGGAAATTCCAAACTTGACTGGGGTGATCCCAAGCCCCTTTTTCCTATACCGGTTATTCTGATTGAACACGGCAATCTCTTTTTTCCGTTCATCCCACCGGCTGTCTGTTCTCAGTTTCTCAAATATTCTCCCAATGTCCTCACCATGATGAATTTCCTGCCCGTACGGGGCCATATCCCCCTTCCGGTACATGTTCTTCATTCTCACATCATATGGGTCCAGTCCAAGAGTATACGAAATTCTCTCAATTACACTTTCAATTGCGAATATTCCCTGAGGGCCGCCAAACCCCCGGAATGCGGTAGCCGGGTGTAAGTTTGTCTTGCAGGGTCTTCCAATAATTCTGATATTTTCAATGTGGTAACTGTTCTCTGCATGAAGCATGGCTCTTTCTAAAACGGAGGTGCTCACATCCGCAACAGCCCCGCAGTTGGAATTAAGCTCTACGGAATAAGCAAGAATCTTTCCTTCTTTATCAAACGCTGCCCGGTAATCGCTTTCAAATGCGTGGCGCTTGCCAGTTGAAAGCATATCTTCATCTCTGGTCAGATGGACCAGCGCAGGACGGCCGGTATGATATGCTGCCAGAGCGGCAAGACAGGCCCAGGAAGTTGCCTGGGATTCCTTCCCTCCAAATCCTCCGCCCAGTCTTTTAATATCTACCGTAACCATATTCTGAAACAGCCCTAAGACACCTGCTGCCATCTTCTGAATCTCGTTGGGATTCTGGGAAGAGGAATACAGGGTAATTCCGCCGTTATCTTCCGGGACAGCAAGGGTGCTCTGTGTTTCCAGATAAAAATGTTCCTGGCCATCATTTCTGATCACACCTTCCATATAATAAGGGCAGTCAGCAAAAACGGCCTCTACATCTCCGTGTTCTATTTTCCGCACAGGTCCTACATACTGTTCTCTTCTGACAGCTTCCCTTACAGTGAGCACAGGAGTTTCTTCCTCCACCTCCAGGAGGATCTGTTCCATAGCTGCCTCTGCTTCCTTCATGCTTTCCGCGGCGATGATTGCCACAGGTTCACCTACAAACTGCACATGCCCCTGAGCGAGACAAACCTCATCCCTGATAATTCCGCCGATCTGATTCTCTCCCGGAATATCCTCTGCAGTCAGGACAGCAGCCACCCCCGGCATCTCACTGGCCTTTTGAGTATCCAGCTTTTTGATCCGTCCGCTGGCTGCCGGACTGACCATAACTTTTACAAATAACAGATTTCCGGGTTTTGGTATATCATCAATAAACTGGGAGCGCCCCATTACGTGATCACGTCCGCTTACATGAAGCGGTGAAGTTCCTGCCTGCCCCCACTGGCTGTTTTTTTCCATCTGTTCATTCTTCATGACCATCTGCCTCCTGACTGCTTTCATAAGCCAGATAATGTTTCATTAAAAGATTCTGCATCACAGCTTTCCGGTAGTCTGCACTGCCTCTCACATCACCAATCGGAGCTGCCTCTCTGCCAATTATCTCATAAGCTCCCAAAAAGGTTTCTTCTGTCATACTCTTTCCCTCCAAATAATGAGAGGTTTCCGGCATGAATAGTGTTGTGGGACCTACTCCTCCGCAGGCAATGGACGCCTTTTTAATAACTCCATCTGAAGTCTTTAAGGCAATGGCGGAATTAACTGCGGAAATATCCACTTCTTTTCTTTTGCTGACTTTTTCAAAGTGGATAAAATCATACTCTCCCAGAGGAATAGAAATAGAAGCAACCCATTCATCTGATTTATTTTCCGTCTGTTTATAGCCATGATAAAACTCCCTGACAGGGACTCTCCTCGTTCCTTCACATCCTCTTATAGTTAATACTGCATTCATCGCCATTAAAAGAGGAACTGTATCTGCTACCGGAGAGGCGTTAACAAGGTTGCCTGCCAGCGTGGCGGAGGACCTTATCTGCTCGGAGCACATGCCTGAGACCGCATCAGAAAACTGGGGAAATAATTGCTTTACCGTATCAATAATGGCAGACAAGGTAACTCCGCCTCCAATAATCAGCTCGTGACTTTCCCCATATGAAATTTTCTGCAGAGATGAAATTCTGCTGATATCCACAAGGAGCCTGTAATGCTGGTTTCTTTTCTTGATTCCTACCACAACATCGCTTCCGCCATTTAAGAACCGCAGGTTCTTCCCGGAGACAAGTTCCCCGTTATCTTTTATAAAGGCTTCCAGATTTTCCTCTGAAACAGGGGAATAATAGGCATTTACGCCATCATCAATAAAAATATCCTCATGGACGAAAGCCAGCTGCTTTTCTTCGGTCTGATCCAGATAAAAGGGACGTATATTTCCTGAATCAATGGTTAAATCCTCTAAGTATTCCGGTACTTTCCGAATCGCTGCATATCCCGTACACCGGCAGAGATTTCCCTCTAAATATCTGCGGAATTCTTCTTTTCCAGGGTTTGGCCTCTCCAGATAGAGAGCCAGTATAGACAGAATCACACCAGGTGTACAAAATCCGCACTGCGTCGCATGTGCATTTAAAACTGCTTCCTGTATCGGGTGGAGTTTTTCCTTTTGCGCAAGCCCTTCTATGGTTATGAGATGCTTCCCCTCCAGCTTTGCTGCCAGGTATAAACAGCCTGCGGCTGACTTATAATGTACCTTTCCCTCTCTTACCTCCCCAATCACTACCGTGCAGGCTCCGCAGTCCCCCTCTCCGCAGCCTTCCTTAATTCCGTTTAACTGGAACCGGCTGCGAAGAAGCTCCAAAACTGTTGTTTCCCCATTGACTGAAATTTCTTTCAATTTTCCATTCAGAAAGAAGCGAATCGTTTTCTTCATACCTTTCCTTACTCCTTTACATTCCTGTTTTCCCGCTGGTCTGCATGCATTTCTTCGGGCTTTTGGATAAAAATAAGCCCCAGGCACACGAAACACACACCAGAACAACTGCTTCTGTTGAAGCGGCAGTTCAGTCTGTGCTCATGTAGCCTGGGGCAATTTAAGGTTGCCTGGTCGAGACGCTCAAACCATATTAATGAGCTTATACAAGAAGCAGTCCATATTCAAATACTTCTTTGTATCTTTACAAATAATTATACCGGATTATGCAAGATAGTCAATAAATTTTTATCAACATCTACAGGATTTTAATACCAGCATATACTAAGCTCAGTCTGTTATCTAATATTTTCCTAATTTCATATGACCTGCAAGCTCTGTCTTGGATCTCTGTTTAATAGTCCATGCTTCATCCTTCGCCTGTGTAAATGCGGATACGCATTTGGGATCAAGGTTATCCTCAATTCCTTCCTTGCATAATGCGATCATCTTCTCTGCTAATGTGATAATCTCCATGTGAATGGCATTGGTACGGTCAGAACGGTATATTTTTTCAGCATCTTCCTCGCTGAGTTCTTCAAACTTCTCTGCTCCCACTTTACATTTGGGGCAAACTTCCGGAGCGGTCTCCCCTTCATAAACATAACCGCATACAGTACATCTGAATAATTTCATATAACATACCTCCTAATTGAATTATTTTTATCAATACTTGAAGATTACTATTAGTATCACCCATATAATATCATTTGTCAACCGCTGCCAGATAAATTCACCATTTATTAACAAGTTTGGGCATCCAGAACCTGAAGAATTTCCGTTTTACAATCCGGCGCAAATGCCCGGATTCTCTTTTCCAGATTTTTCAGCGCTGTCCTGACTTTAGGGGTACCGATTCCCGGAGGTGCATAGATTATAAACAGAACATCGCTTGTATCCGATGTTATCCTTGTATTATAGTCGGGTCCTTTCAAAATACTGGAAAACACCCTGGCGCTGTCACTCAATATTATATCACCTGCTGCAGCGGTTACATCTCTTCCGGATATAGACTGGTAAGCTTCATTTCCTGCTGCCAGATTCAACCGGAGAGGTGGTTTCAGCTTGTTTAAATCATGACCGGCAGTCAGCAGCATACTCTCCAGCTCATTAAAAAACATGGACTGAAGGAGAGGTGACTTTGAATCGCATATTTTTTTCCCTTTTAACATGGAATCAAGCTGTGCCAGAAGGTGATAACTTTGTCCAAACTTTTTGTAATAGGCTGCATAGGCATCAACAGGACTCTGTTCCTTTAACTCTTTTCTTGTAAACCCCTCATATTTCTTCTTCAGTTCCTTCAAAAATGTGGCTTCATCTTCTTTTTTACAATCCGCTCTTTCCGAAATTCCCCTTACAATGAGAATCCCCATATTGATACCTGGATAAACTTTTTCTATGTCTTTTTCAAATATAATCATATTTTTCATTTCAGTCCTTTCTCACAGCATTGCAATACATCAAATATTTGCTATAATGATACCGTAATGAACTGGCTTTAGTAAGAGCCAGTTAAGACTTATTTTCAATGGACCAGTGAAAGGAGAGAGTATGTGGGGAATTGAATTGCGCACCAACAGTGAAATCAGTCTGGCCCGCCAGATTTTTCTCTCCCTTCGAAAACGTATTCTCGCAGGAGAGATACTTCCAGGCGAACCACTGCCCTCCACCAGGGAACTTGCAAAAGGGCTGGGAACCTCCCGCAATACTGTATGTGAAGCCTATGACATGCTGCTGACAGAAGGGTTTATTGTCAGCCGGCAGGGCGCTCCCTCCAGGGTAACTGAAGGACTGCATATTATGCCGGGAAACGCAGGAATCACCCAGGATTCAGGAAAAGAGCAGCCGGTGATACATTGGAATTTCAAAACGGGGCAGCCGGATCTGTCACTTTTCCCGTGGTCTTCATGGAGCCAGATGGTTCACAGAGCATTAAACAGTCTTCCTGCACACCAGTTAGAATACAGCGGTCCAAAAGGATATGAACCTTTATGCGTAGAGATTTCCAGATGGCTGATGCGCAGCAGAAGCATGGAGGTAAATCCGGAAGATATATTTATTACCTCAGGAGCTACCCAGGCATTCTATTTACTGGTGGATATTCTATATAAGAAAGAACGGCCCTTTGCTTTGGAAAATCCTTCTCATCCAGGCATCCGCACCGTCATAAATGACCGGGATTATCCCCTGTTCTTCATGCCTGCAGACCGGCAGGGAGCTGATGAATCGTGGATCAGAAAGATGGATTTATCAGCCGTATATGTTACCCCATCCCATCAGTTTCCCCTGGGCGGTATTCTGCCTGCTGTGAGACGTGCATCACTGATTCGTCTGGCAGCAGAAAAGGATTACTATATTATTGAGGATGATTATGACAGCGAATACCGTTACAGCGGTTCACCGGTAACCCCTCTTTATTCTATGGATCCTTCCAGAGTTATCTATGTGGGAACCTTTAGCAAAACTTTATTTCCCGCCCTGAGAATTGGATTTGCCGTGCTTCCAAAAGTGCTGCAGAAAAAATGGAAGCATTACCGTAACTATCTGGATGTTCAAAATCCCGTATTGGAGCAGATCGCTCTTACGGAATTTTTAAAAAGCAGGAAAATGGACCATCACGTCCAGCATATGCGCAGAGTGTATGCAAAGAAGCGTAAAGCCCTTCTGGCAGCCGCAAGGGAGGCGTTTGGCAACCAGATCAGCGCCTGGGGCGATGAATCCGGACTTCATGTGGCTCTTGAATTTCCGGGAATGGAATTTGGAAAGGATTTTGTTTGGGACTGCAGAAAGAACGGTATTCAAATACAGACCATATCCCAGTACTGCAGCGATGAAACTTGTCATATGGATAAACTTTTATTGGGCTACGGCCATCTGAACGAAAAAGAGATTCAGGATGGCATAGAGGCACTGAAATCATTGATCGACGCCAGGATTTAACAAAAAAACAGCCGGAAGATAAAAGGCTTGAAACACCTTTTTCTCCTGGCTGGTTTTTATTTTACATTCTTACCTTTAGATCAGCTTCACTCCAAAACCTTTCTGAACGTAAGTTAGAAATTTTAGATCCTTTTCATTAATCTGCCCGATTACATTCAGACGTTCATCCATTGGAAGATCCACACGGGCAATTTCAAGCTCTCCCATATACCTTAAATATTTTTTATTGGATATGCAGATGATTCCTGCTTTTCTGAAAAGCATCCCGCTTTCCCCAGCCATTGTCTTTGAAGAATTCTCTTCCGCTTCAATATCCTGTTTATATAATCTGGATTCCTGGGAGCGGAAAATATATTCGCTGGAATCGGGTCTGTCATGATGAATCTGATCTCTTACAAATTCATAGCCTGGGAATAAGTCAGCTTCCAGCTCCACATAGCCCTGACTGATGCATTTTACCGCATCCCAATCCTTCTCTTTAATGTCCACATCTCCAATCAGCACCACATCGCATTCTCCGCCCATGGAAAGCTCCATCATGTTGAAAGCCACCTCAGCCCGGCGTTTCCTGTGTTCTTCTACTGTAGGCAGACCTTCAAAAAGCGGACCCCTGAGCGTTAAGCTGCCCGGTACAAATGCCATGGTGGTAAAACCCAGATATTTTAACCGATTATTGATTTCCTTCACCTGTTTTAAGGACAAAGCGGTGAACTGCTTGGGATAAAAATTATGACAGGCGGCAAATTTAGTAAAATCTGCCCCATACCGTTTCCATTCCAAGAGCTCCTCCTCCATAATGGTGGAAGCATTGAAAACTACAAAAAAATGTTTGGAGATTTCAACCACTTCCCTGGGGGAAAAGCCATAATCCAGCCTCACATGGGTGATTCCCAGAGACTTTAACTCTTCCATGCTGCCAACACCAAGCTTTTCATAGGTCTCTGGTCCCACATCTGCGATCAGGTTTAAATTTTCTTCCCTGCAGCAGTTTAAAAGCTGCCTGATGCTCTTACTGTAATCCACTCCTGTCTCTTCCGGTATGTGGAGAGATGTAAATGCATAGGTGACTCCGTTTTTTACTGCCTTTTTAATCAGTGACTCATTCTTCTCCATACCACTGGAGAAATAGATGGAAATTCCGGTTTTCATTATTCTTCTCCGTATACCTCATTGATTCTGTTTTCATCTACGCCAAAAAAGTAAGTGACTAAAAATCCGCCTGCGTAGGCAACCAGCATAGCCAGTATAAATGACAGCTGCTGGCCTGGCTTTACAATCAGAAGCCCGAACAGACCGGAAACACCCTGGGAAACAGTTCCCAGATGAAGAAGTGCTGCCAGCGCTCCTCCAAAGCCGCTGCCGATACAGGCAGTAAGGAATGATCTGCCAAGAGGCAGGGTAACTGCGTACATCATTGGCTCTCCGATTCCAAGAATTCCTACAGGAATGGAATCTCTTATGTATCTTTTTAATTTTTTATTTTTTGTTTTCACATAAAGAGCAATACCGGCTCCCACCTGGCCGCCGCCTGCCATCATTAAGATTGGAAGCAGATAATTAATGCCGCCTGTGGCACCTGCGGGGTCATTTAACATGGCATGAATCGGCGTCAGTGCCTGATGCAGTCCAACTGCTACCAGAGGCAGGAAGCCTGCAGACAGAATATAGCCGCCTACAACCCCCATTTTTTCGTATGCAAAGCTTAATACTGCAAAGATGACCTTGGTCAGACCTGCTCCAAGGGGCTGAATGACTAACAATGCTACAATTCCACCGATAATGAGCACCAGAAGAGGGCTGATAAAGGTGTCAATTAAATCCGGCATGTGCTTTCTGATCCGCTTCTCCAGTTCTGCAAAAAACATACCAGCAATTAATGCTGCTAAAAGACCTCCGGAAGCGGGGTTAAACGGAGCATTGGTAATCGGCAGCAGTATCTGCTTTTCATTAATCGTTGCGAGAAGAGGCATACCTGCATTGGCTATGGACATAGCGCCTGCAATGGCTCCCAGTGCACCTGATCCGCCGAATTCCCTTGCTGCATTATAGCCGACCAGAATAGGAAGGTATGCAAACAAAGCCCAGCCCATGGTCCTGATACAGGCGAACCACCAGACTCCCGCCAGTGCTCCGTGAGTGGAAACATTGATAACATTGCAGATACCGTTAATTAAACCTGCTGCAATAATTCCAGGAAGCAGTGCCACGAAAATATTAGCGATTTTCTTTAAAAATCTCTGGACAGGCTTATCATATTTTGCCTTCTGCAGTTCTTTGTTTTCTCTTGTGACTGTCTGTATATCCCCGCCCTTTTCCCCATCATCTGCCTGCCCTTTGGGCAGCCCGGTAAGCTTATAAAATTCATCTAACACCTTGTTTACCTTGCCAGGACCAAAGACAATCTGAAGGGTATTGCTTTCCACTATCCCGAGTACACCTTCCACCCTTTTTAACTGTTCTAAGTCCACTTTTGATAAATCCTTCACTCCGATGCGAAGCCTGGTCATACAGGCAGCATTGGATGTGATGTTGGTTTTCCCTCCCAACAGTGATAACAGTTCTTCACTGACTTGCTTGTAATCCATTGTTCTCCTCCTTTTAATTATTATTTCATAGTTTCGGCTTAACTGGCAGACCAAAACCCCCTTTCTTAATCTATTTCAAAGCCTGACGGACATTCCCGCCTGCTTTTAACAGCTTTTCTCTTGCTTCTTTCGCATTACAGTCCGATAAAATCATAATCACGGCTGTTTTCACATGGCCGTCTGCCTGTTCCAGTACCGCTTTTGCTTCCTCTCTTTCACAGCCCGTTGCTGTCATTACGATATTCTGTGATCTCACCACAAGCTTTTCATTGCTCTGTCTGACATCTACCATTAAATTCTGATAGACCTTTCCGATTCCGATCATGCTGCCGGTTGATATCATGTTTAAAACCATTTTCTGCGCAGTACCTGCCTTCAGTCTGGTAGAGCCGGTAAGTACCTCCGGTCCTGTAACTGGTTCGATGGCAAGCATTGCTTCCTTTCCGATGGCGGAATCCCTGTTGCATGAAATGGCGACAGTTTTACAGCCAATGGAACGTGCATAACGGAGTCCGAAAATCACATAGGGCGTTCTGCCGGATGCAGCCAGACCGATTACGATATCTTCTTTTAACAAACCTATGGACTTTAATTCCTCCTCGCACAGAGTCTCGCTGTCTTCCGCACCTTCCACCGCTTCCACAAAGGCCTTTTCCCCTCCTGCAATCAGTCCCACAACCATCTGGGGCGGCACGCCGAAGGTGGGCGGGCATTCTACAGCATCAAGTACTCCAAGCCTTCCCGAAGTACCTGCGCCCACATAGATGATTCTGCCGCCTGCTTTCAGGCTTTCGGCTGCCCACCCGATGGCCTGGGCGATCTGGGGAATGACTTCCTCTATTGCCTTTATCACAGTTTCATCCTCCCGGTTCATGATCCGGGCGATTTCTATAGGGGTCATCTCATCCAGACTCATGGTATCCGGATTTCTTGACTCAGTTGTCAGTTTTGATAAATCAATCATCTTTTAAGTTCCTCCGTCTTTCTGTATATGGGTTCTGCCGAACTGATTCATGCAGAACTCGTAATTGCGGTTTACATAAGCGGTAAACAACACATCTACCACATTTAACTGTGAGATCCTGGAAGACATGGCCCCACTTCTGTGAATGAGCTCCGTTGCAGCCACAGGCAGAACGAAATCCGCTTCCGCCGCAAGCTTTGACTCAACCGCTCTCGTTATGGCAATCACCTTTGCACCATTAGCCTTAGCCTCTTTGGCGCACTGAAGCATTTCTTCCGTAAGACCGGAATAGCTGATCACAATTGCCACATCACCATCCCGTAAATTCCTGGCTGTTAAAAACTGGGCATGCCAGTCATCACATAAACTGCAGATCACATCAGCTCTGAGAAGCTTTAAATATAAGTCCCTCGCCACAAGAAGAGAGGTTCCAAGTCCGAACAGGGAGACTGTCCTGCTGGTTTCCAAAAGTTTTACACACTCTGTTATTATCTTAGGCTCGAGAAGCTTTCTCGTGGTTTCCAGTGATTCAATATTTTTCTTTGTTACCTTATAAATAATATCCTCCACAGTATCCTTCTGGGTGATCTTCTGAAACGCAATATCGCGGCTCTCCCGAAACAAAGCCACTTCATAGGCCAGAGTACTCTGAAAATCCTTATAACCTTTACACCCCAGCTTTTTACACAGTCTGACAATGGTGGCAGGAGATGTATAGGTTTCTTTCGCAATCTCCTTAATGGTCTTTCTTAACACAGATTCCGGATTTCTCTGAAGCCTGCTTATGAGTTGTTTTTCAGCCTCTCCGGCATTTTGAACATAATCATCGATTCTTACAAGTAGACCTTTCATTCTCTGTTCCTCTCTAAAAAGCCAGAAGGGGTTCACTGTGCTTCACAGTTGTATTGAACTCATTCTAGCGGGTTTGTATTATAGTTTCAATATGTGTTAAAAACTATGAAACTTATTTTCATTATATGATGTTTTCCGGGGGATTAAAAGAAGGGATTTTTCTTGAGACAGGCAAAAAAAGTCCCGGTTCCATTAGGGATACCCTGATCATGGAACCGGGACTGACTATTTTATTTTCTCTTTGTACCAACGTAGGAGCCCATTCCGCCCGCCACATTCACCACATCAAATCCTTTTTTCAGAAGAGCACCGCAGGTTCGTCTGCTTCTTGCACCGGACTGGCACATGAGATAATAGGTCTTGTCCTTCATTAAATATTTTTCCGGGTTATTTAGTAAATTGCCCATGGGAATATTTTTCGCTGTTCTCATGGTTTGGCTTTTAAATTCATAGGGCTCCCGGATATCTATTAACTCAATGCTGCCAATGAGTGGGTCTAAATCATTTACATGAATTACTTTTCCTGTATTTCTTTTTAAAAATTCAAACATATTTTTTCTCCTCTTATGTTTCCTGTCATTTAATAATCTTATTTTATTATAAATTCTATATTATTATTATCCGTGACTAAATCACATATACAGTCCAAAATGGCAATAAAAACCCCAGGCAGGCACACATGATCATAAATTTCCATGTGTACCCGCCCGGGGATCCTGTTTTCTTATTTATTATTTACAAATGCTTTCGATTCGTTCCTTAGTTATATCACCGTCAATCTTCTCCTGTATCTTACAATCCTTAATCCAGACTGCGCAGGGACCGTTTTGAACACCAAGGCGTTTTGCAAGTCCATCTGATTTATAGGTATCAATGCAGGATACCCGCATGCCGCTGTGATTCTGCTCAAATTCCTTGAATACAGATAAAAGCTCTCTGGAATGTGCATCAACTGCATTATAGATATAAACCAGGGATGGGTTCCCTTCATTCATGATCTGCTGTTCAAATATTTCACACTCTGAAAGGTATTTTTCTGCTCCGTAACCTGCCACAGCTCCGTCGCCTACTGCTGTTGCAACCTGTTTTAAGAATTTATCACGTACATCACCCACTGCATAAACTCCGGGTATATTAGTTTCCATCCGCTCATTGGTAATTAAATAACCGCCCCGGTTCATATCCAGCATTCCCTGGAATATCTCGGTATTGGGCAGATAGCCGATGAACAGAAAGCAGCTGTCAACGGTAACCGGAATCTTTTCTTCCGTCTTTACATTTTTTAAGACAACCGTGCTGAGTCTTTCTTCACCCTCGAAGCTGTCCACAACCGTATTCCACATAAATTCCATCTTGGGATTTGCAAGTGCCTGTGCCTTTGCAATTTCATTGCAGTCCATCTTTCCGTTCTCATGCATAACGGAAACAATTACCTTATCAGCAAATTTTGTTAAAAACATTCCCTCTTCGATTGCTGCATCTCCGCTGCCGATTACCATAACCGTTTTACCGGTGTTGGCTGCTGCATCACAGGTAGCGCAGAAAGAGATTCCTTTATCATAAAGATACAGTTCCTCGTTCTTTGCACCGGTCAGACGGGGCTTTCCGCCGCTTCCGATGATCACTGCCTTTGCCTCAAAGATGTTGCGGAACGTTTCCACCTTTTTTACATCTCCCTCAAGAGATACGCTTCTTACATCGGTTAATTTAAATTCGACTCCAAACTTTTTGGCCTGTTTATGAAATAAATCCATCAGCCCAAGACCGGTGGCTCCCTCTGGAAAACCAGGGTAATTTTCAATCTCATTGGTATAAGTTGCAAGTCCTCCCACCAGAGTCTTTTCAATAATCAGCGTCTTTAATTTTGCCCTGCCGCAATAGATACCTGCAGTTAAACCGGCTGCGCCGCCGCCGATGATGACCACATCATACTGTATTGTTTTCTTTTCCATGGTATATAATCCTTTCTAAACGATTGGAGCAATCATTTCTGATTGCTCCAGTCATTACATAAAATACTTTGCCAGTAATTTGCTTCCGATGAATGCTCCCACTAAAAGGAACGCTCCAAATACCCAGCCGGATAAGGAGAAGGAGGCAATTGCGGTAAACAAAGCTCCGATATTACAGCCGTTTGCAAGTCTTGCTCCGTAACCCATAAACAGACCGCCCAGGATAGCTGCCACTACCTGGCGCAGGGTTTTAATCTTCTTTATTTTAAACTGTGATGCAAATAAGGTAGCTGCCAATGCTCCGAAGATGATACCCAGATTGCGGATGGAACCGCCGTCTGCCAGAAAGCCGGTATGAAGCTCCTGCTGCATCTTTTCCGATGCATAATAGGCCCAGCTGCCTGCATCTCCGCCAAGTGCGTTATAAACCCAGGTTCCCCAGACAGCAAATGTACTTGTCACTCCCCAGCCTTTTCCGAATACTGTGAAATGAGCAATCTGGAAAACGGAAAGTAAAACAGCTCCCGCCACATAGGTTAAAGGTTCCTTTAACAGTTTTTTGTAAATCGGATGATCACCCAGTTTAATAAAAAACTCTTTCAATTCATTCACCTACTTTCAAAGCGGTTATTATTTTGCTTTCTCAATAACGATTTCCCATTCTCCGTCATCTACTTCTTCAATTTCAACATTGTGTCCCTGTTTTCTTGCCCATTCAGGAACATTCTTCATTGCACAGCTGTGGTCAATGGAAACCACCAGCACATCACCTACCGATAACTCACTCATCTTTTTCTCAGTTTTCATTAACGGTACAGGACAAGCCTCGCCTAAACAATCCAGTGTAAATTCAGCCATTTTTTTATCTCCTTTAAATTATATAATTTATTCAATACTTCCCATCTTTTTCTGCTGCCATTTTACAGCAGCTATGTAGAGCAATACAATAATCAGTCCCTGAACGACAATTGCTCCAAACCAGCCAAATACGTCAGGTAAAAATACCTTTGGAGCATTGGCATTTAATTTACCCCAGAATCCCATGTCATGAGCACCCCAGACGGAACCTGCAATAAAAAATACCAGTGACAGCATCTGCATGAGGAAGCCCTCTCCTACACGCATTAATGTTCCGGAAGCACAGCCTCCTGCAATTACCATACCGATTCCAAATAAAACGGCCCCGATGATCAACGGCAGCCCGATGGGGGATACCCCCGCCATGTTTAAATTGGAATCTCCGCCTCCCATGGCACTGGCATACTTGATTGCAACAAAACCCACGCTTGATACAGCGACGGCTACCAGGACAGCTCTTGTTACTGATGTGCTCCCTGTAATGCAGGGATCACGGAACGCTGCTGTAAAACAGAATCTGGAACGCTGCAGAATATAACCAAATGCGATACCAAATATCCAGTAAACCGGAAGCTTATTGCTCCCCTGCCCCAAATAGAATCCAAAAGCAATGATCAGTGCAGTAAGTAGTATAGCAAATGGAATCTGACTCTTTTTGGGCTTTCTTGTCTTACGCACTCTTTGTGTACCTGTTTCGGTACTTGAATTAGTCTCTGACACTTGAATCCTCCCTTCTACATTGATAATTATATAACGATCTTTACAGTAAGATTATATCATAATAAATTTAAAGCTGTTAATCAAGATTTTGATATGGTATAAGATATCCTTATACCCAAACAAATCTTTTCACTAGTCATAATACCTTATATTTGCTATAATTGCCCAAGGGGAACTGTACGGAATTTTAACAGTTAGCAGTTTTACGAGGGGAGATTCTTATGAATGTTCAAAATCTGAAGATGTTTATTAAAATAGTGGAAACGGGCAGCATATCGAAGGCTGCGGAACTGATGAGCATCAGCCAGTCCGCATTAAGCCAGCAGCTGCGGGTCATGGAACTGGAAATCGGTGCCCGGCTCTTTGAACGCAATTATAACGGGGTCATACCTACCGATACGGGGAAAATCGTATACAGTCACGCCATGGAAATTACATCTTCTTATGACCGAATGTTTTTAGACATCTCTAACTCTCAAAATCAGAACAAAACCATACATATAATAGCCAATCCCTGCGTCTATTCCTACGCCCTGCCCTGTACCCTCTATCATGTAAAGAACAATTATCCCCAATATACCCTTCATACGGAGGTCATGACCAGCCAGAATATTGAGGAAAAAATAACAAAGGGTCAGGCAGATATGGGGATCATCATCGGCAGGCCAAAGGATAAAAATCTTTCTTCCAAAAAAGTATTTACGGACAGGTTCTGTCTGGTCGCAGGAGAAAAGATGCAGGTTCCGGCCCGGCTATCATCTGAGGAACTTTATCATTATCCTCTGCTGATGCTTGACAAAAATCAGAAAACCAGGCAGCTCATAGACAGATCTTTAATAAAAAGCGGAATTCAGATCAGCAGACTTCATATTCTTTACACACTGGAATCCACAGAATCCATTAAGCTGTCAGCGATCAATGGCTTCGGGCTTGCCTTTCTGCCCTATATGGCAATAAAAAAAGAGCTTTACCATAAGCAGCTTTGCATCATTGACTGTCCCGGGCTGGAGTTTGAGAATGATTATTACTCCATTAAACGTTCCAATGATGTTCCTGCTTCTCCTGAATCGGCAAAGCTCATAAAATATATTGAAAAAATATTAAAGGACACTATCTGCTAGCAGTAATGGTGATTTCCCATACGCCGTTCATCACCTCATCCAATTGGTAATTCAGTTTATTGGCTTTACAAAAGGATTCCAGATTGGATATGGTGCAGCTGTGATCCGTAACCAACAGATAGTCTTCTCCTTTTTGTATGGAATCCATAACTGCCTGCAGTTTCATTACAGGAACCGGGCAGATCTCGCCCAGACAGTCTATTTTTTTCATACTTTTCCCTTTCCTCTTTTCACTCCGAAACGCATGGGGCAGACAGTTCTGCACCGATTGCATTCTACTGTTTCAAAACCCCGCTTTGTTTTTCCATAGCTGTATTGTCTGCATGGTTTCTGCTCCACGAACCCTTCCTTAATGGACCCCTGGGGGCAGTTCTCTATGCACAGCCTGCAGCTGTCCGGGCAGATGGAAACAGCCGGTTCATCTGGTTCTGTTTCCAGATCTGTGAGAACGCAGCCCACAACCAGACGGTTTCCAAAATCTTTATTCAGAAGCAGCGTATTCTTTCCCATCGTACCAAGACCTGCCAGGCATGCCGCATGCTTCATGGATATAAGACCGCGCCCTTCCAGCTTCTCCTCATCCCAGTATTCATAGGGAGAATCACATGGAAGAGGAACTGCGCGGGCTTCAAACGTATCTTCAATCAGCTTTGCAGTCTGTAACGCGATAAGGTCAGCCTGCGGACAGGCCAGACTGTTATAATGAGAATAAACAAAACGGGAATCAACCTCATATAGCCCGCGTGGTAAAGCTATTCCAAATACAATAACGCTTTTACAATCAGGAAAAATGCTGCAGGGTTGAAAGCCATCTGGTGCCTGATTAAAGCCTTCTGTGCCCGCAAATCCACACACATCCGCGCCTGACTGAAGAACTGCGTTACGAATTTTTTCCTTCATATCAAACTACCTCGTCTTATCCGGATTTATGACTTGCCCATCTTATTCTTTGACCCAATAAAGAGTTCCATCGTTTGTACGGTCCATAAATCCGTATTCAATAAGCGCTCTTCGAATGGCGGCATTATCCTCATAAATTCTTTTTAAAATACGGTTTAACTCCTTCTCCTCATATTGTTTACCAGGAGCAAAATTCTTTACGATTTCGCTTAATACAGCCAGCTTTTTCTTCTCTCTGGCAGGTATGCTTTTTAAACCGCCCTTGTCATCAAAATAGGCTTTTCTGATGCTTTCAATTTCTTTATCCGTGATATTATAGCGGTCATCCACCATGGTAGCCGAACTGTGTGCATCATGCAGCACACTTCCTTCCAGTCGGCTGATTTGCTTTTGTGTCTGTTCAGACAGCAGTTCCATCATGGCCAGAAAAACTTTTGCCTGCTTTTCTTTTTCCCTTAATTTGTACTTATGATTTCGAATGGTTGAATCTGCAACGCCTAATGCAAAAGCCACCTCCTTATCCGACATCCCCTGTGCAATAAGCTGAAGCACCTTCTGCTGTGCCTGGGTAATTCCTGTATTGGCGCAGCTCATATTCAGAACATATGCAAGTACGGATTCATGTTTTTCTTTTATATGCTCTTTCATTGATCTTTCTGCGTCATAGAAAAGTCCGGCCTTTTCATAGATCCGGCCTTCCAGAAAGTTTTCCCCGCAGAAAACACAGGTATATGTTTCTCCCTCTTTGATATACCCGTTCTTTAGTTCATCCTTTGATGCGTCCCAAAAAATAGTATCATCTCCTTCATTCTTTATATAAGTAGTATAATAACACCATTATTATTTTGTGTCTACATATTTATAGTCTTTTTCTTATTTTGTTTATATAATAAAGATCACATATCTATTATAAAAAAGCCACTGCAGAGGCTTTCCTTGCAATGGCTGGAAATCTTTATTCTATTTTCTTAACAGCTTTTTCTCCGCAATCCCCGGTTTCGTCATATTCATGGGATCCAGCACTATATTTACGTCTGCCGGAGACAGTATTCCTTTTTTTATTATCAGCTCTCTTACCGGTCTGCCTGTCCGAATGGCCTCTTTTGCAATCTCTGCCGAATTTCTGTAACCGATGTGAGGACATAAAGCGGTAATGACTCCCACACTGTTTTCTACTAATTGTCGGCATCTCTCTTCATTTGCAGTGATACCGGTTATGCAGTGATCCACAAATGTCTGTACTGCATAGGTCAATGTATCAATGGATTGAAACAGAGAATAAAATACAATGGGTTCAAAGGCATTTAACTCTAACTGCCCCGCTTCAGCAGCTAACGTTATGGTCAGGTCATTCCCAATAATATGAAAAGCCACCTGATTGACCACCTCAGGAATTACCGGATTTACCTTACCTGGCATAATGGACGATCCATTCTGCCTTGCCGGAAGATTTATTTCTCCAAATCCGGTTCTTGGTCCTGATGACATCAGCCGTAAGTCACTGGCTATTTTAGAGAGGGTGACAGCGCAGGCTTTAACCGTTCCGGAAACAGCCACAAAGGAATCCAGACTCTGGGTTGCATCAAAAAGATCGGAAGACTGTATTACATCAATGCCGGATAACTCTTTCAGCTTTGGGACAATCCGTTTCATATACTGTTCATCCGCATTAATTCCGGTTCCTATGGCAGTGCCGCCTAAGTTTACATATCTTATTTCTTCAAGCACTTTTTCTATACGGAGTATATCCCTTCTGACAGCAGTTGCATACGCGTGGAATTCCTGCCCCAGACGAATGGGTACCGCATCCTGCAGCTGGGTTCTTCCCATCTTAATTACATGATCAAATTCCTTTGACTTTTCCTCAAATGCTTCATGAAGACGTTCCAGTTGTTTTAATGCTTTCTTTAAAAGAACATAACAGGTCATTTTGCCTGCTGTGGGAATTACGTCATTGGTTGATTGTCCGCAGTTAACATGATCATTGGGATTAATGAGACTGTAATCCCCTTTTTCTCCACCCATGATCTCTATTGCTCTGTTTGCGATTACTTCATTGGCATTCATATTCAGGGAAGTTCCTGCTCCACCCTGTATGGGATCCACGATAAAATATTCCAGAAACTTTCCTTTCAGCAATTCATCGCATGCCTGGACAATCGCCATAGAAATGGTTTCATCCAGTAAGCCAGCTTCAAAATTTACAATCGCAGCAGCTTTTTTAATAGAAACCAGATTCTTAATAATCTCCGGATGCATTCTCAACCCGGTAATATTGAAATTTTCTTTTGCTCTTAAGGATTGTATACCATAATAGGCATTGCTGGAAACCTTCAGCTCTCCAATGATATCTTTTTCCAAACGATACCCTTCCTCTTTATCATCCATCCTTTTTTTCATAGGATTCCCTCACTTTTTACAAATGTTTGATATCTGATTCTTGAAATAAGTATATAAAACATTTATACTATAATCAAATATCAATTAATTTATAATTATCATAACTTTACATTTATATGGAGGCAGCTATGTTTTCCGGCAAAGAATACGTTTATGAGGTCTATAAAGAAAAGAGCTTCTCGAAGGCAGCTAACAATCTCTATATTTCACAGCCCTCTTTAAGTTCCACTATAAAAAGAATCGAAAATAAAATCGGCATGCCGATTTTTGACCGAAGCACAACACCTGTCGGGCTGACCGAGTGCGGACTCAAATACATACAGGCAGCAGAATCAATCATGGCCATTGAACAGGACTTTCATAATTATCTCGATGATGCCAGGAACTTACAGACCGGAACACTGACCATCGGAGGCAGCAATTTATTTACTTCTTATGTCATCCCCCCTCTGATTTCAGGTCTGCACCAGCAGTATCCGGGAATCAACGTAACGATCATCGAAGACAATACCAGCAATCTTGAATCCCAGCTTTTGCTGGGTTCACTGGATTTTATCGTAGATAACAGCACCCTGTGCGAATCCAAGTTTGATTCGTTTTTATACAGAGAAGAGCATTTAATGATCGCAGTTCCACAAAAATACGAGGTTAACAAAGATCTTCAGGAATATCAGGTTACTCTGGAACAGATCCGGCTAAATGCCTGTCAGGACCCCCATGTACCTGTAGTACCGCTTTTGGCATTTAAGGATTATCCATTCATAATGCTGAAACCAAACAATGACACCATGCAAAGGGGAATTCATTTATGTAAAACAAATGGTTTTAAGCCTGATATCCTGTTTGAACTGGATCAGCAGTCTACCGCATATCACATTGCCTGCTCCGGGATGGGAATCTGTTTTGTCAGCGATACTCTTTTATGCAAATCACCAGCGCTGAAAGACATGGTCTATTATAAGCTTGACGAAGAAAAAAGCAAACGTAATATCTGTTTCTTCTGCAAGAAGAACCGGTATATTACATTTGCCATGTCTGAATTTTTGAAATTGATTTCTTAACTGGTGGAACCTTTAAATTCCTTTTTAATATCTTTCCACTTTCACTTTTCGGAAGCTCTTCCACGAAAAAAAAGGCTTTCGGAATTTCCCATTCACACAGGGAGGTCTTAAGATATTTTCGAACCTGCAGCATATCCGTTTTTCCCTGTTCCTCCGGTACAATCCATGCTGCCAGCATATCCTGCCCTCCCCTATTCAAAGTCTTCACTGCAGCTTCTGCTACACCCGGGCAGCCTGCCAGTTCATTTTCTATTTTAGCGGACATCACCTTACGCCCGTTTACATTGCATATTCCATCTTTTCTTCCGTCAAAACAGAGCAGACCGTTCTGGTCAATATGACCGCAGTCTCCAATCCACTCCTCCTCCTTTGTTCCAATCACTCCATACCTTGTACTCACCCGGATTTCACCGTTCTCAACATGAAGCTGCACCTCGGGAAACGGACTCCCGACTAAAGTCTTGTCTTCTCCCATCTGGAAATCTTTCACATAGGTGATATAATTCAATTCGCTGGCGCCATAGTAAAGAATGACTGAGGCATTTTTGAAAACCTGTTTTAACTCTTTTGCCTCACGTTTGCCAAGGCTCTGGGAACCGCTGATTATGTTCCTTACCCAGCTGTTCGCCCATGCTTTCCGATCGTATGCCTTCTTCAGCAGGCGCAGCTTTGCCGGAATCAGATAAACCGTATCTGCCTTCCAGTCCTCTATCTCTTTCATCCACTTCCTGGGGTCAAACGTATTGGATGCAACAATACTTCCTCCTGCTGTCAGCTGTGCCAGATATAGATTTAAATTACCCGTAAACGCCAGGCTTCCATGCATAAAGATCCTGCTTTTGTCTCCCATACCGAATATCTCATTCTGGATATGAAAGTACCCTAGCCAGCTTTCCAGTGTACGAAATAACAGCTTATTTTCTCCTGTAGTTCCGGAGGTCATGACCGCCATACAGGCTTCCTTCGGAACTTCTGACTGAAACAGTGTTTCTTTTATTTTCACATCTGCCGGTACGATCAACGGAACTGCCTGTGTACCGCTTAAGGCCAGAAAAGTAATCAGCTGTTCCTCAATATCTGAAGTCTGTATCACCCGGATTGTTTTTGCCTCTCCCCATGTAAGTCCTTCTTTAAATCTCAGCTTTTCAGCCTGATCCGCAAGAATTCCAAAGGTATACCGGCATCCGTTAATAATCAGGGCAGTACGATCAGCAGGTATCTGCCTGATCAGTTCCAGATAATCCTTTTTATCTTTATTTTCCATTCCCCTCATCTCCTCTTTCAATCAGAACAGCGCTGCCGATCCCTCCTGCAGCTGCAACGGAACAGATTCCATATCTTCCTCTATTATTTTCCATAGCTTTCATGAGATGAATGAGCAGGATTGCCCCCGAAGCTCCGTAAGGATGCCCATATGCCAGAGCGCCTCCATATATATTATATCTGTCTTCAATTCCCGAAAACTGTTTTAGAAAAAGTGCATCAATGACTGCAAACGCCTCATTGACTTCATAAGCATCAATATTACGGTAATCAAGTCCCGCAGCCGTTAACAGCTTTCTGGCGGCAAGAACCGCTGTTTCCGGACTTTTCAGTGGATTTCCTCCCACTGAAACCCCTTTCCGAAAATATGCCTTTGGCTGCAGCCCTGCTTTTTTTGCATAACTCTTTGAACAAAGAACCAGAAAAGCTGCTCCATCATTCATCAGGCATGCATTGGCGGCCGTAATCACCGTTCCTCCTGGAAGAATAAAGGGAAGCCTGTCAATCAATTTCTGATTCATACCAGCCCTTATCCCCTCATCTCTCCCGCTTCCTTTCACAGATATAACCACATCAGACAAAAGACCTTTCTCTGCCGCCTGCGCTGCTCTTTTATGGCTCCGCAAAATCCAGGCATCCATTTCTTCTTTTTTTATCCCTTCTTCCAGCGCAGTCAATTCCGCTCCCTCCAGCATAACCGTCTCTCCCTGCATGCCTGGTATGAATTTAGCCACTGTATAGGACTTATTTTCCACAAAATCCGGATGGTTTGGGTTCCAAAGCCTGAGGGGCTGCGTAGAAGAACTTTCAAATCCTCCAGCCACTACTACACTGGCCGCTCCGCTTTCTATCATAGCCGCCGCCATCGTTATGCTTTCCAATGCGGAACCACACTGTAAATCCACTGTGACTGCCGGGACTGTCTCCGGAATTCCGGCCTCCAGGGCTGCAAGCCTTGTGATATTTCCTCCTCCGCCTACCGCATTGCCTCCAATCACCAGATCTATTTCCCGTACTTCCAGCCGAATACGTTTAAGAAGTTCTTTTAGCACCTCCGCTCCCAGAATCTCTCCGGGTACATGCTTATACATTCCGTCTTTGACTCCGATAAAGCTTCTGATTCCCCCTAAAATACAAACTCTCTCCACGCAGATCACCTTCCCTGGTTTACCGGATTACCGGGCGCAAAGCCTTTGCCAGTGCCGCCGCCGCAAGGCATTTTACTATATCAAGCGGTATAAACGGAAGAACAGCCTGTATCATGATTGCCAGCCAGGGCTGTCCTGTGATGATTTTCATCCATACAGCCCCCATCAGATAAATAATGGGAATTCCGGCTAATATAAGAAACAGGGTTTGTATATGGCTGCTCCTGACTTTCCTGCAAAACATTGAAATGATAACAGCTGCCACTAAATATCCAAAAATATAACCGCCCGTAGGTCCAAACAGCTTTGCAGCACCTCCCATACCTCCTGAAAATACAGGGAGACCCACAAGCCCTGCCAGAATCCATGCCACAAAAACCAGCAGCACTTGAAATGGCCTTAAAACCAATCCGATCAGGTTCACCACAATTGTCTGAGCCGTTATACTTGCTGATGAAAATGGAAGCGGTATGATAATATAAGATGATGCGCTGAGCAACGCCACCATCAGACCCATCACGGTCATTTCCTGGGTAGTCTTTCTTTGATTCATGTTTTTTTCCTCCGTTAATTATTCCTTATTTATCTTTAAGTTAAATATTTCCGATTCTTTTAAAAAGCCACATATTCTAAAACCGTCTGGATCAATGCCCTCCATCCAGAGTTCTGCCTGTTGGCCGGTTCTCATGGGAGACAGGAATTTTACCTCCGTCTTAAAGCTATCCCCGGTCTTTTTATGAATGATCTCTTCTGCCTGTCCCACAACCTGATTTATAATCATAAAACCCGGAATAATCGGATCATTACCTGTATGTATGGGATTAGTGTCCGATACGGAATCGAGAAACCGGCTGACCTGTTCTGGGGAAAAAATAAGAGTTCCATATCTCTTCCCTGTTTTATCTTTGGATCCCTTATTTATGTATTTTTTTGTTAAAACAGGCTTTATCAGAGTTAGTTCAATTCTGCCCTCCAGCTTTCCCTGATTTCCATAAACCTGAAAGACTGCCAGCATGTTATTCCTTTTTAAAAGGCTGGCCTTAAACAATTCCGCTTTGTCTTTTTCTTCTATCTCCAGCCGGTTCGTGATATTTAAATTGCATTTACCAATCAGCCAGCCATCAAATCCCTGAAACTCTGATAATGCTCTCTCCAGCTTAATAAGCAGCATCTCTATTTCTGTCATACACAGGTCTCCTGTAAATTTTTATCTTTAAGTAGTATAATGAAATTTTCTCCGATTGTAAACCACTTTTCAAAAATTGGTTAACAATTATTTTATCAATAATAACATCATAAGCACACAGAAACAACAAAAAACCGGGGATTTCCCCCGGCAATAAAATAATTATTCCTTAAAATTTAAACTGATTGCTTTAGCCGGACATTTTTCCACCGCTTCTAAAACGCGCAGCTGCTGAGTCTCATTACTCACCGGCAGAAGGATAGCTGCCTTCTTTGACTCCATACCAAAATTATCCGGTGCAATTCTTGTGCATAATCCACACCCCATACAGCATCCGGAGTTCACGGATAACCCCTTGCTTTTCAGATTCTCATTGGAATACCCCACCGGAATATCATCTGCCTTTATCAGTCTGGACATAATAAAACCCATTATAAATATGGACGCAGTGGTTAAAATCCAGCGTATTATCATAAATCTAACGCTTAAAAATTTAGCTTCATTAACAAGCATGGGAACTTTAATAACAGCCCAGGTGCTTAATATTATTACAATATTAGAAATGCCCGCCCCTTTTTCCAAAAGAGTTTTACAAACAGGAAACGCAGCATATATGGGCCCGGCGGAAAAGCTGCCCAGGAGAAATGAAAGAATGGATCCTTTCACTCCTGCCCCTCTGCCAAAGCTGTTTTCTATGGTTTTTCTGGGAACCCACGCAGTAATCAGTGAAGTCAGCACAAGAATGACAGGCATTATCATCAGCATTTCCTTCACGTAATATAAACTGCTTTTCAGTGCCTGTGCTGCTTTATCAGGACTTAAAACCGCCAATACAGAATAAATCAGAATTACCAATGCCAAAAGCCGGTTATTATTTACTGCCTGTTTTATTTTAATCATAAAATCACCCCCATAATAACCGCAATCAGGATTGCAAAAACAAAGCTGAGAGAATTTCTAAGTAAGGTAAATTTTAATCCAAACTCTCTCTTTTCCAAGGGAAAAGTCACGATCCCCACCATTGTCAGGGTGGTGAGAAATGCAACCACAGGAACCAGATTTGCTCCCGCATCCAGGAGAGATCCTGCCAGCGGGAATGCCACAAAAGCCGGAATCAATGTAATACAGCCAATCAATGCAAAAATAATTGTAGAAATCAGAAGATTGGATTTTCCCATAAAATGTCTGACTGTATCCTGGGGAACAAAGGTCATGATTAAACCGATCAAAAATAAGATTGCCAGTATTTCACCTGCCATACCCTTCATCATTCCGCCTGACATTTTAAGTGCACCAAACGTTTTCTTTCTGTCTTTGGCAATTGAAACAAAAAACCACACCAGCGTAACAATCCAGAATAAGGCTGTAAAAATGTCCATGTTATTCCCTCCCGTATTTTGCCGGGTTGGGAGCCTTCACCACAAAAAATTCCAGAATCTCATCATCGAAGTTTACAACATTCATCTTTGCATGATATGGAATTGCGATAATCTGCCCGGCATGATATTTGTGCACCCCCTGCTGATCCAGTTCCAGAGACATGATGCCCCTTACTATAATCATGTAGACATTGGAGTTTGAATAATGCTCCGGAAGCCGCTCCCCATTTGGCAGAATCATATGATTCAGCTGAAGGTTGTCATCATCCACCAGTTTTTCAATATTCTTTGTGTCAAGGATTGAGAAATCATAAATTTTTTCAAGCATAAAAATGCTCCTTTCAATTTTAGTTTTAACATAGTATACTTTAGAATGACAAATAATAAAGTTACCATGGTAACTAATCAGGAGCGTGAGAAAAATAAATATAGAAAAGTATTCAACTTTGCTTTTAAACCTTGATTTATTTAAAGATTTTAAAGAGGAGCAGTTTATACAGCTGTTTAAAAATGCCCGCTATGCAATCAATACCTATACAAAAGGCCAGGTCATTCATCTTCAGAATGAAGTCTGCTCCGCCATGGATATTGTGCTTGAGGGAGAAGTATCCGTCCAGAAAATTGACTCCTCAGGTAATATATTAAAAATCACCGTCTTCTCCGGTGCTGATATTTTGGGTGTTAATCTTCTTTTCTCAAGCAAACATGTCTACCCCATGACAATAGTTTCAGAAAGCAGATCTGTGATACTTCATATCTACAAAGAACTGATCCTGGAACTCTGTCATTCCAATGACCGGTTTATGAGCGGACTTATGACAGAGATTGCGGATAAATCCCTGATGCTTACAGAAAAAATTGATGCCATATCCATGAAGACAATCAGACAGCGGATTGTGGAATACCTGGGATATCAGTATTATTTACAAAAATCTTACGTGATCAGGCTTAACATATCAAAGAAGGAATTGGCGGAGAGACTGGGAATACAGCGATCTTCCTTAAGCAGAGAACTTCAGAAAATGAGGTCAGACGGATTGTTGGAATATAATGCAGGAACAATTACAATAAAGGATACCGGAATAATTATGAGCAGGGACCACTCTAAAGTAAAATAAAAGAACCACTTTTGCAGCGGTTCTTTTATTAAACAATTATTTCATTATTTCATCATTTCCGCAATCTGGTCTGCATCCAGAACATCATCTATCACTTTTGCATAATGAGCGTATTGGACTGTAAAGTCTGGTGATAGAATGAATGCCGCCGGCAGCTGCAGTTCTTCCCCCTCGTACCTTCCATGAGAGAAGCCTGCTGCCATGGCTTTCCCCACTTTCACCATAGTCTTCAGTCCAGCCAGATCTTTTTTACTGGCTGCGGGAAGGATTTCAAACTCCCGGTAGAGCTCTTCTTTGGGATCACAGACGATTTCAAACGGGAACATATCTTCTTTTCCCATATCTTCCCTCAATAAATCCGGATCGCTCTGCAGAACCACCAGTAATTCGCCTCCTGCTGCCGTGATTTTTTCATAATTCCGGGCATACTGGGAAAGGTCGTACTGGCACAGCGTACACCCATAATAGCGAAGAAATACAAGAGCCAGTTTTTTTCCTCCTGCTGCCTCACTGAGCCGGACATTTTTACGAAAAGGTGTATCAAAGGTAAAGTCCCGCATCTTGTCATTTACATTAATTTTTCCCATATTGTGCACCTCGTTTTATCTGAGAATTTATTTTGCATTAAAAACATACTGATCAAGGCGCTTCATCGCTTCCTCAACTCTGCTGAAAGGAAGAGCCAGATTAAGCCTTATTGAGCATGGTCCGTGGAACATGCGTCCATCCTGCCATGCAACGCCTACATCCCAGCCGCTCTTTTCCAGTTCATCAATGGTTTTTCCATTCTCTTTACACCAATCCGTACAATCCATAAACAGCATATAGGTACCCTGTGGTTTGGAAAGCTTCACACCATTAAAATGCTGTGTGATATAGTCATAAGCATAATTGACATTATTAGTGAGCACCTCGCACAGCTGGTCCACCCACTTTGCACCTTCCGGTTTATATGCGCCGATCAGGGCATGCATACTCAGCACATTCATGTCATTATAATGAGATTTGCTGCTCTGGGCACGGACACGGTCCCTTAAATACGGGTCATAAATAATATGGTAGGAACCGATCAGTCCTGCCAGGTTGAAGGTTTTGCTGGGTGCATACAAAGCTACTGTCCGCTTACGTGCATCCTCACTGACAGACTGCACCGGAATATGTTTATTTCCGTCTAAAATAAGATCGG
The DNA here is from genome assembly GCF_049890855.1 of Lacrimispora sp. 38-1. Lineage (NCBI taxonomy): Bacteria > Bacillati > Bacillota > Clostridia > Lachnospirales > Lachnospiraceae > Lacrimispora > Lacrimispora sp. 38-1. Next base: position 50,998 of record NZ_JBANEW010000003.1, on the reverse strand, counting down.
ACCAGATTTCGTCAGAAATAACGATACAATCATTATTCTTATAGACTTCCATCGCTTTTTCAATCTCCCACTTTTCCCATACACGTCCGCATGGATTGTGAGGATTGCAGAAAATAGCGGTATGAATCTTATGAGCCTTTATTTTTTTATCCATATCCTCATAGTCCATACGCCATACACCGTTCTCATCCTGCTTTAATGGACTATGTATAATTTTGCGTCCATTGTTTTCCAGGCTCATGGTAAAACCGATATAAGTAGGAGAATGAAGCAATACTGCATCGCCGGGAGCTGAAAACGCATTCAACACAGAAATGACTCCGCCAAGAACACCATTTTCATATCCGATGCACTCCTTTGTCAGGCCTGTCACTCCGTTTCGTTCCTCCTGCCACCGGATTATGGCATTGTAATACTCCTCTGAAGGGCTGAAATAACCGAATGCCGGGTGCTGTACACGTTCCACAATCGCTTCGCAGATTGATGGGACTGTTGGGAAATTCATATCTGCAACCCACATTGGAATCGTATCATAGCCAGCCTTTGGAAGATCCGGAGCAAAACCTGGTAAGGTACCAAGACCATCCACAGCAATGGCGTCTTTGCCTCTGCGGTCCATAATTGATGTAAAATCGTATTTCATAGCAATATCCTCCTTCATCTTAATCCGCCGTAAGAACGGAAAAACCTTAGTAACGGCAGACATTTTGTATACATTTTATTATCTTTACGCCTCATCATCTGCAAGTGCCTGAACGATAATAGCCTTTTTATTTTCCTCCAGAAACTCCTTCTTCACTGCACCGGTATGGATACGAAGTAACGAGAACCCAGCGCAAACAGCAAGAATAATGATGGATGCAATGATATCCTTACCTTTTAAATCTTTAAATAAGTTAAAAGCTACAACTCCTGCACACGCTGCGGAGAGAACACAAATAACATTATACACCGGAATGGGCATACGAAGTGCACATTTTTTCCACTGGTCGGGATATTTTTTCGGCAGCGTAATACATGCCATATTGAGATACACATTCATCACCATGGATGGAATCATTACAAGAGATATTATGGAATCAAGACTGAATCCAAGCAGGATCGGCATTACGCTGAGTAAATAGAAGGCAAGCTGAATCACCCACGGAAAACCGTTTTTAGTTGTCTTTTTAAATACAGGAGGAAGCCATCCGTCTTCTGCAATCTTCATCAGCGGATAACGGAACATTGCAATACCACCTAACAGACTGGTGGCAATGGCAAATACACCGCCGCCTAAAATGAACATAATATAAATGCTATTGGGGAATATCACCTTAGCAGTTGCTCCCAGGTTTGCTCCCGCAACCTGCTCATACGGTAAAACACCAGCAGCCACAATACTCATTACACCATATATTACAGCTAAAGCAAGGGTAATCCAGAGAATTGCAAGGGGAATTGTCTTTTTTGGTTTTTCAGTAACAGCAACCATCGATACAGGTGCCATAGTGGTTCCCTGGCAAGCCCAGCCCATAATTGCGATTGCACTGACGAACCCAGCAAAACCGCCATGGAAAAAACCTCCGTCTGCATTGGAAAAATAGTCTGGCCTTACCTGAGGCATACCAAAAATTACAAAGATTGCAATTGCTCCAATCAGTATTACTGTCATTGCATTTTCCAGCAGCGTAATAAAGCGGGAACCACGCAGGGTGCTGGCAAAAAAGAGAGTCATGATAAGTACTGCCGCCGGACGTGTATAAGGCTCCACCCGGGGAAATACCGCTGAAATATAGTTAACCATACCAAGTGCATAGCTTGACATTGCCATGCTGTTAACAAGAGCCATAGTTGCTGAAAAACCAGTCATTGTTGGATTAAACAACAGTGCCTTCTGGCTGTAATCTCCCCCTTTAAATACAAACATAGAGCTCATGATTACATTATACATATAAGCCAGTAGCATAAACAGACAACCGCCTACGCATACCAGAACAATTGATCTGCCTGTATAAGCAATTCCAAACCCAAGTAAAACAAATATGCCTGAACCTATTGCCCCTCCCAAACCAAGACCGAAAATATTTAACATACCGAGCTTTTTCCCATGCTCTTCCATTATGTTTACCTCCTCTATGGTGTTCTCCCCATTCAGCTTCCGTACCTGTTACAATACCGCAATTGCTTCAATTTCTACCCGCGCATTCTTTGGAAGACTTCCAACCTGGAAGGCCGCCCTGGCAGGACAGGCACCGGTAAAATATTGTGCGTAAACCTCATTCATTTCTGTAAATTCCTCAATATCCTTTAAAAATACAGTGGTTTTCACCACTTGATCCATGCCGGCACCAGCAGATTCTAAAACTGCCCGGATATTATCCAAAGACTGCCTGGTCTGCTCTTTAATATCATCTCCGGCAAAAGATCCGGTAGACGGATCAATAGGAAGCTGTCCCGAAACATAGATCATTCCCTCTGCCATAATCGCCTGAGAATAAGGTCCAATGGCAGCTGGAGCGCTGTTTGTACATAGTACTTTTTTCTGCAATAAAATCACCCTCTCTTTTATAATAATTTTTTTATCTTTTTGATTGTTTTTTTATCATATCACACTTCCAAAAATTTGACAATATTTTTATCAAAGTGACAAAAATTTTATATATTTTTATGTATTACAATTGATACTTTTTAAAAAAATGTTATAATAAAAATGGAGTATGAGAGGAATGTGAACAATGATGACAGATAAAGAATTATTAGAAATGTATAAACCAATGGTCTCTTTTTTATCCAGTCTGTGCGGTCCTGGTTGTGAAGTTTTGCTTCATGATGTTTCAAAATCAGACAGCGGAACGGTGATTGCGGTTGCCAACGGACACCACTCCGGACGGGGAATCGGTTCTCCCATGACTGACCTGGCCAACCAGATCACCAAGGACCAGATTTTCAAAACGCAGGATTATCTTACTAATTATCATGGTGTAAGCAAAAGTAAGAATTTTATTTCCAACACCTATTTTATTAAAAATGAAGACAGGCTGATCGGTCTGTTATGCGTTAACCGGAATACAACGGCCATTCATGAATTAGACCTGGCATTGTCTAATTTGAAAAAACATTATAATTTGTCAGAAGGAAGAAAGGATATACAGGAAGATTTAAGCACCCCTGTCGAAGAGATGCTTTCCACCCTTGTATCCCAGGCTGTAAAAGACGCAGGAGTGTCACCCCAGCGCATGTCCCGCCAGGAAAAGATCAATATTGTTCATCAGCTGAATGAAAAGGGAATCCTGAATATGAAAGGGGCCGTCTCTGAAATCGCAAGACAGCTTTTCGTCTCTGAACCTACCGTCTACCGGTATTTAAACCACAGCTAATGTTTTATGTACTGCATGTTTAAAAAACATATTAAAAATAAAACTGCCGTTAAAATAGGAATAAATCCGATTATAATGACAGTTTTATTTTACAGTGCCAAAGCTCCACCTTTCTCCAATAATTAATAAACCGCTATTGGTCCATAAGGACCATCAATGATGTTTATTTTTGTCTCAAAAATATCAGTCAAAAGTTCTGCGTTCATAATGTCCTCCACTGTTCCAAAAGCGGCAATTTGGCCATCTTTCATAGCACAAATCCGATCAGAATATCTGGCTGCAAAATTTATATCATGCATAACAGTCAGGATTGTTCTTCCAAACTCATTGGCCGCCTTCCTTAAATGCTTCATCATCTGGACAGAACGAGCAACATCAAGATTGTTTAACGGCTCATCTAAAAGTACATATTCAGTCTCCTGGCATAGAACCATTGCTACATATGCCCTCTGCCTCTGACCTCCGGAAAGTTCATCCAGGTATCTGTTTTCCAAATCAGCCAGATCTAAAAAGTCAATATATTTGGAAATAATCAACTCATCCTCTTTTGTTAATCTGCCTTTGGAATAAGGAAACCGGCCAAATCCAGCCAGCTGCCTGACAGTTAGTCTCGTAACAAAATGATTTTCTTGTCTTAAAATAGTCAAAATCTTAGCCAGATCTTCTGATTTTGCTTCAGAAACATCCATATTTGCTACCTTTATCTGACCTTCGTCCATATTTAAAAGTCGGCCTATCATCATAAGTGCCGTAGATTTTCCCGCACCATTGGGGCCGATCAAAGATGTAAAACCGGCTTTCGGTATTTGAATATCTAAAGGTCCAATCTTCACCTCATCGGTGTACAGCTTTTTGGCGTTGATAATATTTATCATAAAGTTCCCTTTCTTAACATTACAATCAGGAATGTTATTCCTCCAAACATTTCTATAATAACGGAAACGACTCCCTGAGCCCGAAATACATGATACATGAAAAAATATGATCCTGTCAGGATCAGAAATCCTATGGCGAGAGCCATTGGAAAAATATATCTGTGATCATAAGTCGGTGCTGCCTGATAAGTCAAAACCGCAACTAAAAATCCGAAGAAAGTAAGAGGTCCAACCAGAGACGTTGAAATTGACATCAGTACAGAAACCAATACAAGAGTATATATTGTGCCAGATTGATGGTTAACTCCCAGGGATGTACTGGCGCTCTTTCCAAGTGATAAAACATTTAGTTTTTTAGAATAGGCAAGGATCAGCAGCGCGGTAAATATTACAATTGGAATCGCAACAGGAAAGTATTCGGCATCCGCATTATTAACAGAACCAAACAATCTTGCCTGTAAAATATCAAACTCAGACGGTGCTAAAAGTCTTCTCATAAAAGATGAAACAGACCTCAGCCCTGTTCCAATAATAACCCCGACCAAAAGCATAAGCTGCAAATTTCCGTACTTTCCAGAAAGCAGCCAGCCATATAGTATCAAACACATCAGGACCATAACGGCAACCTGAAATAAAAATGATCCGATACCACTGAATTTTATAAATACACCAGCGCCGAAAAAAAACATTGTACTGGTATGTATCACCCCGTAAAGCGCTTCAAACCCCAAAAGCGATGGAGTTATAATCCTGTTATTCGTACTGGACTGGAACGCAACGGTAGCCAGGCTCTGGCAAACTGCAGAAATGATCATCGCACAAAGTGCTGCCATCCTCCTTCTGACAATCGGGATAAAAGAAGGAGAATCTACTGGAACAGGATTTTTATAAACCAAAAGTCCGTAAGAAGCAAGCGCGCCCAAAACAATCAGCATGATCAGCAAAATCCAATAACGCCGCTCTTCTTTCTCAGACCGAAAGGCTCTGGCCGATCTGTTTTCTCTGTTAATGCTGTTATCCGTTCCGGCATTATCCTTATTACTGTATATAAATCCACTCATCTTTCGCTTCCTTTTCATCATAACTTTCTTTGTTTCAACAATATAACAATAAATATAACCGCTCCCACAGTTCCAAGTATCAATGATACAGGGACTTCAAACGGCATTATAATGATACGGGAAATGATGTCACAAAGAGTAATAACGCCCATTCCTGCCACACATACCCAGGGCAGGTTGCTCTTAAGATCATCTCCTCTATACATTGAAACGATGTTGGGTACAATTAAACCCAAAAAAGGTAAGTTTCCGATTACAGCCGCAACAATTCCGACTGCAATTGAAATAAGACCAGTGCCCAGAATAACGGTCTTATTATAATTTACTCCTAGGCTTGTTGCCACATCTTCTCCCAAACCCGCCAAAGTAAGTCTGTCAGCATAGATAAAAATAATAATATTGACTGCGACAATCAGCCATAAGAATTCATATCGTCCAATTTGCACCGGTGCAAATGAGCCTACAAACCAGGCTTCAATATTTTGAGTCATTTGAAAGACAAGTCCGATAAAAGTAGAAACTGCAGAAATAACTGCTCCCAGCATCATTCCTATAATCGGGACAATTAAAGATGAACGGAGTTTTACTCTTCTCAAAAACAGAAAGAAAATCATAGTGCCTATAAAAGAAAAAATAATTGAACCAGTCATTCTCAGCACTAAAGTTGGTGCCGGAAATACCAAATAGACAAAAATAAGTCCAAGACCTGCCCATTCAATAGTTCCTGTCGTGGTGGGTTCAACTAAACGATTCTGTGTAATAAGCTGTGTTACCAGTCCTGACATTGACATTGCCGCACCGGTAAGCATGAGTGACGCCGTTCTCGGAACGCGGGTGATAAAAAACATATCCATTCCATCCGCCTGTCCCCGTATATCATAAACTCCGGTAAACAGTGATATAACACCTAAAACAAAAACAATCATGACTGTTATGATAAAAGGCTTTGTGCATATTTTATTGTTATTAACAGGCAGGGGCTGAGAAATCTCAGCCCTCGTGATTTTTTTTATTGTATTCTTCCGCATTTTATATACTTCCTTTTTACTTAGCTAAAGAGCTTGCAAGGTTTTTAAATAACTCCAGATAAGTTTGTATGGATTCGTTTGTATAAGTATCGTTTGGTGCATAAATTATCTGCTTTTTCGTAATGGCAGTTGTATTTTGAAGAGCAGGTGAATTGTTGATAACATCCTGGGCAGGAACTGCATCCTTTGTAGAAGATACTGCCGCATCCCGGTCCAATACGAAAATCCAATCAGGGTTGCTTTGTGCAATCGCTTCAACTGAAACATCATCACCTTTGTGGTCTGATGAAGAATTGTCAATTTCTAATGCCGGAACCCAGCCGAAAATTTCATACATTGGTCCCCATACACGTCCGGAGCGAGGAGCTGAAAAACCAATCTCACCACCGGAAACCACAACACTCATAATTGTGTCTGTTCCATTGTATGCAGATTTGGCCTCTTCAATAGATTTATCAAAATCAGCTACTAATTGTGCGGCCTCTTCCTTTTTATTAAAAATTTGTCCTAATGCAATTGTGGAATTCTTAAGTCCATTTACCAGACTATCACCAGGTGCATCTGCTTCCGCAGAAACATCAAAATTAAGGTTAATAACGGCTGCATTTGGTACCAGTTTTTTAATATCTTCGTAATAGCTGGCAAATCTTTGTCCGACAATGACAAGTTCAGGGTCTGCTGCTGCTATGATTTCAAGATTCGGCTCATTATGGCTTCCAATGTCCTGAACAGAGTCATCACTGACATATGGTGAATCCGCAGGCATTACCGCTTTTGGAACCGCTGCTAATTTAATTCCCCAATCAGATAAAGTTTCAAAAGTTCTATTATCCAGAGCCACTACGTTCTTTGGATTTACAGGAACAGTAACAGTTCCATAAATATCTGTAATTTCAACTGTTTTAGCTTCAGCTGCTGTGGGCTCAGCTGTTGTGGATTCGGCTGTTGCGGATTCGGCCGGCTCACTTGCCTGTGAAGTCGCCCCGGTGGTGCTGGTGGTGCTTGAATTTGTACAGCCTGTCAGCATTATAGCAAAAACTGCTGTAAAAACAGTTAATTTCGATAAGATAAATTTTTTCATATATATCCTCCTGAGTATAATTATTGCTTTATTCCTATGAAAACTAAATCTTTGTAAGTCATCATCACCTTTCCGCCGCAAAATCCAATGCGGATTATTTGCTTAGTGTTATTGGAGACTAACTCATTATTTTTAAAAAAGTTAGCTCAAACTAACTCATTTCGGAAGTTTACCATAACATATGATTATTGTCAACTGTTATCCTATAAATTCCTCAAGAACAAAGCTTTATACCAACCCGTATAGTAAAAATTAAATAGCGAAACTGCCGTATATACCCGATTTATGGCAGTATATAACGGCAGTTTTGTTATTAGCTGTAAATCATATTATTTTTCAGATTCATATGCTTCCTGCAGTGCGTGAAGAAATGTATCAGGATTCTGAGCACCCGAGACTGCATACCAATTATTAATTAAAAAATATGGAACTGCATTAATATTTAATTTTCCAGCCATTTCTTCTTCCTTTTTCACCTCTGATTTAAGCTGATCACCACTTAGATGTATTGTTAAGTCGGGAATATCAAGACCAGCCTCTTCTGCCAGTTTTAAAAGAGCTTCCCTGTCGCCGATGTCCATTCCTTCTTCAAAATACCCCCGAAAAAAACGGTTCACCAGTTCGTTCGCTTTTCCCTTTGTCTTTGCATACTGAATTATTTCATGAGCCAATTCTGTGCTATTTAGCTTTAATAAATCAAAGCGGTAATGCAGTCCCACTTCAGCAGCAGCTTTCACAATCATATCATTATTGTTTCTTGCATCTTCATAGCTGATGTGGTACTTATCTGCGATAACCTGATGAATATCTTTACCCTTTACAGATTCGCCTGACATGTTTAGTTCAAAACTTCTATATACGACTTCTACTTCATCTTTATGTTCAAACTTGTTTAATGCCATTTCAAACTTCGTTTTGCCCATATAGCAGAAGGGGCAGACAAAATCGGACCAAATTTCTATTATCATACGATCAGCTCCTTTTCCTTTTTTTGGCGTTTACTTTCATTATACTGACAATGAGAAAAAAAGCAAAGGGGATCCTGTACTTCTATTTTAAAAGAATCCAATAATCTTCATATTCTGTCCCGTCATATCCAACCAGTTTCTGATCCGTCTGCTGAAAATTCATTTTTTCCAGTGCTTTCCTTCTTTCTCTTGCCTGAGAAATCGCTTTTGTCGCAATTATCTGACATTCAAATAATTCATAGACAGGTGCAATTAATATGGATAGCAAATTTTCAATGCAGCTTTCCGTTTCATAATCGCTTCTTAAATCCATTCTTAATAAACCGCATTGATTAAAATAATCACTGGATCTTCTTTGAAATACCTCTATGGTTCCAATCACTTCATCCATCTTCTTCGAGATAACGGACCAGCGCACAAAGCTTTTTCTATTATATTCATCAAACCAGTAATTCACTGCCTTTTCCATACGATTAAATGTATCATAATTAAAATCATCACCATGGCAGTTATCACTATTAAAAAGCTGAAGGGATTTTTTATCACTATAAACACGTAAAAGAAAGGGAACATCTTCAAACTCAACAAATCGCAGCAGATAATTTTCGTTTTCCAGTACAGGACATTTTTCATAAACACCAGACATATTAAACCTCATCTTTCATTTTCTTCTATAATAACAAAGGTACCATGACAACTCTGTGTCATGGTTCCTTTGTTATTCAGCTATTTGAATCAGGTCTAAAATGCCAGTTCCAGTCACCATGATAGACCATCCGCTTATTCATTCCGCCATCCACAGTGATGGTTTCCCCTGTAATAAAATCCTGATCACATAAAAATGTCACCATCCTGGATATATCCTCTGGCGTTCCTACTTTTCCAGCCGGAATCGCAGCCACATCTTCCCGGCTGAATTCCTCCTGCTCCGTCACATTAATCCAGCCAGGTGCAATACAGTTAACTAAAACTTCCGGACCTAATGAGATGGCCAGCGCATGGGTCAAAGCAACGATCCCGCCTTTCGTACTGGCATACGCTTCCGTATCAGGTTCTGACTGAAATGCACGGGAAGAAGCAATGTTAATAATTCTTCCACCGTTTTTCTTCAATTCTTCCTTGCATAAACGGCTTAATTCGAAAGGTGCCTTTAATCCGATGGATAAGGTATAGTCAAATTCCTGGTAAGTTAATCCTGACAAGATCCCTTTATTTCCCCGGCAGGCGTTATTGACCAGAACATCAATCCGTTTCAGCTTATCAATCGCAAATTCAATGAAACTTTTCAGGACTTCCGGATCTGCCACATCTCCATTATAATAAAACAAACCGGGGGTCTGATTTACAAAATCCAGGGATCTTTTTTCATCTGTGTCAATAAAACATACCTGATCTCCTGCATTGATAAAATCAGAACAAATTTGTTTCCCTATTCCGTGAGCTCCCCCAGTCACAACTACGCCTCTGTTCATAGTCCTCTCCTTGTTCAAAAACAATCACATATCTCTATCCATGCTGCACAATCTGTACTTCCAGACCATTGGGGTCTTTCACAAAAAAGAAAGTGGTAGAAGGTGATGGTGAAAAGGGACCGCTTTTAATTTCTATCTGATTCTGCTTTATCTGCTCCATTGCTTCTTTAATCGATGGCACTTCAAAACCAATTGATAACCCTTTGCTCTCCTGGGAGATACCTTTCTGTTCGATTAATTCAATGAGCGCATTGCCCGGCTCACCGAGCATCGCGATTTTCATATCGGGTCCTGCTTCAAATTGACTTACAATGCCAAGACCAATAATATTGTGGTAAAACCGAATCGATTCCTCTAAAGATTTTACGTGTATGGTTGTCCAGCAAAACTTCATATTCCGCCTCCATATTTACTATAATATTTTTCTAAGCTGCCTCAAACTGACTGTTATAAAGCTGTGCATAAAATCCGTTCTTCGAAAGCAGTTCCTCATGGTTTCCGCTTTCAATAATATCACCATCCTTCATAACCAGAATTAAATCTGCATTTTTTATGGTTGAAAGCCGGTGAGCGATTACAAAGGAAGTTCTTCCCTCCGTAAGCTGGTCCATGGCCTTCTGTACCATACGTTCTGTACGGGTATCAACGGAACTGGTTGCTTCATCAAGAATTAGCAAAGGTGCATTTTGTATCATCGCCCTTGCAATGGTGATCAGCTGCTTCTGCCCCTCTGAAAGACTGGCCTTATCATTTAATATTGTATCATAACCCTTGGGTAATGTCATAATAAAATGATGCAGACCTACCGTTTTGCAGGCATTTATCACATCTTCGTCTGTTACTCCCTGTTTGCTGTAAATAATATTTTCCCGTATAGTCCCTTCATAAATCCATGTATCCTGTAATACCATGCTAAACTGTGCATGGACATTCTCTCTTGGTACCTGGTCCACTGGTACCCCGTCGATCAGAATTTCTCCTCCATCCGTCTCGTAAAATCTCATGAGCAGATTGACCATGGTGGTCTTTCCCGCTCCCGTCGGTCCCACAATTGCCACCTTCTGTCCTGCATTTATTTTTGCAGAAAAATTATTAATTACCGGCTTATCCGGTGTGTAGCCAAATCTGACATTTTTAAATTCCACATCTCCATTTACATCCATGAAAGCTTTCTTTTTATCAGATTCATTCTCGAGTTCCGCTTCATCAAGGAATTCAAAAACACGTTCACCTGCTGCCGCAGTTCTTTGAAGATTATTCATCGCCTGGGCAATCTGGGATAATGGCTGTGTAAATAAACGAATATACATCATAAATGCCACAATCACACCAAAAGTGATTTTTCCTTCCATTGCAAGAGCTGCACCAACCGCACAGACTACCACGTAACCAAAGTTTCCGACAAAACTCATAAGAGGCATCATCAGTCCTGAAAGGAATTGTGATTTCCATGCACTGCGGTATAAGCTGCGGTTGCTGTTTTCAAAAGCGTCTTTTGCCTCCCTGCTGCCATTATAAACCTTTACAACATTGTGTCCTGTATAAACTTCCTCAATCAGACCATTGATATGACCTAATTCTGTCTGCTGCTGTTTAAAATATTTCTGTGATCCACTCATGATAATCATCATGAAACTGAACCCAATCACGCTGGAACCTACTGCAGTCAACGCCAGAATCCAGCTGTTATAAAACATCATGATCAAAGAGCCAAACAGCATTGTAACAGCAGTAATCAAGGTACCCACGCTTTGATTTAATGTCTGCCCGATGGCGTCCACATCATTGGTTACACGGCTTAGTACATCTCCAAAGCTTACAGAATCAAAATATTTTAAGGGCAGGCGGTTCATCTTCTTTGAGATATCAGTCCTCATCTTTTTTGATATTACCTGTGTGACAGTTGCCATAACCAGACTTTGTATATAGTTTAAAAGAAGAGAAACGGCGTAAAATGCGGCCAGCGTCCGGCCGATTCTTAAAACAGCGCTCATGTCAATCGATCCTGAAACAGGCGCTCCATTGACCATGGCAGGAAGCCCTTTCATGATCTCATTTGTCAAATCTTTCAGTTTATCCGGTCCGATAATCTGTAAAACGGTTCCAGCTGCTGCTGCAGCCAGAGCAAAGATAATAACAGGCAGATATTGTCTGCAATACGCCAAAAGCTTTGCCATTGTAGTATTAAAGTTTTTTGGTTTCTCCGTAACATTCCCCATAGAGCCTTTTCCCATAGGGCCTCCTGGCATCTGACCTGTATTGGAATTTTTCTTTCCTTGTTGATCACTCATGATATTAATTCCTCCTGACTAAGCTGTGACATTGCAATTTCCTTATATACACTGCAGGTCTGAAGCAGCTCCCTGTGAGTCCCCTTTCCAACTACCTTTCCTTCATCAAGTACAATAATCTGATCCGCATCCATAATTGTACCGATTCTCTGTGCGACAATCAGACTGGTCGCTCCCCGGGATTCTTTTTTAAGAGCAGATCTTAATACCCGGTCAGTTTTATAATCCAGTGCAGAAAAGCTGTCATCAAAAATATAAATCTCCGGTTTTCGGCAGACCGCCCGGGCGATGGCAAGACGCTGTTTCTGTCCTCCTGACACATTGGTGCCTCCCTGTGCAATCTCCGCTTCATATTGATTTTCCATCTTCTCCACAAATTCACTGCCCTGCGCAGTTTTTACCGCAGATTCAATTTCTTCCGGCAGTGGTTTTTTCCTTCCGCTATCACCAAATGCCACATTGCTGCTTACCGTTCCGCGGAACATCACTGCTTTCTGGGGCACATATCCGATCTTATTATGCAGCGCTTCCTGTGTATAGTCCTTTACATTCACACCATCCACCAGAATCTCGCCTTCCGTTACATCATAGAACCTTGGAATCAGGCTGATCAGCGTACTTTTTCCGCTTCCGGTTGAACCAATGAAAGCTACTGTCTCGCCCCTTCCTGCCGAAAAGCTGACATTTTCCAGAACACAGTCTGCAGCTCCCGGATATTGAAAGCTGACATTTTTAAATTCAACCGTCCCTTGCATATCCGTCTTACCATCTTTTTTATACCCGTCTATAATAGCCGGCTTTGTTTCCAGTACCTCATTAATACGTTTTGCAGATACAGACGCTCTGGGAAGCAGGATAAAAATCATCACCAGCATCATGAAGGACATGATGACCTGAACCGCATAAGAAGAAAATACCACCATGTTGGAAAATATAGTCAGGCGGTCCATGGCCTGGGCTGCGTTAATTAAATTAGCTCCAATCCAGTAAATAGCCAGAGACAAACCGCTCATTAACGCAGTCATCATGGGAAGCATGATCGCCATCCCCCGGTTGGTGTATAACTGGGTGGCAGTCAGTTCCAGATTTGCCTGATCAAACTTCTCTTCCTGGTAATGCTCTGCATTGTATGCCCTAACTACCCGTAAACCGGTTAAATTCTCTCTTGTAACCCTGTTTAAATTATCCGTAAGTGTCTGCATTTTTTTAAATTTGGGCATAATAAAAATCATAATTGTACCAATAACAGCCACCATGATTCCTACCGCAACACCCGTTGCCACTGTCCACTCATACCCTTTTCCTGCAATTTTTGTAATCGCCCATACCACCATGATCGGAGCCTTAATAAGCATCTGTAGCCCCATGGTAATGAGCATCTGCACCTGGGTAATATCATTGGTGGAGCGTGTGATTAAACTGTCTGTGGAAAAACGGTTGATTTCTTCCATGGAGAAAGAATCAACTTTAGAAAACAACAGGCTTCTGATTCTTTGCGAAAAAGAAGCTGCAATTCTTGCTGCAAAGAAACCAACCGCTGTCGCAGAGACCAGGCTCCCCAAAGCACAAATTAACATCTTTGCACCTGCAGCCCATATATCTGCCATGGCACTTCCCGGAATCTGTGTTAACTTCGTAATTTCTGACATATAGTCAGGAAGCTTTAAATCCAGCCAGACCTGAGCTACAATAAAAATCAGACTGGCAAATACCTGTACCCATTCTGCCAATTTCAAGCGCTTCAGTAATTTTATCATGTATTCCTCTCCTTTTTACTAACTTTGTTATATACTAATAGTATTAGATATTTTCGGTAAAATATGCAGCCGTTTTATCGGCCGCATATTATATAAACTCTTCCGGACTCCTGTCAGCAAGCTTCTTCATAATCCGGACCAGCTCCTTGGCATCCTCTTCTCCCAGATACTGAAGCATGTTTACAGTAATATTCATAATCATTTCATAATGCTTTTTAGCCTGTTCTCTTCCTGCTTCTGTTAAATCAATGAGAATCCTCCTGCGGTCCTCCGTATCAATCCTCCGGGTAATCAGGCCTTTTGCTTCCAGGCTGTTAAGTGCAGCAGCTATTCTGGCAGAGGTAATTCCCATTTCATTGCTGATTTCACTTGGGATAATACCGCCCTGACGCCTGGAGATATAAGAGAGCATAAAATTCTCACCGTGCATGGAGTCATGAATCTTCTTCTGCCCATTTTTATCGCGCATATGATGCATTACCTGCATATATTCACGGGCCAGGCTTGTATAATCCATCTTTTCACCTTCTTGTATTGATTATTTTAGCTAACACAGTTAACTATATACACTATTAGTGATCTTGTCAATACCTGTTGGCGATTTTTTATTTTTTATTCATAACATAATTGGTTACGGTTTTAATATCTTTATTGTTTCCGGAATCATTGATCTCCTGGCAAAGTTCATAATCCGTCATAAAGGTTCCATCTTCCTGCTGAAAGCAGACATTTGCAATCGGCAATCCGGAAGCCCCGTCGTACTGGTCTGAAACGATTATAATAATATCCTTTAAACCGTCTTTATTTAAATCTTTAAATGAAACAGCCTCTACATCTACGTTGTAAGGAAAGCCTGTATTAAACTCATAAAAAATAGCTCCATCCTCATCGGTCAGATAAAACACTGCAGGTATATGACTGCCAGCGGTCAATTTTCCTGAAACAAACTTCACTTTCCCCCATGAATCCAGATCCACCATAAAAGACTGATCTTCTATGGGTTCAAATCCTTCTATACGTTTCAGATTATCCGGAGCAAATTCAAAGGTTCCTTCCGGAATCGTCATGATGTTATCTTCTGATTTCTCAGTAATTGTAACTGCAGCTTCAAGAATTCCGGGAGATTTAAATGTAAGCCTGACTGTTCCTTTATTTCCTCTGGAATCATCCACAAGCTCACACTGTGCCGTGTTTCCATCTACTGTTCCCTCAAATCCGGATCTGTCTATATTATAAGCAGGTCCGCTGCCTACCGCTGAAATGTCACCCTTAATTTTACCATCCTCAACACTGGAAATAACTAAGGATAAACCTCCGTTTTCAGGAAAATCGGTGTCTGTGCTTCTGATCCAGTTCTTTTTTAAGTATCGGCTGTAATCTGGTTTACTCTCTGTCTCTGCAGCAGCCTGGGAGTTACCTTCCTGAGAAGACTGTATTGTAATCGTATTCTCCTGCGAAGCGCTGGCGGATGTGTTTTCTGTTTCCTGTAAGCGGACCGATGGTGCCGTTTTTGTACAGCCTGCTGTCAGGCATGTTACTGTAATTAAAGTAATTAAAAGTTTTTTATTCATAATACCTCCATATCAGTCACACTTCATCTTACGGATGAAATTTTAATTTAGCTTTTCTATTCCGGATATACCCTGGAATAATTGAAAGGCAATAAAGATCAGCAGCCATATGGAAGAAAATGTCACTCCCAGTAACCCTCTGTCAATCTTTATCCCTTTCATTTTCTCTCTTATCTCCGTTTTCTTCATCAGCATCAGAACCACTGTTCCTGCCAGAAACGCGCCTTCTATCCCATAAAGTACCATTGACTGCAGGGATTCATTCATGCCGGAAAGCAGACGGGTAAGTAAATCACCAAATACAAAATTATTAATAATATGTAGCAAAACAGCCCATTTTATGGAATATTTCATAGCTGTATATCCCAGTACCAGACCAACCAGTCCTGCAAAGATACTCTGAATCAGATTTCCGTGGAATAACCCAAAGATCACAGCGGACATCACCACCGCATAGCGCGCTCCGTATTTTTCAAACCCTCTCATAACAAATCCGCGGAAAATAATTTCTTCTGAAACAGGACCAATAAATGAAGCGTACAATAACATAGATACTGTACTGCTGTTACTGGAAGCATCTTCAATCTCTCCCAGAATGCTATAACCAAATTGGTTAAAACCAAGTTCCATGCCTCCGCCTAATATACTGAAAGCAGCCTGCGCGGACATAAAAACGGTCAGCAGAATCAGAAATGAAAGCCCGGTCATTTTTTCTCCAGTGTAAAAGATCAGCTTCCGGCAGTCACTTTTCCGAAAATAAACGAATAAAAAAATCAAACCCAGAAATACCGAAATAATACTGGAAGTTCCACTCCTAACGGCCTTATCAAGAACCTTATCAACATTAAAATCAACGTTGCGGGAATATATGATAATCTTAAGAGTAACATCAGTGATTATTGTAACAAACATGATCAGTTCATATATAAGCACACCCCGGACCAGTTTTCCCGTATTCTTTCTGATTTCTTTTTTGTTCCACTGTTTTACGTTTGTTTGGGAATCATAACTCATTACTTTTGTCTCCTTTGCCAGATTTCATATTTCATTATAGCTCCGGATCCCTTCCCATAGTAAATTTTGTTGCGAAATGTTTCTGTCATGTTGTGTTGTGCACGAATAAAAGAATCTCCAGGACAAAATACTGCAGATCCCCCTCATTTTCCAATCGATACTCCATGTGTCCTTTATATTTTTCCACAGCCATTCTTATATTTCCAAGACCAAACCCATGATTGATACAATCCCCTTTTGTTGTAACAGATATTAATGCTGGTCCTCTGCGCTTCACCTGATTTCGGAACATAATCCATTGCATTTCTCCCTGTCTCTTAAACTGGATTTCCAACATCTTATCCGATATAAGACTGTCCCTTAATGCCTCTATTCCATTGTCTGCAGCATTGGAAAAAATGGTGCAAAGATCAATGGGATCCACAGGCAGATACCCCAGTTTTCCATCTATTGATATGGATATCTGATCCTTCAAAGCGTTGGACAGCTTTTCATTTATAATAGCATCAACAATATCATTCCCGGTATAAAGCTCTTTATTTATGTTCTGTATCTGTGTATTTAAATCCATCAGATAATTGCCGGTTTCCTCATATCTGCCCTGCAGAATCAGATTATGGAGGCAGCTGATATGATTTTTCATGTCATGATACACTCTTCTTGTTTCTCTCTGAGTCTCCTGATATGTTTTAAAATGCTCCAGCTGGACTTTTAAATAATGCTCATTTAAAACAGCGGCCTGCTGAAAATAGACTTTTCCATTTCCCTGTATTACCATTGCAATGATTGATGCTTCTAAAAAAGCAATGATGAAAATACCGGAGCCTGCAAAGCACCTGGCGTAAAAGGATGTAATTTTAAAATCATCCACACATACGAGAAGCATGGTAAAAATGAAAAGGAAAAAACCGGTCATGTTAATCAGAGTTCTTTCCCAGTTAGAAAGAGTTCTGTTCATGAGCAGTTCATCAAGACGATTTTTCACTTTCCAGAAAAATAAATAAAAACCAATCCAGAATATAACATCATAAATCCACAGCCATGCAGTTGAGTGGTCAATTATGGAATTCATGGATTCAGAAAAAAGAAACAGCAGAGAGACAGGAATGATTACAAAAGAAAATATCATTCCTGCTATGGGTATTACGATAAACAGACCCCTGATTTTTTTAGACTTTCTTGTAAGAAAAATCAGTGCACTAAAAAACGCAAAAGACAACGCAATCTGAACCAGACCCTCTTTATCATAAAAGCAGAGTAAAATTTCAAATAAAAGGAAGAGTACCAGATAGACACACCATAAACGCAAATGCCCAAAAAATCGTTCAAAATAGATATATTTTCCGATTAATATCATTAACAGTAATAATTCTGTGCACCCCATTATCATATATACTTTTTCAAACATAACTCACCTGTCTTATCCTGATATACGTAAATAATTTAATACCGATGCTTTTAATTCATCCCTCTTTCCTCTGCTTACAGGTATTTCATGGCTGTTTTTCATGATAATTTTCCTGCCGTCAAAAGAACTTACATACCCCAGATTGATCAGATAGCTTCTATGAGGTTTAAAAAATAAATTCTTTGGCATCTGCATCTCCATATCACTTAGTTTTTTACGGATCAGATACCTTGCCTGATCTGTAAAAACATGTATATATACATTTTCACTTTGTACATACTGAATATCTGTCCAGCTGGCCAGAATGGTATTTTCTCCGTCCTGCAGAGGGATTCTGCCATTTTGTACCCATAATCTGTTATAATCATTCAGTGCTTTTACCAGTTTCTCCATCTTAAGCGGCTTTTCCAGGAAACGGAACGCATCCACTTCATACCCCTCCGCAGCCAATTCCCTGTGACTGGTTAAGAAAATTACCGGAACAGACTGATTTATATCCCGGATCAGCCTTGAAGTCTCTATTCCATTAATTCCAGGCATTTCAATGTCCATAAAAATCAGCTGATATTCATATGGATGTTCTCTGAACTTTTCTAAAAAACTGATTCCGGAAGAAAATACTTCTATTTCAACCTCTGACATACCATAGTACGATTCCAGCTTCTCCCGTAAAAACGACTGGAAATGTACCTCATCATCACAAATCGCTGCTTTCACCATATCACCTTACTCTTCCGGCTCCCGCAGAAGCACCATTCCACCCTTTCGTTTATATCCGGTCTCCCAAAGCTCATAAAAGGAAAGCCATCTGAAACCGCCGTAGGTTGCAATTTTTACATAAAATTCATTTTCAAATTCTTCATATCCCACCAGCATAAACCAATGCCAGACCAGATCCTTAAAGTTCACATTTTTATGGCGGAGCTGCAGAAAGGGAATGGGAATTCCCTGGTCAATCTGATTTTTAACCTTACACACCGCTTCCTCTGCAGGAGTATCACCAGGACAGCCTGACAGCTGTATTCCCCGCTCATTCACATATTCTAAATACTGGTAAAAACCATCCATAAACACTTCCAGCGTATCAATCCCCCCGAAACGTGGTCTCAGATACGGCTTCATGGTACTGGAAAATCTGATATAAGCTTCTTTGTCAAGACTTTGGATATCAAATGGATACAGATGAGTTTTGCTGTGATGGAACGCCAGATTAATGCAGACATCACATGCAGCTGCAGCCCCGCAGCCGCCTAAATGCATCATCGGATCCCGGAACCAGTCCTGATTTCCCCCAAAGGAATCTCCAATACTGAAATAGGGTAATTCTTTCTTCATCTTTCTCCTCTTTCTTTTTTAATATAAGCGTATTATAATACCAGTTTCCGGTCCCGTAAATAAAAAACGAAATACTTAAGAAATAAGACATTGAAACAGGGCACCCTGACTGAACGTCAAAGCACCCTGCCTCATTGATTTAATTACGTTTTATCAGCTTAAACCGCTAACAAAGGTTGTTACACTTCTGGCCGGAAGCTGAGCTGTGAAGGAGTTTCCGGATACGCGGTAACCAGAACCTGCTGCAAGGTTTCTGCTTCCGTCTGTGATCCAGGAAGATACCGAGCCTCCCGTTCCATTCTGGAATGTAAATTTCTGACTGACTGCAGATGTGTTCTTATTGATTGCCACAATAACTGCCTTATTATCTCCTTTATATGCGGAAACATAAACACCATTTGCCGGATTCTGGGTAGCATCCACCCTGACATATCCCGGTCTTACAAATTTGGAGAAATGAGCCATGTTATAACCTCGTTTGCTGATCGTTCCATCCTCCTTCATCGGACCGTACTGCCTGCGGATATACCACCATACGTAGGTCTGGAAATCGCCTAATACCATGGCATTGTGAATATGATAGGATACCTCAAGTGCCTCCGGCCATAAATCTGCGGAATTATTATTGCTGTTTGGATAATATACTTCCGTCATCCAAAGTTCCTTATTCGCTCCCTTCTGTTTGAAAAGAGGATAAGAAAAGCCGCTTTCCGGTGTACCATAAAGATGTGCTCCCAGAATATCCATATTGGCAAGTGCCTTTGAATCATTTAATATAGGATCTGACATATTTTTCATATAAGAAAATGACTCCGGTGCAATAACTCTGCAGTTGATGGATCCTGCGTAATTTTTCATGAAGTTGAGCATCTCAGACGGAGTCCACCAGGTCCAGGTATGTGCATAATCAGGCTCATTCTGAACGGATATGGCATACAGCTCCACCCCATTATTTTTCATAAAAGAAACGAAATCATTGAGATGCTGTGCATAAGCAGCGTACTTATCATATCTCAGCCTCTTCTGCCCTGCTACACCATCGCGGGTGAATGTCTCTGTCATATCACTTGGAGGGTTCCATGGAGAGGCAAACAGTATGGCTCCTTTTTCCTTTGCCTTTTTTGCAGTCGCCAGTTCCCTGCTCCAGTTGTTCTTATTTTCGTCAATATAAATTCTTAAAACAGTGAATCCCAGCTGATTATTTCCGTTTCCAAAAGCAGTCTCTCTCTGGGCTGCCGTTAAATCTCCGATCCAGGCAGGATGATTGATTCCGCCAAAGCCCCGGATCAGCTGCTTTTGTGCTGCCAGATTAATGGCTGCATCGCCGCCTGACGCAGATACCGCCATGCTTGTTTCCAGCATATCTTCCGTAACTGATGCATCCGGCATACCTGCTGCTTTTCTTTTTGAGGAGGTGAAACGAAACCAGTTGACATCAACGTATCCGCCGGCAGAAGCTGTATTAAAGTTATAAATACCAAACTTATCTCCCTGGAAGAAACCAAGGTCAAACGGCATATTAAGCTGTCCCCCAAGCTGGGTAAATGTAATATTATCAGTACTGTAGGAAAAGACTGCCTTATCCGTAAGGAGGTTTGCATCGGCCCGTAAATAAACAATATTACCGCGGAGAACAGGGCCATTGGTAATAACCCCCTGAGCATCTTCTTTCGCATTAATATTTGCCACAATCTTTTTCACGCCTGCGGACTTAACCACACCAATGGACCCGTAGGGAATATTTAACAGGCAAAGTCCTGCCTGATCCCCGTCTGCCATATTGGCAGTATCCAGCTCAATGGTTCCCTGGCAGTCAGGTCCCTGAACTCTCTGGGTAAGGGTATTGGTTGCCCTCCATAAGTTATTGGCCTGTTTTGCCCGAAGCCGTAAATATCCAGGCCGTTCGCTTAGTGACCATTTGCTGTTGTCCGGATAATGATTCCACTGCCACTGCACACCCAGAACAGCGGAGTTAAAATCATCGCTGTCAGGAATGGCCTGTGCCGGATAAGAAGCCCCCACATCTGGCTTTCTGTATGTAATGGGAACATTACCCATGGGGTAGCTCTTACCTGCGATTGTTACATTTTTAATCGTGGATGGATCACCAATTACCGGCCAGTCATTCTGCCACTGCATTGGTACCAGAATATCACGGCGTCCCAGGCCGTTTCCATCCTGAAACACATAGAACCACCACTCCCCGGTTGGGGTGTCAATCGGACCTCCCTGATGAATCTGGCTTCCGCCAGGTATTCTCGGCCCGTTTAAAAGAATTCTCATTTCATATGGACCATAAATATTTCTGGACCTAAGACAATAAGTATAGGATTCCGGCGGTGTGGAGTTCCGGAAAATATAATAATATCCGTTCTTTTTTATCACATGGGTTCCTTCCACCAGATACTTACCGGTGACTCCTTCAATACGGGTGGATACTCTGCTGTTCACCACAGACCTATAATCCCCGCTGAGCTTACTGATTTTCACATCATTTGGTTCTGAAATGATATATCCGGTTCCGTCATCATCAAGAAACAGCGCCGGGTCATGAAATCCCTGGTTAAATACTGTTTTCGTATAAGGCCCGGCCGGATTGGTGGCGGTGCACAGAATAAATTTACCCTGTGCCTGATAAATCCCCACATAATAAACACCATTTCGGTAAGCAATGGTAGGTGCCCAGCATCCATGTCCATAATCCTCAAAACTGTTTGTCAGAGTATAGGATTTTCCCGTTCCGTTTAAATCTGCTGTGACGTATCCGATTATCTCCCAGTTTACCAGATCCCTTGAATGCATAATCGGTATGGAGGGAAAGGATACAAACGTGGAGCTGACCATATAAAAGTCTTTTCCAACCCGGATAGCTGCAATATCAGGATAATCCGCATTTAAAATCGGATTGGTATAGGTACCGTTCCCATTATCAGACTGCCAGGCTGATTTCATTTCTTCATTCATTATATTGTCCATAATAAATCTCCTTTTTCCTGGTCAGTTTAAGAAAACTGCCAATAGTCAAAATTAAATAAGTTTCCGCTTCCATTTCCGGTAAATGCAAAGAACAGCTTATGTACACCTTTGGCTCCATTAATGGTTGTTTCTACTTCTCTCCAATTCTGCATTCCGCCGGTATTTGGTACATTAAGCGTTCCCACCAGCGTTCCGCTTTCATTGTCAAGGCGTACTTCGATCCTGCCCCCTGAAGTTGAAGCAACGTTGGCCTTAAATCGTTTGGCACCTGTGGAACCAAAATCCGCATTTCCTACAGCGATCCAGTCTCCGTTCTGAATTCCTGTTACATTCTGATTGTATACAGGTCCTCCGGAAGCATTGCTCTTCTCTGTTAAGATTCTGCCGTTCCAGCCCATAGTTTCTGCCTCAACCCGCTTATAAGGATTTAAATTGGAAAGCTGGCCTACCCCTGCGTAGTTTGCTGCAACCTCGCGAATACTTCCGTCGCTGTTGTGGAACAACTGGTTAATGTGAGGAGATCGGTAACCTTTACCGGAACCATATAAAGCCAGACTCACGGTCTGCGTATGATAAACCACATACCACTGGTTCTTAAACTGGAAAACACAATGATGGTTATTGCCTCCGCCTCCGAAAAAGCTGCCCGGATTTTTTAAGAAATGACCTTTGTAGGTAAATGGTCCCATAGGACTATTGCTGGTCATATATCCGATTTCTCCGGGAGGGACACTTCCTGGATGAGAGCCGGAAAAGTTAATGCAGTACGAATAGTAATAAACTCCGTTATACTTATGGATTCCTGAATCTTCAAACATGAAGGGGGCGTCAATGGTAGAAGCGCTTCCCACAATACTGATCATATCCTGGCCAAGCCGAAGCACTCTGGCAGTCTTTGGATTTGCCCACTGGGATTGTGACGGATTCTGGCCTCCCGGAACTCCGCCGCCGCAGTATAAATAGCCGGTTCCGTCACTGTCAACAAATACAGCCGGATCGAAGAGCCATACCACACCGGCAACACCAGGCGTACTGCCTGTTACCAGCGCTCTGCCCAGGGGATCACTCCACGGTCCGATTGGGCTGTCAGCCGTCAGCACGCCAATACCGTTTCCGCCGTTGGCAAAATAAAGGAAAAATTTGTCCTTACCATTGATGTTTTTCACTGCGGCCGCTGGTGCCCAGGAACCGCCTGCCCATTTTGCAATTCCCTGTCCTCCGTTAGCTCCGTTTGCACCTGCAACCGGAATAGCACCATGATCGGTCCAGTTTACCATATCTTCTGAAGATATAACAAAGACACTCTTTAAATTAGCAAAACTATTTTCTTTGATTGAGCCATCTGGATTGTACTCGTAATTATCGCTGGACATATAGATGTATACTCTTCCGTTATAAGTCAGAGCAAATGGATCTGCTCCTAAGTGGTGATCGATCAGAGGGTTGGAATTACCTACTGATTTTGCAATTGTTTTATTCATTTCTTATTACCTCCTGGAATTTTTAAATTTCAAATGGCTCCCCTTAGCCGGCATAGACGGAGAAACAGTTGATCTGCAAATCTACCTGATAAAAAGAATAGGAGGAGGGATTTGTAAACCAAAAAATAATTTATTTATCAGCTATCATTTAATAAACGGTTCAAGTTTACAAATATGCCTTGATTTTTCTTTTTTATCATTGAATTTGCAAATTCAACAAAAAAATAAAAAGGAGATAATATTATGGCAGATTATGATAACTCTAGATACACATACGCTCAGGTACTTGCAGGTACCGGATACTATATGATAGATGACAAGCTTCGATACAGTGCCGGAGTAAAGACCATGCAGGGAAAATTAAATACGGCAGGACACAACTGCGGTACTCCTGATGGTAAATTTGGTAATAATACCGATACTGCAGTAAGAGGTTTTCAGAGATCCAAAAGTCTCACCATAGACGGTAAGGCTGGGAAAGCCACGCTTACTGCTCTTGATAAAGCAGGCTCTGGCGGCAGCGCCAGTACTGCTGCCAAAAATTTAAAAAAGAAATTTGGATCTATCATCTCTTCCTTCGCTTCAAAACACTCAATTGGCGAAGATGTGTTAGGTGGCTTTATCCTCACCGAATCTTCTGGATCAGGTTTTTCCGGCGGAAAGCTGTTAATCCGTTTTGAAAACCATATCTTCTTAAAGAATGTTCCAAGTGCCTCCAAGACCTTCAAGGTTGAGAATAAAGTACATTATTATTACAAAAACGGAAAATGGAACAAGACACACACAGGGAAGCAGTCCAGTGAATATGAGGCATTTAATCTGGCAATTGGAATTGATGAATATTACGCTTACTATTCCGTCAGTATGGGACTTCCCCAGATTATGGGCTTTAATTTTAAGGTTACAGGTTATGACTCACCAAAGGCTATGTTTAATGACTTTGGCGTCAGTGAAGACAACCAGATGAAAGGGTTTTGCACCTTTATTGCAAACTACAGCAATGGTTCATTATTAAAAGCCTGCCAGTCACGGGATTTCACTAAGATGGGAGCAATCTACAACGGAGATGGCGCCACCTACGGTCCTAAGCTCAAGAGTAACGCAGCCGATTACGCAAATGCCTGACCCCTTGAATTTATAAACAAGCGCCCCAAGTGTCCTTGAACACCTGGGGCGCTTGTTTAAAGAAAGTCAGAAAACAATCAGCAGTTATTTATTTTTCAGATACTCATAAATATGATCCATACTCATATCTTTTTCCTCAATATGATCATTTACATCATCTGTCATGTCCTTTGCCAGAATAAAGCCCTTATTCTCCGCCAGGAATATCCTGGCTTTGGGGCGGGGTTCCATCCCCTGGGGACCGGCACCGGTCATGTAGTTAATAATAACGATTACATCCTTTAATTTATCGCCATTTACATCCCGAAATGCCACAGATTCTACGCTGTCAAAAAGCCCGGCATATTGATCCGTTTTATTATTTTCTCCATAATACGGGAATGAGTAAACCACCTTATTATCTTTTACCAGGTAAAAGGAGACGTCTTCAAAATCTGAACCAGCTCCGGGGTCATAGGATACAAACCTCACATCTCCCCAGTCACTCAGCTCAGCCTGAAAGGACTGATCCTGTATGATTCGATTTTCGTCCAGAGATATATTTAAACCGGAAGATCCCCCATCCTCGGGTGAAGCGGATTCTGTCTGTCCGCTTTTTGAGTCACTTACTGCTTCATTATTAATCTCGATCCCGCTGGAGGTTTCTGTCTCCTTAGGGATGTTCTCAGCCTCTGGCTTCTGGCAGCCCGCTGCAAAACATAATGTCAGTATTGCTGCTGCAAATAAAATCACCTTTCTTTTCATGCTCTGTCCCCTTATTTCTAATTTAATCTCATACTTTATTATATATTTAACCGAAATACTTATCAAGTCTCTATATTGCTGTTTTCTCATACATGGTAATGATAGGACTGGTCCACAAGATTTACCCTTTTTAACAGTTCTTCATCCTTTAACAGTTCTTCTGTCAGCCTGTCTGATACAATTGAATGGGATTCATCAAAGAGAATGGATCTTTCGGATATTTCATGAACAAGCTCAAGATTATGAGTGGAGGTAATCAATGTCTTTCCTGCTTTGTTCAGTTTATTTAAAAAATCCACCAGCCATCTCTGTGTCTTGGGATCAAGCCCGTTCATTGGTTCATCAAGCACCAAAACCTCGGGATTTAAAGACATCACACATGCGATCGCAACTTTGCGTTTTTCACCGCCACTTAAATGATATGGAATTCTGTTACTGAATTCCTGTATGCCCAGCATAGCAAGACAGTCATTTACCCGGCTCTCCACTTCTGATTCCGTATACCCCATCTGTCTTGGGCCGAAAGCCACTTCATCATAGACACTGGAACAAAACAGCTGTGTATCGGAATTCTGAAATACGAATCCAATTCTTTGATGGAGGAGTTTGGAAAATTTTGAATCCTGCAGCTTTTTATGGGTAACTTCTTCTCCATGAAACCGGTAGCTCCCTCTGTCCGGTGAAATAATTCCATTCATCAGCTTTAACAGAGTTGACTTACCACATCCATTCGCCCCCATTAATGCGATTGCTTCACCTGCTTTAATGGTGAGATTAATGTGATTTAATGCAATCATATCCGAATAAGAAAAGCAGATATCGTTCAGTTCAATCATCTTACATCCTTCCGAAGTAAATAAACAGAATGAAAAAGCCAATATTTATCCCAATATAAAAATAATCCAGCCATTTTAACTCTGATTTATTATTAATGTGATACTCTCCTGTAAATCCTCTGCATTCCATGGCATGGTACATTTCTTCAGCCAGCTCTTTTGACTGAAGAAACACAGATCCTGCAATACCTGCCATTGACGAATACTTGCTGCGGTTTTTCCCAACAGACCGAAGCTTTAATGCGTAAAACATGTTTAACGACAATTCACCCAGCAAATAAATATATTTTATCGTGATATCCAGAATAAAGATAAAAATATCAGGCATAGAAAATTTTTTCAGCGCTTGTGTAAGCGCACTCCATTTTGCAGAGTGGGTAAGCAGGCCCATTGCAGTGATTGTCGCAAATACCTTTGTGGTAATCATGATGCTGCTGTAAGTATTACCTGAAATAAATGCCGGCAGCATAATCACAGCAGTGCACAGGGTAACACCTGTACTCATCTTTAAAATTCTTACCATCCGTTCTGAATCTGTCATACTTAAAACCGCCAGCAGCCAGACATTAACAATAATAACAAAGATAAAGCTTCTTGTGAGTGAAACCAGTATGATAAGAAGAAATGTACCAAAAACATGAAGGGGTACGTGAATTGGTGATCTGGTTAACCTTTGTGAATCCTGCTTCTTTATTCTTGAAATTACCTTAAATACAGACAGGATACTTTTGTTGACAAAAGTATCCTTATCGGCTAACGGTATATAGTTCTCATTTATTAAAAGCCATTCCGGCAGATCCGCCGGTTTATTTTCTGTACTATCCAACGTTGTTTCCAGCCTTGTCTTTTTTCAGATTGCTGAGTATCTTAAATAAAATGATCATGATTGCCACCCCTGCAACTGCTGATAATAAATATCCTGCTACTTCGGGAAGTCCGCTTACTGCATAATCCGGCATGGCAGCATTAAAATGAATGCCTTCCTTCATACCGTGAGGAACAAATCCCAATGCATTCCCCCCTGATACTACCTCCTTAATTTCATCTGCTCCCCACTCTCCCCATGCGGTGCCTGTCGCCAGAAGACCAAGGGGCGTAAAGCAGATAAGCCCGGCTGCCAGGCCGTATATGGCTTTCGTTTTCTCCCTGCCACCCTTATAAAATGTACCCGGAGATACCTTTTTTATGTAAATTACAATTGCAGCCGTAAAAACTGCTTCCACAATTCCTGCAACCAGCAAATGGGGAATCAGCATGGCAGGTATGGAGACAGAAAGGGGGTAAGGACAATAAAGTGCCTGCCCTGCACCATCTTTAAATAAGAGCGGCTGAATTCCAAATTCTATGGCAGCACATAATGCAGCTACATTAATCCCGGCATAGGACCCCAAAATCATGCCCAGGTATTCTCCTTTTTCCGACCTTACATGATCTTTAATCAGTTTATAAATATAATATCCAAAAAAAGGTAAGATAAATGCCATATTGAAGCAATTCGCCCCAAAGGCAAGAACACCGCCATCGCCAAATAACAGTGCCTGAATAAAAAGTGCAACCGTAACACTGATGCAGGCAGCATAAGGTCCCATTAAAATTGCCAGAAGCGTTCCACCCACAGCATGGCCTGTCGTTCCTCCGGGAAGCGGAACATTAAACATCATAAGAAGAAATGAAAACGCCGCCCCTACACCGAGCAGGGGTATCTTTACTTTGGGAATCTCTTCTTTCACCTTCCTGACTGCCTTTGTCCAAACAGGAACCATAGCAGCTCCCATAACAGCACATGTTGACGGGCTTAAATAATTGTCTGGAATATGCATTTTCTTACCAGCCTTTCATAATTTTACTTTCTGTTAAGTACAATTATAAAACGTAATTATTAATCAGCAAGCCCCGGTGGAGGATATTATTTTTGTTTTTTTATGTAGTTAATGTTCTGTTCTCAAATATCCGGTCAATGATAAAATTTGTTAAAATGCAACTTCTGACTTTGCAGCATATCTTCCTCATAAGGTTTCTTTTCCTCAGCAGGATAGCCGATAGCAATCAGACATTCAACACTGTACTGCCCGGGTATTCCAAGCACTTTCCTGATGTAATCCCCCGCTGTTTCCTCTTCTGTATAGTATCTTTCCCTTATTTGAATCCAGCACGAACCAAGTCCCAGATCCTGGGCTGCTAACTGAATGATTGTCGAAGCGATGGAAGTATCTTCAATCCAGACATCACTTAACGTGTGATCCGCGATTACTGCAACCGCCAGAGGTGCTCCTGCCAAAAAATGAGAACCTGTACCTTTGCTTAGCGAGAGCTGTTTGATTATCTCCCCATTGGTAATAGTTATGAACTCCCATGGCCGTATGGAACGGGATGATGGTGAAAGCAAAGCACTTTTAAGTATTTTATCAATCTTGTCCTGTTCAATCTCTCTGTTTTGAAACTTTCTAATACTTCTTCTCGACTTTAAAATATCAAATAACATAAATTCCCTCCGATTACTTCTATTTAATAAGTATATTATATCTCTAAATAGAATAAATACAATCTTACCTCTGTACCTGATCATGTTTATATTTCGGGCAGTGTCCTATTATTCTAATATACATTTGCCATAATGGCATGCATTTGATATCATGTAAGCAGATGCATTTATTAAAAGGATATTTAAAGAGGTGGAATAAAAATGGATAATCAGGAACAGAAACATCAGCGTCGCCCCAGATACAAAGGAACTCACCCAAAAGCGTTTAAAGATAAATATAAAGAACTGAATCCGGAATTATATTCTGATACTGTTACAAAAGTAATTCAAAAGGGCAATACTCCTGCCGGAATGCATCGCTCTATCTGCGTAAAAGAAATTTTGGAAATATTACAGATCCAACCCGGACAAACCGGATTAGATGCGACATTAGGCTACGGCGGTCATACTTTAGAGATGCTTAAATGTCTCAATTCGAAAGGGCACTTATATGCGACAGATGTAGATCCCATCGAACTTCCCAGGACACGGGAGCGTTTAGAGCACCTGGGTTATGGTCCGGAGATCCTGACAATCAGGCAAACCAATTTTTCCAATATTGATGAGATTATTTCGGAATCAGGTCCCCTTGATTTTATTCTGGCAGATTTAGGTGTTTCCTCCATGCAGATAGATAACCCGGAAAGAGGCTTTTCATTTAAGACGGAGGGGCCGCTCGATTTACGGCTGAATCCGTCAAAAGGTATCTCTGCGGCAGAACGTTTAAAAACTATTTCTCAAACAGAACTATGCGGCATGTTATTGGAAAATGCGGACGAGCCCCATTCCGAAGAAATCGCACGTGCGGTAGTTTCAGCAATAAAAAAAGGCGAAGAAATTACAACAACCAGCCAGCTCCAGCAGATTATCAAAGATACTCTGAAATTTATTCCGGAAAAAGACAGAGATAACGAAATCAAAAAATCATGCCAACGATGCTTTCAGGCACTTCGAATCGATGTAAATAATGAGTTTGAAGTATTATATGACTTTTTGGAAAAGCTTCCTGCTGCTCTGGCTGAAGGGGGACGTGTGGCGATTCTTACCTTTCATTCAGGAGAAGACCGTCTGGTGAAAAAATCATTTAAACAGCTCTATCGCAGCGGTGTTTATAAAGAAATTGCACCCGATGCAATCAGACCTTCCGCAGAAGAATGCAATTCCAACGGGCGTGCCAGATGCGCAAAATTACGCTGGGCTATAAAATCATAGCATGAACAAATGAGAAAAAAGCTGCTGCAATTGGGTATTTGAGCATATCAATTTCCCGATTGCGGCAGCTTTCAAAACATATAAATTAATCAATCATAAAACTGGCTACTCCGATATTATTCAATGTAATGATTGGCTTGCACCAGAAAGTATTCCAGCAGTTTTCGGATAACCTCACTTTGAGAATATAACATCCTTCATAAGGAACTGCAAATTCAAAGCAGCCACAGCCGCAGATCCTGGCACAAAACAGCAATGTTTCAACATCATTACATCTCTTGTATAATTTTACCTCCCAATCATGAAAATCACCGCAGCGGCATCCCCAGATGCATCCGGAGATGATGCCTGGTTTAATAAGACACTCCTGGCAAACAGGACATGGTACTGGCTTCGGACATACAGGACAAATCGGGCAAGGCTCTGGTTTCGGGCACACCGGACATGCCGGACAAACCGGGCAGGGCTCTGGTTTCGGGCACACCGGGCATACCGGACATATGGGACAGGGTTCTGGTTTCGGACACGCCGGACACGGCTCTGGTTTCGGACACACCGGACACACCGGACATGCCGGACACGGCTCTGGCTTCGGACAAACCGGGCATGCCGGACACGGCTCTGGCTTCGGGCACACCGGGCACGCCGGACACGGCTCTGGCTTCGGACACACCGGGCAAGTGGGACACGGTTCTGGCTTCGGACAAGGCGGTGGCACCGGACAAGCGGGACAGGGCTCAGGCTGGGGACAAGGCGGTGGTGTCGGACAGGGTGCTGGAGCCGGGCAGGATACTGGCGGTGGACAGGGTACCGGTGCAGGACATTCCGGACACACGACAGGCTGTTCCTCCTCTTCCGGCAATGTCTCAGAAACATCTGGTGACACAGCCTGACACATCACGCCTCCAACAAAGGGGTAATAATGAAATTCAAAGCCGCTGGCAGCATCTACAGCAAATGATCCCAATGCAGCGTTACCGCTTACATGACCGCCTGTTGGGTGCGCATGGAACATTGCCTGGGGTGCCAGTATGCTTCCCCATATATCAGAAGATTTTTCCATATAAATATTAGTTGCGTCCTCAAACACATATAAGGTCCGACTGGCTTTACTATTTTCCCCATAAACGCCATATTGCAGGTGAGCATTGGGACCCGTTTTCAGCCTTACAATAACCGTACTTCCCTCGGGAACTTCCGCACGGATTCCTTTGTTGATCAGACCGTTTGGTCTCACATCAATCAGAAATACATTCTGAACGGGGTTATTTCCCCTTAATATCCATTCGTAATTATTATCTGTAACACTTCCATTTGGGGTCAAATCTTCAATACAATTTTTATAGTATCCGATGCTCTCCTTTGCATCACGGAAGAATCTGGGGATATCTGCATTTATCCTGCCTGCAGGTATATATCTTGGAACATCATAGCTGGAAATCAAATAGTGATTACCTTTGTCTGATGGTGTCCAATACTGGCTGCCGCCATTGGCCTGATATAAAGTTTTAAGTTCTTCTGTCTGACCCGCCTTTCCACTTTTTCCAATTAAGTAGGTACTTCCCTTACCAGCACGGAATCCGCCGCCGACAACCGTATGGCCGACAATAACCAGTGGTTCGCTCATCGCAACATTGCCGCCAACCAGAAATCGGACTAAATCCGGTGAGTAATTAGCATCTCTGGTGCCTTTGTCTCTGGCAAAACCGGCCCCAAATCCTCTTGGGCTGTAAAAGCTTCCGCCTATTGCCACAGGTCCTTCAATGTCCACAATGTTATTGGCATCGTTAAATACAATAACATTAAATCTGGAGGCTGGACCAAAAGGCTGACCTTCTATATCATACCAGTTTATATTATCATAGGGTAATCCAGCACTCACCATTGTTGCGCTACTATAACTACTACCATCCATATAAACTCCTGTAAACTGCTCCGATTGCATTTTTATTCTCAGTTCATTTTATTCCTATGGAAATGGTTCTGTGCGGTATTTCAGCAATTAAATCAATTATCTATAGGATGGGACCAGCAAACAGAGGTATCAGGATTTTAGTCCCGATACCTCTGTTTTTTATCTGCTGCTTTTTCTTTTTGTTGAAAAATTACTATAGCTTTTTTTCTCTTTTAATGTTCCATCAGCTGTCATTCGATATTTTTTCTTTATGGCTGAAGCCTTTTTTGCCGTTAGCGGTTGTAATGGCTCTCTCAACTGGGGTTTCGTTCTCTCTTTACGTCCTGTATCTCTTTTGGGCTGTGTGGTTTTTACCGCCGGGAAGTTATTTTTTAATGGAAACGGGTGGTCTTTTACCTCTGTTAGTTTCTTACCAATTAATCGTTCAATGTCCTTAAGCTGTTCTTTTTCATCAAAATCACAAAAGGATATTGCCGTTCCGCCAAGCCCTGCCCTGCCTGTACGTCCAATCCGGTGTACATATGTCTCCGGAGTATCCGGCAGATCGAAGTTTATGACATGGGTTAATTCATCGATGTCGATCCCTCTGGCTGCAATATCTGTGGCAAGTAATATCCGCAGCGTTTTATCTTTAAAACTGCTTAATGCACGCTGACGGGCTCCCTGAGATTTATCGCCGTGGATTGCCTGGGCGGTCACATTACTCTTTGCCAATTGTTTTATCAGGCGGTCGGCTCCATGCTTGGTACGTATGAACACCAGCACGGATACGATATTTTTATCTTCCAGGATGTGCAAAAGCAAATCCTTTTTATTGCATTTATCCGTATAATACAGATACTGGTCAATGGTATCCACAGTTGACGATACCGGAGTAATTTCTATTTTCGAAGGATTTTTAAGAATTGTATCGGCCAGTCTGGCGATATCCGGAGGCATTGTAGCCGAGAAAAATAAAGTCTGTTTTTTAAGAGGTGCTTTCGCAATAATCTTTTTAACATCATTTATAAATCCCATATCCAGCATACGGTCAGCTTCGTCCAGGATGAGTATTTTTAAGTGATCAATACTTATAAGCTTCTGATCCATAAGTGCCAGCAGCCTTCCCGGTGTTGCTACCAGGATATCCACCCCTCGTTTCAGTTCTTCCTCCTGTGGCTTTTGAGATACTCCACCAAAGACCACGCAGCTTTTTAAACTGGTGAATTGACCATAAGTGTTAAAGCTTTCGTATATCTGCAGAGCCAGTTCTCTGGTTGGTGTTATGACAAGGGCTCTTATATTCTGTTTTGCTGTACGAGGTGCCTTTTCACTGCTTAGAAGCTGAAGGGTCGGTATTGCAAATGCAGCCGTCTTTCCCGTCCCTGTCTGGGCGCACCCCAATAAATCTCTGCCTTCCAATATAACGGGTATTGCTTTTTCCTGTATCGGTGTAGGTATTTCATAACTTTCTTTTTCCAATGCCTTAATAATATCAGGCATAATATTTAAATCTTTAAATTGCATGAATTCTCCTTTAAAATCTTTATTGTGTAACTTCCCCCCATTTACTGTGAGATTTTATGGGTCCTTGTAAATTCAATTCCAATATTCTTATTTCTCTTTTCCACTTTACCAGAACCAATCTTCTTTTCGGCCTGTAAAAAAGAACCCTTTGCCTTCTTCTCTTCCAGGAATTTTTTCATTTTTTCTATATCGTTCATTGACATCTTATATTCCTCCAATCACTTATTATTCCATATATTGTCTTCCAAAGGTAAAGGCTCTATTCTTCAAGAATAGAGCCTCTAAAAACGTTCGAAAATAGTTACCTATCTATTGTGCCAGTATACAGAAATTCCGGCTGTTTGTCAAGTTTACCTTCTTATCCGCTTAATTTCGCTATTTTATATCCTCCTTTTTAAAATGTTGAAATGTTATCAAAAAACCGACAACTGATACAACAACGATAATACCAGACACCAGAAAGTCTGGATATCCCGTACTTTGTATTCTCCCTTCCATAATAAGGCAGGTTGCGGTCCATGGGTATAGCGCCCCTATATCATGATTTAAAATAGCCGCACTTCCCATAACAATGACCGCTGAGGCAATCATTGGTGCAACCATCCCCTTTGTTTTTTCGGCTATAAAAGCAAAGGGTGTAATCGTTAAATATAGCAGTGTATTACCCATAAGAAACTTGCAAAGCCATTCAGATATAACTGTAAAAAGGAATCCATCCATGCCTATGACAGCATGATAAAGTCCTGAGAATATTAAGATCCCCATCCATGTAACAAGCGTAAGCATTACGGACCAAAGATAAAGTACAATAAATTTGCCCGTTATAAAAGCCATTCTTGAAACTGGTATCGGCAATATGGTTTTTATACTATTCTCTGTATATTCTCTGCTGAAAAGATAAGAAGTAATAGTCACATAAATAATCATATTGATTAAAATCATAATATAAAGCAGGCTATCGCTATAGATGTTTGTTAATGTTACGGCAAGCTCCGGATTCTCAAAATGAGTTTGTAATGTTTCTGCCAACATCATACATGGAGTTGCCATTACCCCTATAATGCTGATAATCAGGATTTTTGAACGCTTTAGTTTCAATAATTCACAGTAAATAAGATTAAGCAATGCCGCCACCTCCAATCAGGTCTGAAAAGTAATGTTCTAGTTTTTCTGCTTTCACATCTATCTTTTTTACCAACAGGCCATTCTCCACAAGCGTTTTGTTGATTTCACCGCTGTCATGAGTAAAATCATATACTCTAACAGTTTGGTCGTATACCAAATCTGTAATGTGATGGCAGGTTTTCAAAAGTTTTATTGCTCTTATGGGATCAGATACTTCGATTTCTATATATTGGCGGCACCGTTTGTGTAATTGTTCCATGGTAATCTCCTCTATCAGTCTGCCCTCATTCATTACCCCTATTATGTCTGCAAGCTGTTCCATTTCACCTAAAATGTGGCTTGAAATTAAAATTGTAATGCCTTTTTCCATGCACAGCTTCTCTAAATAATTACGTACTACGGCAATACCAACCGGATCAAGTCCGTTAACAGGCTCATCCAGAATTAACAATTCCGGCTCATGCATAACTGCTGCTGCTATTCCAAGACGCTGCTTCATACCAAGAGAGTAGCTGCCAAAGGTCTTTTGCACTTCATGCCCAAGTCCTACTGAAAGAAGGGCTGATTGCACGCATTCTTTTTTATATTGACCTCTAAGCCTTGCCATAATTTCTAAATTTTCTTTACCTGTTAAGTTTTCATAAAATCCTGGTGTCTCAATAATAGACCCAATTCTGCGATAAACTTCTTTAGGATTATACATATACTCTTTATTGAATAATTTAATATATCCATCTGAAGGTATAACCAGATTTAAGAGCATGCTCATAATAGTAGTTTTTCCTGCACCATTTCTTCCCAGCATACCATAGATTTTACCTTTCGGAACATGAATATTAACATTGTCTACAACCATTGATGTTCCATAATATTTTGTAAGGTTTTCTGTTTCAATAATATATTCCATATCTGTTTTTCCTTTCCTTTCTAGCATCATGCCTTCTGCATAATCACAAATTTATTATCTATCGAAAATTGATTAAAACAAGAAACCTGTTCTCACAATTAGAAAAAGCTCCGACACTTTTCGTGTCAGAGCCTAAACTTGGCCTGTATTAATGGAAATGATTTACAGCATATCTCAAATGTAAGCAGCCTTGCTCAACAATTTTTGATTCTTGCAGTTCCAAATTTAATTTTTCAGATAACAGAAGATCTTGAAACAAAGGCTTTTCTTTATTACCTGTAAGACATGGGGATATCACAAGACTGATTTCATCGATCCATCCGTTTTCTAATAATTTACTGGTTAATCCACCACCACTGTCTGTCCGCATGCATTTACAACCATATTGTTCATACAAAATCTGAAAGGCATTTTCATAGTCTACATAATCATTCCCTGCCACAATATATGGATAATGTCTTTCCTCTAAATACTTCAAATATTCCTTTGGAGTGGCGGTTGATACTAAAATAACAACTTCTTTCAAATATCCCAGATTTCTTAAACAGTGAAGATTTCTTAAGATTCCTCTGCTGTCAGGTATGACTCCTATTGGCCTGGGATCATCCGGACTTATAATAGCTTTTGTAAAATCATCCGCTGTTTCGACAGGGTATTTCTCAAATGCTGTAAATACAGTATTTGACCCAAACAGCACCGCGTCTGATTGAATTTCGCTGGCAACCTGGTAGTAAACTTCCGGATTGTCAAAACCTTTAATGCTCCCATCAAGGCTGATTTGTGCATGCATGATTAATTTGGGTTTCATATTTGTGAATTCTCCTTTTTTATAAAAGAATATCACACCACAGTGACAGCTGTTTGTCAGCAGGAAAAATAAAAGTTGTAAAACATACAGATTTTCTTAAATCAGGCTGCGACAATGATTCATAATTTGTTCCCAATGTTTACGAATTATGCACTTTAATTCACCCGGTTCTACGATTTCTATGTCTGATTCATATTCAATCAGCTGCTTTCCCAATATCTCAAGAGAATCTGTCTGAAATTTTATTTCAATCTTACTCCCAAGGTCAGTTTCCTCAAGAAAGCCTGGAAAATACCTGTTTTTAATAGAGTTGTATGTCTTCCCTTTTTCAATTCTAAGAATAACTTTATGCAGTTTTTTATATGAAAGCATCTGCTTTAGTATTTGATCTACGGAATCAGTATGGCTTTGGTAAAATTCTTCTTCTATATGAATACTTATGATTCGGTCTACCCGAAAATTTCTATATTCATTTCTAAGCCTGCAAAAGGCTATTAA
Organism: Lacrimispora sp. 38-1; assembly: GCF_049890855.1. Taxonomy (NCBI): domain Bacteria; kingdom Bacillati; phylum Bacillota; class Clostridia; order Lachnospirales; family Lachnospiraceae; genus Lacrimispora; species Lacrimispora sp. 38-1. Next base: position 14,124 of record NZ_JBANEW010000003.1, on the reverse strand, counting down.
ATACCAGTATTGTTCATAAACCCCCATTGATACGGGCTCTATCATTCTGAATTCCGGCTCTTTCCTGTCTGATGCATGATATTGAATGGATAATATCCTTTTATTACAGATTGCAGTCTGAATGGTTGCAATAATGTTATCTGCCAAGGTGTTTTTTGGCCCGTTTGTACTATACACATTGGTACTGCTCTCCAATTCCTGCGCATAGTCTTTATCGCTATATTTCAAAATAGATTTTATTTTATACATAGCAGAAGCAAAATTCTTTTTGAATGATTCATCCCCATAGCTGTCTAAAAATTTACCCGCTGTAATTAAAGCTCCCACTTCCGTTAATGTAAACATTACCGGAGGAAGAAGAAAGCCCTCTGCCAGAAAATACCCTTTCCCAGCTTCTGAGCCAATCGGTATTCCAGCTGCTTCAAGAGTTCTGATATCTCTATATACGGTTCTAAGGCTTATATTAAAGCGCTGTGCAATTTCTTTTGCTGTAACAACCCTTTTTGTCTGCAATTGTATAAGAATAGCGGTCACTCGGTCAATTCGATTCATAACCTGTTCTCCCTTTACGAAATTGTTTTAGATTTTTCCTTATTTATTTCTTTTAACATTATCTACAGCAACGGAAATCATAGAAATATATAAAGATAAAAGTATATTTAAATTATAACGCATTCCAAAAATAAAAGAAATTAAAAACAACTAACGATTGATTTATACCATATAACATATTATTTTCTAATTTAACATATAAATAAAATAAGAACTATTAGTGCTTCAAATTTCAGCCTGCTGAGACAAGTAGTATTAATAGGAATTATAGATACGGGAATTGATTACACAAATCCGAATTTTAAAAATGCGGATGGCCTGATTAAGAATTAATCGAATTTATTAATATAGGAGATTTATAGAAATGAACCATATAGTAAATGAGAATTATAAAATTTATTTAATAACCATGGATAAAAGTGATCAATTCTGGATGGTTATGGATAATGGTGCCAGAGAAATGGCTTCTATGTTAGGTGTTACCTATAAATGGAACGCCCCCTTAACGAGAAATGTAAATAGACAAATTCAAATATTTAATAATACTGTAGTAGCAGGAGCAGATGCAATCATGTTAGCGGCGAGTGATCCTTTAAAGATTTCAAGAGCAGTTGAAGCAGCGAAAGAAAAGGGTGTAAAAATCATTTATGTTGATGCACCAGCGTTAGAAGAAGCAGTCATAACCTTAGCTACAGATAATTATACAGCTGGCAGGATAGCTGGAGAAAATATGTTTTACGAATTAGAGAGGGTTGGTGTCACATTTGGTTCAATAGGAATCATCGGGGTTACTCCTGAAAACAGGACAACTGTAAATCGGGAAATGGGATTTCGCAATTATTTTGAATCGTTTGGCAGATATCAATTATTAGAAACAATATATACAAATGGTGTCCCGGAGTTAGCAAAACAGGCAACGGAAAAATATATAATGGACAATCCCAATCTTGTTGGTATTTTTTCAACGAATGAAGGATCCACGTTAGGGATGGGGTACGCTTTGAGAGAAAATGATATAAATATTATCGGTATTGGATTTGATATCACAGAGACAATTCAGGAAATGATAAGAGATAATACAATAAAAGCTGTAATGGTACAAAATCCATTTACAATGGGCTATCTGGGTATGGCTCAGACAGTTGCTGCATTAAGGGGATTAGATACAGGTCCGAAATTTATTAATACTGGAGTAAGTGTAGTTAATATAGATACGCTAAGTCCAATATTATCATAATTAACTATTATTGAGAAATAAGAGAATTAAAATTACTCCTGTAGAAAAAATCGTATTATCAGTGATCATAATCTGGATTGGTATTGTATAAACTTTATGTCTCAGGAAATAAAAAGCTCCGTTCTTAAAATGAATTAGAAAAATAATTCATTTTAAGAACGGAGCTTTTTCTGAATGTTGTATTTAGCCTGATACCCCTGCAAAAAACGCTCTCAATAATTAAATATTTCAATTAATACATTGAATATATTTATTTTCACATTAATAATATCAATTTATATATTGACTTCTTTTAATATTGGTAGTATATTGTAACAGAAAGAACAGAAAGAGGGAATCGTATATGAAATATAAAGCTCCAGGAAAATGCCCTGTCTGCGGAGAGAAACTTTCCATTACAAAATTAGGCTGTCCCAAATGCTCCACTACCATTGAAGGTGACTTCCAACCCTGTGAATTTTGCCGTCTTCCTGAAGAGGATCTTGAGTTTACAAAAGTATTCATCAAATGCAGAGGCAATATCAAGGATGTTGAAAAAGAACTGGGTATCTCTTATCCAACTGTCCGCGGTAAGCTGGACTCGGTGATCAGAGGTCTTGGTTATGAGGTTTCTGCCAAAGAAACTTTAAAAGAGAACAACGACAAAGTGAATACCAGGAACGTAATCCTTGATCAACTATCCAAAGGAGAAATTACACCGAAAGAAGCGACGGAAAAGCTAAAGAATTTATAAGCCGCCGTGGTATCAATCTAAATCAGAAAAAGCATCATATTATATAAGGGAGGTTTTATCATGAGTGAACAACAAAAAATATTAGAAATGATTGAAAAAGGACTGATTACAGCGGCCGAAGGGATGGAGTTATTAGATGCACTAAATGTTACAAATGAATCTGTTCCTGAACAGACAACAGCAATCACAGGTGCTGCTAACCGCAAATATAAATTTTTAAAAGTCAGAGTAACATCTGATAATAAAGCTGTGAACGTTAGTGTCAATGTTCCCTTAAGGCTGTTAACTACCATAGGAGAAATTGCTGATAAAATGACAGCTATTATACCGGAGGATGCCCGCAGAAATATGGAATCAAAAGGCGTCAATATCTCGAATATTGATTTTACAAAGATAATTGAGGAAATCATCAACGGCACCCTGGATGACCCCAGCATCGTGGATGTGGAAGCATGGGATGAGGCCAGTAAATCGATGATTATGGTGAAGGTTTATGTTGACTAAGGTATTACGCATCTTATGGGTTAAAGTGAATATTAGCGGCGATAAGCATTTCTATCTTAATTTACCCATATCTTTGTATGCTTTTGGCGAGCTGCTGGACTGTGTAACGGACCTGTTTGATGTGGTATGCTTCTTTGTGCCCAGGCAGCAGTTAACAAGCTCCTCTTCCTTCCCGGTTCATACATTAAGATCACTGATGAAAGGGTTGACCAATCTGATGGATTCGCTGGTTTGCAGCGAGTCTTATGAACTTGTAAATGTTGACGTTGAAAATGTTAAGGTATCCGTTAAAATCAGATAACGCTTATCCTATGGAGGTACTATGTCTAAACTTTTATCAAAATATATATCCATTGTTGCAACAATCTATCTGTTATCCTTGGCTATTGATTCGATTACGATTCACAGCATTCCTGCCCTGCTTGTTTTAGGCCTGGTATTATTAATAGTTAACATGTTTATAAAACCTTTCATTCTGCTGCTTACCCTGCCTTTCAGTATGGTAACCTTCGGGTTGTTTACCTTTGTTGTAAATGCCTGGACCATTATGATAGCAGACAGTCTTGTATCCAGTGTGAATATGGGTGGTTTCCTGAATTCCTTACTTGCTGCGTTTATTATAGCAATATTACAGCATATACTTACCGATAAAAGTAAGTAAGGTAATGCTGTTATTACATGCGGGGTACCAGCCTGAGGATTTTATCATCCTGAGGATTTGGAACTCCCCTGCCATCCATGTTGCTGGTAGTAAGATATATGGAACCGTCCTTTGCCTGATAAGCCTCCCTTAACCGTCCGTAATCGTCCCGCAATAACCGTTCCATATTAACCACTTGTGTCCCTGATTCGTCGAACGTGATTGCCAGGAGCACACTTCCCCGGAGTGTGGATACCATAAGCTGGCCGTTCCGGGGACCACCGGTTACGAAAACCATTCCTGCAGGGGCCCAGGTATCATCCCCGCTTTGTATAACAGGATTAATAAAATCATATCCCTGCATTTCCTCGTCACCTGTAACCAAAGGCCAGCCATAGTTGCCGCCCGGCAGTATGATATTAATTTCATCATGAGCTGTTTCACCATGATCCGAGGCATATAGTATATCTTTATCATTCCAGGCCAGGCCCTGCGGATTTCTGAGTCCCAGAGCATAAACCGGTGAACCTTGAAAGGGGTTATCAGGAGGAATACTTCCATCTGTTCCAATCCGCAGGATTTTACCTGCCAGACTGCTTACATCCTGTGCAAGATTCCGGTCACCGGCATCTCCCACAGTTATATACAGGTAACCGTCGGGGCCAATTTTTATCCTTCCGCCGTTATGGAACCGGCCTGCCGGAATTCTGTCCAAAAGAATCTCATCCACAAATGCTGTATCTCCCTCAATGCGCATGCGTACCACACGGCTGTAAACCTCGCCGTTTTCATTATAGGTATACATAAGATAGATGTATCCGTTTGAAAGAAAATCCCTGTCTAAAGCAAGACCCATAAGCCCGCCCTCTCCGGTACTGACAAAAGGTGGACTGAATGCATAGACCGGCATTGGATTTAATATCCCGTTTTCTATGACACGCAGATTTCCGCTGCGCTCCGTAAAGAACATCCTGCCGTCTTCACTGATATCCACTGCCCAGGGTATCTGGAGGTTTTCTGCAATAATCTGAATCTGGAATGAAGAATTCTGAGAGTTAAGTATACCATTCCGGATATAATCCTTGTGGCTTAATGTGATAAAACACCGGTTAATCATGACCTCTTCCTTAATACTTATTACGGGCATCGTTGCCGCATTTTCCTCACATTATATGTAAAGGAACAGAAATATGTGCGAAGTTTCAGTTCTTCTCCCCTAAACATTCAGCAAGCGTTTCATTATCACCATCACCTACAAGCGGACTATTGATAATCCGGTATTTTTTCTTTGTATTCCATAAATAAACTAATTGCTTAAAGTTACCATCAACATCAAGCATCAGTTTTGCTAATTCATCAATTTCCTGAATATCCTGCCTGCCTAACTGTTCAAATTTGTTATCGAAAAACCATGGCTGGAATGAAAATGTCAGTTCATTATTCATGATTGCATGAAAATCATAGAACAAATATCTTAATACAGCCTTCAACGAATTCGTCCTGTCTGCATCTGCAAAAATAAACCGCTTACCGTCAATAGAGCCATCCCGAATCTGTAACCACACTTGTGCAGGCCAGTCAAACTTATTTTCAGGTATATCATACTGGTCAAATCCAAGCTCGCTTTTATCAAAGAAAGCATCTGCATCAAATGTAATCCAACGTTTACGCTTATAGTCCCAATACTGATTAATCCAGTGATCCCAGCTTTCATCTTTTATGAAATATGGTGCAAAACCCGCACGAGACCTGCATGGGATTCCTTTTGCTTTAAGAATTGCACTCATAAGAACTGAGACATATCTGCAGCATACAACAATTTTATCCTCAACCCTTCTGTGCCAGGTAAATCCCTTCTCATCAAGCCGCAGCAGTTCAGCCGTCATCGCATTAGAAGTCAGCAATATATCATCTTCGCACCGCATCCTGTACCATGGAAAACGAGTCATATCTCCATATATCAAGTCGTGGTTTGCATTTTTATTACCATCTCTTAACGTAACCCGGTGTATCACCTGGTTGCATATCAGACTGCCTAATTGTGTTATATCATCCGGCAAGCTTCTATAATAGTCTTTGTAATTCCCGGCATAAGTATATGTACCTGTTTCCATGTAATGTTTTAGTATCTCTGCATTCATCTGTGCCACCTCCGGTATAAGAATAACTGGTAATTTAAAAGATTTCCTGTCATTCTTTGCCCGTAAATGTCTTACCTGCATCCTTTAGTGCTGCCGTCTTCTGCCTCATTTTCATCAGCAAATTCAGGATCACGGATTCGTCCAACAATAAGAATCGCTATGATATAAATAGTAAATGTAAATACAAATGGAAGACGGCGGTCAATGCTTGACAGCCAACCGGCAAAATAGCCAAAGGGCGATGCAAATGCAATGGTAAAGGACATAATCAGAGCATTAATGCGAGCCCGTTCTCCAGGGTTAATATTCAGCTGAAGCAAGGCGTCTTTTCGAGGCATTACAAGGGCACTGGCTACCGCTCCGACAAAGACATAAATAATAATAAACACCATACTGCGGGAGGGAGTCAGTATCAGTAGAATGGAGCACGCGGCATATAACACCAGGCCGATCCACATAGGTATCCGGAATTTCACAGATTCCAAACGATGTTGTATTCCAATCATAAATAAAAGCATCACAGCCGCATTCAGAATCGGGAAAAAAGCAAGATAGCGGTTTTCTATACCCAGCCTTTGTGTTACATACAGACTGAAGAAGCTGGTACTGACAAGGTTTGCTATATGTAATATTACAGAGACAATCAATACTTTCATAATCTCTTTATTCATCAGCACTTTGGGGATTAAATCCTTGTATTCAAACAGCAGCTTTAAAACAGAGTGATCTTTTGTTTCAGCCATACGAATCTTTCCCTGCCGGGTTTCCTCACAATACCGAAACGTAACAATCACCTTAATCAGCATATTGAGAGCAAAAACAAAATATAAAACACGGACTACCGGAACTACGGTGAAGGAATTAATCAACAATCCTGAAATTGGTGCAAAAAAGATTGCAATCAGACCGCCTATGTTCACCCAGGTATAGATTCCTATTAAATCTTTGGAATCAGCATCTTCAATCAGCAGGCAGTACCAAGCCGTCTGATTTATCTGCTCAAAGCTGTTAAATAAAACTGCGGTTAAAAAGAACCAGAAGTTATCTGAAACAGCCCATATCAGACAGGCAACACTCCAGCCAAAGAAATCCCCCATCATGGTTGTGAATTTGCGCCCCAGTTTATCGGTAATAATTCCTCCGAAGAAGGAAAAAAGTACCTGAACAACCATAGAAACAGACAGAATCAACCCGATCTGAACGTCCGTTATCCCCTGGGTATACATATACAGGGTAGCAAAAGGTGCAATCAGATTATACGGAATGCCCCAGAGAGGCTCCATCAAAATCAGTGTTCTTGGATTTCCCCTGTTATGTTTTAATAATTCAATTAGTGGATGTTTCCACAAAACTTTTAATTTTTGTGTAATGTTCACTTGATTCTCCATTTAAAGTTATTTACTTTAACTCAAAATAGTCCATAACTGACGTTTCCTGAAATCCGCAGGATTTGTAAAGGCTGAGAGCTGTCGCATTTTCGGCCGCAACCTGAAGCATAATCTTTGCCGCATTTGCATCTTTCAATTTTTCTACTGCATGAGTCAGTACTGCTCTTCCAAATCCTTTTTTGCGTTCCTCCGGCAAAACGCCCAGCCCATAGATTCCTCCGGTTCCCCCCTCAGACATCTGTAAGTTCACCTTTCCGATTATCTTGTCATCTTTTTCTGCAATATAAATCGTCATACCCCGTTTTTCTTCCTCTTCCGGCAGAAGGATATCACCATTTAAAGTATCCTCATTCTCTTCCACTGGATCGTCGCCAAAATAAATTGAGTTTTGCCTGGCTATCTCTAAAGCATCTGCATTGGACGCTTTTCGGAACGTGATGCCAGAGGGTGCCTGCTTTTCCATTGCTTCATAAATTTCATCGTTCAGATACATCTCAAACTCGGAATATTGATAGACCGCTCCCCCCTTTTCTAAAAACTTCTGGCCTGAAACAGACTTTTTATCACACAAACCAAGAATACAGCCTGCGTTCCTTCTCCTGCATTCCACCATAACCAATTCATACAGTTTTGAAAAAATTCCCTGACGCCGATAAAGGGGGTGTACCATTCCGGTAATCTCAAACGGCTGTGACATGCCTCCAAAACAACAGATTCCCATGTATCCGATTAATTCCCCTCCATCAAAGTACAGGAATTCATTTATATCGGAAATGCCAGTTTTAGACGTGCTGTTTTCAGCATCACTGAGTTTATAGTCAAGTTCCAGTTTCAGAGTGATTGAATCGTTTTGTGCACATTGTGTCTCAAGATTATGAATCAGTTCATAATCTTTGCGATTGATACTGCTTTTCAGCTTAATAGAGGGTTCCTCTATTGTTTTTCTCATATACAGTTCTCCTTCCAGTTTATACGAATATTTTTTCTTTGTACCATTATATCATAGATGCTCCATTTTCTTTCATTAAAACGGAATGAATGTTGTTGCTGTGGGGGATATTTTAAACAGGAACCGAATTTATAATAAGAACTAAGAATATTTACAGAAAACCAATACAGAAGATCTATTGGTCCGGTATGACAACGTTTACAAACTTAAGAAACGAGTAAAAGACAGGTTAGAACACTGATACAATGTGGTAATGTCTATAATTTGCTGAAATATAACTCCCCAGCAAATCATGCCTTATCGTTTTCGTATCCGTCCCTGCCTTTTTTATTTTCCCTGATATGGATACAGGACATTATACCAAGTTTCTGTTTCAAAGCATTTTTGCGAAATGATATCCATACCAATATGTAGCGATAATACTTGTTACAAATAGATAAAAGAGACCATACCCAAAAAACAAACCCGTCAGAAATCTCCTGATGTTGGTGCTTTCGTATGTGGTTAGTAATTGAATTCCACCATCAATTATCATGGGAATCAAAATTAGTACGGCATATAAAATTTGTGGGTGATATATACCATAGGTCATTCCTAAAATTAAGATCCCCACCAATTCACCGGTACATCGTGCACAAATAGGAAACTGTCTTCCATTCAGAAAAAATGAACGTTCCGCCCTGCAATGGCATCCAAAGAAAATTGGAAGCCATCGGTAAAAAAAACTACTCATACAAGCCGCCAGGTTTAATAACCCGCCACTGCACCCATAATTCCAAGACCAAACATTAATGCATATATCACAACGCTTAAAATGACACTAATTAAAGCACCTAAACCAGCAGCTTTTGCAGTCTTTGGTTTCGTACCTTTCCAAACAAGAAACAGGATTAATCCCACGAGTGGAATACAGCATCCTAAGAGTCCCCAGCCAAAACCGCCATTATCAACCTCCTGAGGTGTCTGAGCAACTCCGCAATGCGGACATACAGCTGCTTTGTCATCAATTTCTTTTGCACAATTTTTACAATACATCTTTTGTATCCTCCATTTTTTAATTTATTAGAAACATATTACATTTCTTCTAATAATATGAAATATATCATATATCATGTAATTATTCCATAATGTTTTGCAATTTTATTTAAAAACGTCAAAATCACTATTTTTTTCTATGTTTACGCTTAATTCTATAGCAGCCAGCATGATTCCGTTTGTATGTATTTAACTATGAAGATGCAGGAATGGAAAGAGCAGGAAAGACTTTATTTTAATTTATTCCAATGATATTGATAAACATATTCGATATTTCCGTTTTCCTGCCTTAATTTATATAGGTTTCCATTAGAAATGATATAAAACCAATCGTCTTCCTTTGATATCGAAATAGAATTATTCATCATGCCAGAAAAATTGTACTCAATTGGCGTAGTCCATTTTATGGAATGCTCGTTCAACGAAACCAAAGAAACACTTATTTTATCATCATTTCTCTTTTGATGGTAGGAAATGAGAGCTGTTTTCCTATCCTCTGCCCATAAAATGTTCACATCCAGCAAATCTGAATAATAAGTGGTACATGCTTCTGCAACCCACTGCAAATCCTCACTTGACAGCCCGCTGATGTTGTTTGAATAAGAAAACCGTTCGGACAAAATCTTCTTATAATCAGGACTTTCTGTTACTGAATTATTAACCATATCCACTTTATAATACTTGCCGTCTAATGCATATATATATAATTCATCTTTTGAAACAAGGTAATAATCATTTTGATTATAACTTAAATTGTCTTTCAACTCTGGAAATCTTTCTACCCATTCTTTTTCTGTAATGTCTACTTTACCTGATTTTGGATTTATAAAGTTTAGCACCTTTTTTTTATTATTTACAATAAGAAGTCCATTGGTGCTTTCCCCTATGATATACTCCTGCCAGCCGGATAAACGCGTCCAGCACTTACTCCCATCCTTTAAGTCTACTGCAACAAGTGTAAATTTGACAATGTTTGTTGTAATACCATGTTCTACCCCGTTTGGAAGCACCATTCTCATCTTATTAATTGCTAACATATTATTACCTTCGCCCACTAATATGGTGGGGGATTCCAATTCTACCCTGACATTACTTAACCCACCGTTAAATGTGATCAGTACAAACGAACCGATCAGAAATTCCGAGATAAGAATTGAAATAACGCCCCAAATTGTATCTTTTATATTCTTTTCTCTCTTTAAAATCTTCTTTACACGTTTTCTTAGAAATAATAAACAGCTGACAATCATAACCGTGTAAATAATATACAGGGTAATATCCTGCATAAACCAGCCATTGGGAATCCAGTTGAGAAAAAACTGTTTCCCAAGTAATAAAAAAATAATTTCACCTAATATAAAATAAATTAACAAAAGCAGGAACAATTTGCGAAAATAATAAAGTTTTTTTTCTTGTGCTGCATTCTTTATGCTCTTATAGGTTAACAAACATAATTGATATAAAGCCCAGACATACAACACTGTTAAGACTATATTATGAGTGAAATCCTCATTATAAAACCATGATGAAAAATAATTCAATTTGTATTTCTCCCTTATTTCATATTAGAACATCTAATTATTTCCAATATCTTCAAAGATGATTATTTTCTATTATATTGCATGAATCAAATATTGAGACGGAAATTAAACTGATGTTCAATTACAATTATAACATAAGTCACAAATTTATGAAATAAATGTAATACTATTATCTAATGAGACAAACCGCATTCAATTTAATAAAGATTGACTCCTTTGTCTAATCATGTTAGACTAAGTTTAGTCTAATGCTATTAAACAGGAGGATTGACCAATGGAACAATATAAATTAGGTGAGATGGAACAGAAATTTGCCGACATTATTTGGGCAAAAGAACCTGTCACCTCCCGCGCTCTCACAGAAATATGCGAAAAAGAGTTTTCCTGGAAACGCACCACAACCTACACCATGTTAAAGCGGCTGTGTGAGCGTAAGATATTTGAAAATAATAACGGCACAGTCACTGCACTGATGTCCAGGAATGAGTTTGGAGCTGCACAGGGAGAGCAGTTTTTAACCGATGCTTTTGCTGGCTCACTCCCACAATTTTTGGCGGCATTCACCCGCCGGAAAAAGCTGAATTCTAAAGAAATCGATGAAATACAGCGTCTGATTGATGAATACAAGGAGGAATAGTGATGCTTGAAAGGGTATTTTTACAGATATTAAATATGAGCTTCACAGCAAGCATTGTCATTGCTTTTGTATTGGCTGTAAGAATGCTTTTGCAAAAAGCGCCAAAGGTATTCTCCTATGCGCTGTGGTCGGTGGTTCTGTTTCGTTTGATTTGTCCATTTTCTTTTGAGAGCGTGTTTAGCCTGTTACCCACAAAGGCAAACCCAATCTCACAAGAGATTATCTATATGCAAGTACCAAAAATAGATACGGGTATTGAAGCGATTAATAATTCTGTTAATGTGATTCTCCCTGCAGCAACTTTGCAAGCCAGCGTGAATCCATTACAGACTTTGATATTTATTGGTAGTCAGCTTTGGTTACTGGGTGCTGCAGCGTTGCTGGTATATAGCCTTGTTATGCTGTTCCGTCTGAAAAAATACTTGCGGGATGCCACGCTGTGTCAGGATAATATCTTTATTTCGTCAAAAATAGAAACGGCCTTTGTCATGGGCATTTTTTGCCCAAAGATTTATCTTCCCTCCAATTTAAATAAGACTGAACAAAGCTATATCCTGCTTCATGAGCAGACTCATATCAAAAGAAATGATCATATTGTCAAGCTTCTGAGCTTTTTGATTCTTTGCATTCATTGGTTTAACCCTTTTGTATGGATTGCATTTTACCTTAGCGGAAAAGATATTGAGATGTGCTGCGATGAAGCAGTTATTAAACGGCTGGGTAATGATGTGAAGAAGGATTATTCTGCCTCACTGCTGACACTTGCAACTGGCAGGAAAATTGTTGGCGGTACACCTCTTGCTTTTGGCGAAGGCGACACCAAAGGCAGAGTTAAAAATGTGCTGAACTATAAAAAGCCTGCGTTTTGGGTGGTTTTAGCGGCAATAATAACCGTTGTTTTTGTGGTTATCGGTTTGACAACAAGTCCAAAGAAGGTGCCAAAAGGAATGCCAGACACAGCATACCCGGTGGAAGATTTATGGAATGCCCGCACGAAATATGTGGGTGATAATTCAGCGGTTGGGAACCTGATTGGATTGCTGCCTGTTCCTATGGGTTTACAATATGATCATTTTGAATTACAAACTTCATCGCAGCCATATAAGGTTGAAATTGTATATTCTGTTCCAACAGAATTGCTTGCGGAATACGATAGGGAAAACTCATCCGCAGCCAATTCCTTCAGAGCAAATGCACTTTTCTTACTTGCTTTAATAGAGAATGCTGATGAAGTTCAAGCCACATTGACAGATGGAGGCCGAAAAGTTGATTTTACCAATAGCCGGGAATGGGCAGACCATACTGTAGACGGAGATGTACGTGACTATGCCAGAAGCCCTGAAAAATTACAGGAACTGATTGATTTCATCGGTTCAGGAACAACCGAAGAGACAGTTGAAGAAGAATATTCTATTATGAAACTTGGGAAAAATGGTGAAGTGCTTTTCAAATATTCTTCAGAAACCCAGTCACTTGCACGTGCAATTATTATGAATGCCGCAGTGAAATCTGCGGCATGGGAGGGTGTTGATATAACCACCTTGGAGGAATGCTATCGTATTCGCCAGACCTTTCCCCAAACCCAGGAGATCCATGACTTTTACGCTTATCGCCTAAAGGACGGTACAGCGGTGTTGCAATCTGGTGAAGTTGGGCAGTATAGCATTCTTTCCGATGATTTATATAAAACTCTGACAAAATACGTTATATCCCCCGATGCAGATGGTGATTCACTGTCAGTTAAAAACACAAATTACAATCTGAGTCTGACCGCCGGGGAGCTAAGGCATACCGAGGAGGTAGTCCGAAATTATTTTACAACTGAAGCACCGTATTATGAAGGCATAGTGTCCATAGAGCTTATGCCCGATGATGATGATCAATATAAAAATCCTGACATCGAGGGAAACTATGAGGCAGGCAATATCATTATCTACAAGGTGCTTACCGGCAGGGATGAAAAAGACCATAATCCTCAACGCTCTGTCAGTGTTGCAAGAGACTCAAAAGAGGCTGATTGGAAGGTTATTAACCAGGGCTATTGAACTTCACTTAAGTACATTTATCCCATCCCTGAGCATTTTTTTTGCTAAAAAAGCCATTTCTTCCGGAGATTCCTTCATTCCTTTTTTTAGCCAATCCTCAACTAAAGCGATGCATGCGGCAATTTGAAATGATGCATAATACTCGATTATTTGTTTTTTATCTATACTATATACTTCAGTCAAATTATTAATACTATGGGTCCTTACAGCATTCTTTACCTTATTAAAAAAAGTTATATTGCCATTATTTCCAGTTAAAACAATCACTGTATCTGCATTATTTGAAATAAAAGTAAATATATCGTTAAGTAAAAGAAATGGTGTATTTTTTAATTCATCAGGTGTGTGTTTATTTATCAAACTATTGAACTCTGTAAATAATTGGTCTTCAATTTGATCTACCATATCGTAAATATCTTTATAATGAAGATAGAATGTTCCCCGGTTGATATCAACTATATCAGTTAATTCCCGAACAGTGATATCCCTGATCTTTTTTTTCTGCATTAACTCGGTTAACCCTAAGAGAAGCTGTTTTTTGGTCTTTTTAACTCGTCTGTCTTCTTTTGTACTATCCACTAAAAAACCTCCTTAGTAAATAAGCATTTTGTATCGAATGTGTTGATATCTTGACAGGGAACATGGGGATTGATTATTGTATGGTTCCTTAACTCTCATTATAATAAACATTAGGTGTTTAATCAACGTATATCTAATTATTT
>NZ_JBANEW010000002.1:0-105588 GCF_049890855.1 Lacrimispora sp. 38-1 | reverse complement strand
TGTCTCCTGTCGGACCCGTTGGACCCGTAGCTCCTGCCGGTGTCAAGACAGGACTAAAAAATATTTGTTAATATGTCATTTTGAATAGATTAAATTTGAAATGAATCGTTTTGTTAAGACCATGTTAACTACACAGCTTTCCGATGAAATAAAATAGGCTTCCAGTGCATTTGTAATTCCCAGTTCTTTCCATGCTAAATATTCTACTATTCACCAACTCCTTTCGTGCTAAATCAAAAAATGGAATCACAGTTAATAACAGTAGCTATGCCTGGTAATTTTAATAGCTCAAAAAATTCATTTATATCTGTATGTTTTTGGTTTGGATTCCTTAATTTGTGACGATGTGCACAAAATGAAAAAGACAAATATTCTTTTGCCCTTGAAAGTGCCACAAAAAAAGCACATCTATCTTCTTCAGGTTGATTTCTAAAGCTCCAAAAGGCACCATCTTCAAGCCCCACAAAGTAAACTGCTGTATATTCAAGCCCTTTACTTTTATGTATGGTCATAATTGGTATAGAATATAATCCTTGAAAATTCTCAATAGACAAATTCCAATCATTGCATTCTTTAAACTCTTTCCATAATAAATCTATCATTTTATTAACAGTAGACTCAAAAAAATTTCCTTGTGCATATGCTGGATATAACGCTTTAATTTTCTCAATGTCAAAAAATTGAACAATATTGTTTATTACTTCCTGAAAGTCAGTATCCGTAATATCTAAGACTAGTTTTTCAAATGTTATATTCAGAAGATTTACTAAATTAGTATGCTCTTGATAGTATGCATCAGGCCTTTCAGTTGGTTCTAAACCTTTAAGCTCTTCCATCGCATTATTAACATATTCCCATTCGGTAGGCGAACGTCGATTGATTGACACTTTCAATGTATTTAAAACGAGTATAACAATAAATTCCTTTAGCAAATCTTGATAGTCTGTTTCAATTCTTGCTTTGATATTATGTGAGGCGAGCACAGCTAAAAGATTATCTGTATAGTTTTCAGGTAATTGTTTAACTAAAATGCAAATATCTTTTAGGGAAATCCCATTAGATACTTTCTCGGTTATATCTGCAACCAAATATTTTGCTTCCAGATCTTCATTTTCTGAAATATACAGTTTTATATCACCATCATTCTTTTTCCATTTTGTTGATGTTTGTAAATCAACAAGATCTACTTGTAAAGAGGTGTACATTAATTTCTGTAAATCAACTAGACGTGGCGCAGACCTATGATTCATCAATAACGGAATCTTCATAGCGTTAAAATCCTGCTGAAAATCTTCAAAGATAGTTTTCCTCGCCCCAGCCCACACCATGATTCGTTGTTTATTATCCCCCACAGCGGTAATCTTTGAATTAGAGTTTTGAAAACATATTTTTACTAAATCATATTGCAAACTGGTTGTATCCTGAAATTCATCTAAAAATACATGAGAATACGTTGACTGTAAGCCTTTTAATATATATTGATTCGTTGAAAAAATATATATTGCCAACATACTTATCATTTTAAAAGTTAAGCACGAAGGATTATCATCAAATCCCTTAATTAGTAATCTCCATACATTACTACCGATAGAATCTCCGCTTAATGGTAAAGAGGCTGCTGAAATGACACTTTCGTAATATACTGCCAATCTACTAGGTGTTAGACCGCTGGTGTTCAAATAACCAGATTTCTTGAATGCTGCATCAATGAATTTCTTATCTCCTATGATATAATCCTTGTTAGGACAAAGTTCTTCTGGTAAAGCATTTCTAAATTGATCCAGGATTTTCTTTGCGAAAGCATCATAAGTGAGAGAAGAAAATCTGATAGCGTATTCTTTTCCAAATCTGCTTTCTATCCTCTCTTTTAAGTTTGCGGCAGCATCAGTTTTAAAACTGATAGCAAGTACCTTTTTTGGGTATACACAGGTATTTGTTTGAAATAAATATCCTGTTTTTTGTGCGAGTAATTCGGTCTTTCCAGCACCTGGACCTGCAACAACCAATACATTTTTTCCAGTTTTTACAGATGTTGTTGCGTTTTCTTCCAATGTTATTCCACCACTCGGTGTCCATTGTAAAGGCAGGATTCTTTTCTGCATATAGAACCTCCTATATTAACTCAAAAACTTTTTTGCTGTATCTATCAACCTACTAATGACACTTGGAATATTCCATAATAAATCAGAATCATCAAGTTGCGAAAGTACAGAAATATGCGTACTAGGTTTACCGCGATTTAAGAAGAAATAATTATACCAAACCATTAACCTTTTCTGTTGGTCAGAATAAGTTACTCCCTTCCCACCACATTCTTTAAGCGTATTTTTAACATCGCACGTTATTCTCTCTTGATATTCAGGCGATATTGATAGTTCAATTTCTATATCTTGAATCATTACAGTTATATTTTCATCCTCTTCATCTTTTTTTCTAATACGAGGACCTTCTTTTTTTGAAAGAATAGCTTTGTATTCTTCCTCAAAATTTTCAAGCATGAGAAAATCAATATCAAGTGGAGAGGAAAAGAAAATATTGTAATTTTCCAAAAATTTAATCCATGAATTCATATCTTCAACAAGGTTAACATCCCAAGTATTCATTTCATCCAATTCTTCATTTGTTAAAACTCCGCCTTCTACTTTTAGAAGTTCTTCTTTGTTATATCCATTCTCGATCAATTGTTTTAATACATATTTTATACGTCCCCAACCGCCTCCATCGCGTTCTCTATCCAAATCAAGCAATGTTATATGCGGTATCTTCAAATCATTAAGAAGACGCCAAAAATGATTTACATGTCTACCACCTAAAGGGACAATCGAAATACCGGAACTATCAACCCCATTACCATTTGTTTCTAAGAACTTTGGAAGCAAAATTTCTTCACTATCACCCTCGCCAAGTATAACCAATTTTGCAAAGTAAATCTCAGGGTATGCTTTTACGGCTTCCTTTACATATTTATATTGATCTGATAGCTTTTCCTTATCAGGTAAGGTTATATGGCGTATTTCTGTTGACAGTGTGTCTGGTATCAATCTAAAATATCGTAATTCTTCAGGTGATATTCTTTTAACAATTGCAGGAGAATGAGATGTTAGAAGTGTTTGGGCATTACATTTTTTAGAAATATCTCTTAACTTTCCAATAAGTTTTCCTAAAAGATGTGGTGCAATATGATTTTCCGGCTCTTCAACAGCAACAATAGTTAAAATGGGAGGCGTTTTGCTAAAGGATAGTTCTTTACCATTTTCTATTTCATCTCTTATTTTATTTTCAACATCTAACATACTGTCGACCATTGAAATATAAAATAATGATCTTAATCCATCACCCATTTCATCAATAGAATATTCTCGTTCCGTAACAGTTGGAGAAAAAAGAACTTCCGCCTTTTTAATTGCAGATTCTATATTGGTAGAATTAAATCTAAGTTGTGCATTCGAATATCTACTATCCGAATGGTATTCTTCCCATTCGTCGTGGACAGCATTTTTTAGTATAGAGACTCCACTTTCTTTTAAAAATTCATCATTTAAATCTTGAATTATTCCTTTAATACTTTCTTTGGTAGAATCTTTCCAGTTAATGCTATTCATTATTTGATACATCATACTTCCTGATGCATTTTTTAACTGCTTTGATGGATCACGAACCGCTGGTACATAAATCATTCGGATTCTATTTATATCATGCCTACTTGCAATCCTTTTATTTTCGTCTCTTATTTCTTCTGTTTCTGGACAAGTAATATAATAAACTTTACTTTCAATAGAGCCTTCAATATTACTACTTTTTTCCCAAGTTGCCTCCAAACGAATACGTAAATAGGGTACATGTCCAGGTGCATCTACAACAAAACTATCAAAAAAAGTTGGTATTGCGTATGTAGCAGGTTCTTTTTCTTTTTGGAGTTCACTAAAATAAAAGACTGCTTCTACATATAAGCTTTGTTCTTCAAGATCTTCAGGTGCCTTATCTTTAGGAAGGAAAAAATCACTCCGCTCCAAATTTCGATCACCTGAGTTTTCTGAAAAAATAGTATTTAATGCATTAAGTGCAGCAGTTTTTCCTGAACTGTTATTTCCTATCAATGCAGTTAATTCATCAAAATTTATAATTTGCTCAGATTCTCCAAATGAACGATAGTTATATAATTTAAGTTTAGCAAGCTTCATAATTTTCCTCCATCAAAGACAAAAGTTTTGTACATACGCATTTATTTCTTACATTATAATACTTTTTTACCATATTTTCCATTGATTGAAAGTGTCTTTTTCGTAATATTTACGGATAATCGTTTAAAAGCTATTTAAAAGTCTCTAATGTCATATGAAAAACTTCTTGTAACAAAATCCTATTCCTTTAGATGGAATAGAATTGTTCTGTTAGATGTAGGGTATTTCCATTGGCAGTTATATTGTTTCTCCAATAAAGAGGATTAAAAACGCCATCCTTAGGCTTGTGGACCTTTCGAACAGCGTTTGGTGTGGTTATTCAGTTATATGTTTTATTTTGTTGTTACGTGAAACCTTATAAACAAAGGCTTTTCAGCTCTGAGCATAAATCTATGTGGTCGTTGGATTTGTCGGTCCTATGAGCCCTGAATTTCCTTGTGGACCAGTGGATCCAATATTTGCGCACTCTCCTTTTTCAACATACTGAGCAAGCCTCATATACTCATCCATATTGTTCCATACAATTTCAATCGCTTCACTTCCGTAGACATAAATACTGTCGATTAGTTCATCTACCATTTCTTTTGAAAGCTCCGTAAACCCTTCATGTCGTTTGAAGCTCTCAATGATGGAACACGGCTGCCCGTTTTCCTGATAACTGCTTTGCAATGCTATTTCAAGTTCTGCGATTTGGGCATCTGTTTCCGTAATCTGCTTGCTAATATCCGCCTTTAAGCTTATATAGCTGTCCCTGTCCAAAGTACCTTCCTTGTATTTTTCATATGCCTTAATTTTGGATGCCCCCAGCTTGGAGAGTCCGGCTTGAAACTGCCTGATCTGCTCTGTCAAAGCAGTTATGTCATTCTGGCTTTGCGTTTTCACTTTGTCAAAAATCTGTTCCATATCAAGCATGACCGCTATCTGTGTATGTATCACGGATAAAACGGTCTGTATCAGGCTGCTTTCGGAAATTCTGTCCCTCGGGCAGTTGCTGTCAGCTACATACTGATGGCTTTCACAATAATAATATGCCCTCGCCGGAGTGCTGTTGCTTCTTCTCATAGCGTGCCGACAAACCCCGCATTTGACTTTGCCCAGCAGAGGCCTGACCTCGATGTGTCTTCTAATCCTTTGAGGAGCGGAAAAAAGATTCTGAACCGATGTAAATAGTTCTTCCGGAATAATCGCTTCATGGGTATTCGGGACGATAATCCACTGATCTTTCGGAACCCGTTTGCCATGCTTACTCCCAACACTAGGGGTACGGTTTTTCCCGTTTACCATTTTCCCCGTGTAGCGTTCATCGCGGATAATGGTCAGGACGGTCGTATTATGCCAGTAGTTCCGATCCCCGGCCACGTTGTATTTGCGGTCACAGCCCATAAGACGCTTATAGGCATACGGAGTCGGGATATTCTCCAAATTTAAGGCGGCTGCAATCTGGACTGCGTTTTTTCCCTCGTCCGCCATGGAAAAGATACGCCGGACTATGGCGGCGGCTGTTTCGTCAATCACCAGCTTTTTGCGGTTTTCCGATGATTTCGCATAACCGTAAGGGGCATGACTGCCGATAAACTCACCTTTTTCCATGCGGTTTTTTTTTGCACTTCGCACCTTCTGCGATAGGTCTTTGCTATACAAGGCATAGATCAGATTGCGGAAACCAATATCAAGTCCGCCAGTCGTGCCGTCAAAATCGTTGCTGTCAAAGCGGTCGTTTACCGAGATAAAACGAACCCCCAAAAAGGGAAATATCTGTTCCAGATAATCTCCAATATCAATATAGTTCCTGCCGAAACGGGAAAGGTCTTTCACAAGGATACAGCATATGTTTCCCGCACGCACTTCTTCCAGCAGGGCTTTCACACCCGGGCGGTCAAAATTTGTACCGCTGTAACCGTCGTCGCAAAACTCGACTGCTTCATATTGTGAGAGTTCAGGAGAGTTTTCTACAAAATTTATAAGAAGCTCCCGCTGGTTCGTAATGCTGTTGCTTTCACCTTCGTTTTGGTCCTCTTGGGATAAACGGATATATCGGGCAAGGAGATTTTTGCTCATACTATACCCTCCTCGGCCTCTGCCTCGATATATCGAAACAGGCTTTCAAATTCATCCCTGTACCGAAAGCAGACGGATACGGTTTTATCGCTGAATACTTCCACCCGTTCTATCAATTCGGCAGCCATTTCTCTCGTTATAGTTTTGTTCTTTCGCCATTTCTTCAAAGCTGTGAGCCATGGATTCTGAGGGGTCAGCATGGTGTCCTGCCTGTACTTTTGCAGGGACAGTTCATCAAAGCGGCTCCGCAAAACATCTGCATCTTCCTCATACTTGGATTTTGTAAAGAGATATTCTGCTTCGTCAAGGAGCTTTGCCCGATAGTCCTCATATAAAGAACTTCTGAGCATGGACAGTCTGGACAGCTTTTTTTCCGTTTCGGTGATCTCGGCGTCAAGGGCATTTTGGCGCTGGCTGAAGCTTTTCCTCGCATTCAGTTTCGATACCAACCGTTCTGTGTCCACGGCAAGGTCAATCTGCTTACGGATAACCGTATAGAGAACGTCTAACAGCTCCGGTTCATCCATCCGCTTTTTGGTACAATCGTGTTTGGAAATATCCTCATAGGTAGCACAGGTGAAGTAATAGAATGCCTTACCGTCTGCTTTGGGCATCTTGCGGCGTTTCATACTCCGCTTGCAGTCGCCGCAGAAAACCAGCCCTTGCAGAACGCCTGACTCTTGCGGTATCCTTATATTCTCTACAATGGATTCCCGTTCCCGTTTCATTTGCCGCACTGCCAGAAAGGTTTCTTCATCAACCAGCGGTTCATGAGTATGCTTGATTTCCACCCACTGCTCCTGCGGCATATTCACACAGCCGCCAATGCCCCATAGGTCGGATTTGGTTTTGCCCTGAACCATGTGTCCAAGGTAAACCGGATTGACCAAAATCCTGCGGACGGCGCTCTTATACCAATACCGCATGTCGGCATATCGCTCACTTTTTAAAATACCCTTTGTATAGCGATACCGGCTTGGGGAGGGAATACCCAATTCGTTCAGCCTCTGCGCAATGCGCATATCTCCCATGCCGTCCCTTGCCCACTTAAAAATATTTCGGACAACGGGTGCGGTTTCCTCATCAATCACCAGCTTG
Source organism: Lacrimispora sp. 38-1 (assembly GCF_049890855.1). Lineage (NCBI taxonomy): Bacteria > Bacillati > Bacillota > Clostridia > Lachnospirales > Lachnospiraceae > Lacrimispora > Lacrimispora sp. 38-1. Next base: position 98,251 of record NZ_JBANEW010000002.1, on the reverse strand, counting down.
CCGCCCTCTGCTTTCAAGTAGCCGTAGGCCGCAATACACCCGGTAAATTCTCCTCTGCTTCTCATGACCGCAAGCCCTGATTTTATCTTCTGCGATATATCTCTGGCATACACATCATGAATCAGGTTTTTCAGCGGGACAACATAGCCTTCATCCTTATTGTTAGGGTTCAGGCTGTCATAACCGTCGTTCACGGAGATAAAGCGCACATGAAAAAACGGCAGTATTTTTTCAAGATAAGTTCCGGTTTCAATGTAGTTTCTGCCGAAACGGGAAAGGTCTTTGACTACAATGCAGTTGATTTTCCCTTGTTTAACAGCTTCCATCATCTCCTGAAAGCCGGGGCGCTCAAAGTTCGTCCCCGTCTGATTGATGTCCTTATAAATAGATATGAGCTTTAAGCAGGGTCTTTCCCCGATATAGCGTTCCAGCATGGCAATCTGATTGCCGATGGAATCGCTTTCCTTTTTCCGGTCATCTTCAAAAGACAGCCGCCCATAGATACAGGTGTTCCATGATGGCTCTAAAACGGTCAGGACGGGAGCTTCTATCGCTTTTCTGCTGGTTCTCGCCATTCTACATCACCCCCTGTCTTGCAATCAGAGAGGGTTCTGCAATCAGTTTTTTGGCGTTTTCAGCAAAGAGCAGAGTCCGTTCATATTCATATTGATACCGGAACCGGATTTCCACCCGGTTGCCGGTATAGACATGAATCCACTCAATCAGGGAAACCATGACCTTTCGGGACAGCTCGGTGATATTCCGGTTCTTTTTGAAGGCTTCCACCCAAATACTGTTTGCCCCTTTTCCCGCAAGAATCGTATTTCTATCCTGTTCCAGCCGTTCGGCGGCTTGCTGTGCTTCCACACACTTTTTTCCGTAGATGCCCTTGAACTCCCTGTATTCCTCTGCATCAATCACACCGCTTTTCAAGTCCTCATAAATAGACACTTTGAGGTCTTTATACTTTTCGATTTCCTCCTGCTTCATCAGAAGCTGAGTATCAATCTTTCTGATTTCCTCCTGCTGCATGGGAAGTGTGTCGATAGACGAGATAATCTGCTCTATATCCAGAATCGAAGCGATATGATTTTGAAGTGCTTGCAGGACCGCCTTTTCCAGTATCCGCTCACTGATGCAGTGGGTGGTGCAGCCGTCCCCGGCCTTATTCTTTGAGCAATAATAATAGGTGTAACGCTTACCGCCTGCGGGTACGATCTTCCGTACCATGCCGCTCTTGCAGTCTGCACAGAAAATCAAGCCGGAGAATGGGTAAACCGTTTCCTCGTTCGGTGCGAGACGGGTGTCCTGTGCAAGCACACGATTCACCGTATCAAACACCTCCTGCGAAATAATCGGCTCATGAGTGTTTTCCACCCGAATCCATTTATCCTCCGGCTTCAGCACCCGCTGTTTGATTTTGTAGTTGGGGGTGCTTTCCTTTCCCTGCACAAGATGCCCTGCATAGATGGGGTTTTTCAATATCCGCCCAATCGCCACGGCAGTCCATTTTGCCGTGGGCTTTACCTGAAAACTGGTAGCAAAATTCAGCCCCAATAACCGCTTGTATTCCATAGGGGACGGCTCACTGATTTCATTGAGTCGGTCGGCGATCCCTTGCTGGCTTAATCCCTCCAGCTTCCAAGCAAAAATATCCCGCACAATCTTCGCAGCATAGGGGTCAATGACCAATTGATTTTTATTTTCTTCCGACTTCAAATAACCGTATACGGCAAAGGAGCCGATGAATTCGCCCTTTTTACGCTTTATATCAAGCTGGCTCCTGATTTTAACGGAAATGTCCCTGCAATACGCATCGTTGACGAGGTTTTTAAAAGGAATAATGATTTCGTCTGACTGTGTTCTTTCCTTTGCGCTGTCATAGCCGTCGTTGATGGCAATGAAGCGCACACCCAAAAACGGAAAAATCCGCTCAATATACCGACCTGCCTCGATGTAGTTCCTGCCGAAACGGGACAGGTCTTTGACAATGATACAGTTGATCCGTCCGGCTTTTACGTCCTCCATCATCAAATTGAAGGCAGGACGATTAAAGTCAACGCCACTAAATCCATCATCTATTCGTTCCGAACAGAGGTGGATTTCAGGCGTTGACTTTACAAAATTGGCTATTAAATCTCTTTGATTGGAAATGCTGTCGCTTTCCGTTTTATCGCCGTCCTCTTTGGACAGACGCAAATATCCGGCAGCATTATAAATTGTTGTTTCCTTGTTTAACGGCATAACGAAACCTCCCGATTGAAAAAGTCAAGAAGCAAAACCTGACTGAATCAATGGGCGTTCGCTAATATTAGTCCGTTTTTATTATAGCACCCTTCTCAGGGCGCGTCCAGACAAAACAGCAGCTTTTCCGAACCCACATGGTCAGGCTCCGCCCATAAAAATCATCCATCTCACATCATCCTCAATAAACTTTCCATTCTGTCCTCCAGCGTGGCGTCGGTATCGTTAAAGCTGATTTTGACAACCACCTTTCCGCACCGGTAGCAATATGGATTTCCTATTTGCCGAATAAAATCCAGTATCCGTTCTTCTTTAGGCAGCTTTACATTGACCTTTATATCGTTAATGTCAACCAGCGTATCCGGGTTGACCGTTCGCACATCCACCTGTTTCAATGCCGAAAAATCCATTCGGGAGAAATCAGAGTTTCCCATGGCCTACCCTCCCATCTATAAAAATGACACTCATATAGAAATATATGAAATCTGCCGATTGTCCTATTCAAAGTATGCTTTGTCCTTCTTTGACCGGATAAAACAGCGAACGTCTGAAAGCCGGTCAGTCACCGGCATATCGGGCAGTGCCGCCAAAATATCATTTTTATAGCGGCGGCCTGCGCGGCTGTCCAGAATGGAGAATACACAGGTGTCGCTTTCCCTGCGAATGCCCCGGCCGATCCACTGACGGAGCTTGATGAGCATTCCCGGTACAATCACTTCATTTAGATAAGCATAAAAATCCGGGTACAGGGTCTTTTCATATTCCAGCACCGGGTCGGGTGCCGGGAACGGCAGCCGCACCACAATGAGGGAGGACAAAATATCCCCGGCCAGGTCAATTCCTTCGCCTGCGCTGTCACTGGCGCACAGCACACCGTTTCCGCTGTTTCGGAAAGCATCCAGTGCGTCAAGGCGTCCCTTTCCCATACGGTAGAGCGGAAATTCTGTGACCTTTCTGGAAAGCTCGTCATGGACCTGCTCCATCATGCGGTAAGAAGTGAACAGGATCATGGTGTGCCCGTGGGCAGCATAGATCAGCTCGGTAATGCGGCTTACTATGGCTTCAAAATAGCCGCTGTCCCCATTTACCGGAACAGGTATATCCTGCGGAAGATACAGCAGGGCGTGGCTTTGATAGTCAAAGGGAGAAGCCTTGCTGGTTTCAAAGATGCGGCGGTTTTCCGTCAGCACAATACCGTTGTTCCTTTTAAAGTGGGTAAAATCTTCCCCAACAGAAAGCGTACCGGAGGTCAGAATATAGGGAATATCCTCACTCCAAATATCCTCCGCCAGCAGATAATCCAGCTGCTTGGGCAGGGCGCAGATACGGCTTGCCGCCCCCCCGGTCATTTCCAGCCAGAGGATAGACTGCGGATGATGGAACAAGATAGAGAGCTTGTTGTCCAGCCGTTCCATGCGGCTTACCAGCCGGTCATAACGCTCCCGCTTTTCCCTTGAGGTGGTATAAAAAAGCACCGAAAGCCTGCGTAAGACAGCCATCAGTGTTTTCAGAATTCGTATGCAGTTAAAATCAATTTGTACCGTATAGCAGTTCTTGTCATAGCCCCTGCCCGAAGCGTATTTTAAGGCTTCAAAGAGCAGGCTGTTCTGCTCTAACAGAGTTTCGCACAGCCGGACGATTTCCTCTTTATCCGGGTTGTTCACGCCGGTTGCCCGAAACAGGCTGGCAGCCAATCGCTCTATTTCCACATGCTCCAGTGTCATGCCGTACATCTGCCTTGCGGCGTCAAGAAGCTTGTGGGCTTCGTCAAAAATCACTACTCCACGGGGCGGAAACAGGGATTTTCTTCCGTTCTTCCGGCTTAATACATCTGCCAGCACCAGATTGTGGTTGGAAATCTGAAAATCATAGCCGAGGGTCTGCGCCTTGCGGGTAAACTCCCGGTAGCGGCAGACAGCGGATAAATCACAGTTTAAATGGCAGCGTTCCACGTTAATGCAGGATTTCACATAGTCCGTCAGGGGCAGATTGTCCAGATCGAGGGGACAGGCTCCTGTAAACAGCTTGGTCAGGGTAGATAAAAGCTCCTGATCCTCCCGTCTGTCATTGTGGGCGATGGAGGAACGATACCCTTTTACCCGGCTGTCACAGGCATAATGGGATTTTCCCTTGCGGACTATGAAGGATAAGGGCTTGTCGATAATGCGGTGCTCCATCAGAATTTCGGAAATCTGCGGAATGTATTCCTCCGTCAGTGCCTTTTGCAGTGCTATGGTTGAGGTGGATAGGATGGTGGGCAGTTTGTTTTCATTGAACAGGTTGTAAACCGTGACCGCCAATATGTACGCATGGGTCTTTCCGGTTCCCACCTCGGCCTCGCAAAGCGCCAGCCGGTTTTCCTGCAAGGCTTGAAGCATTTCCAAAGCAAGGTCAATTTGATTTTCCCGGTTATCCATGCCGTGGGCGGGTAAAATGCTTCTGAAAATATGGTTTAAAAGCTTCTGCGCCCGTTCTCTGGGACTTGCCGTGAAAATGCTGCTCTTGGACGATTTGCATGAGAGCTGCGAAAGCATTTTTTCTTTCGCCCTTTGACAGCCGCTTTCATTCAGCGGCTTTTGCTTGGTAAACAGCCGTTTTGCTTGCAGGCTCTCCAGCTCTACTATGCGGTAGGTATAGGTTTTTCCCGTGTAATATTCCAAAAGCGCACAGCTTCCGTCCAACAGCACAATGCGTTCTTCGGGGCGGAGCAGACCTGCTTCATAAAGCCTGTTTTGAATATCTGCCATGCAGACAGGTTCGTTCATAAATTTTTGCCTCCTTTGCTTGCCTAAAGAAGCGATACAAGAATGCGGCGGAAGCAGGAACGGTTTGAGAAGTGTTTAACTTAAAAAGCCTGTTCCGCCGCATGGTTTCTACCGCTTCCATAGAACACGATAGATTTTTATTTCTAAAGCAAAGGTGTGTGGGCGATCCGGCCGGTTGCTGCCGGATCCATAAAAGCCGCCCCTCATTCTTTCTCAAACGAGGGTGATGCGTTCTCCCGGTCACTTACCGGGCTGCTTTTTTGTACAGAAGTATCATGATATTCGGCAGGAATCATCGCAATCCGTTCCACCACAGAACGTAATTACCGCAGATTTTATCGCTTGGAGGGCATTGCCCTCCGCTTGGCGCATCCCGGTATGTCGCTTCTCCTGCCGGTAAAGTTACCCACCACACCGACTATATTCTGTTTTCAAGGATCAGGCGAAAGGAGTCTTAGAAAAACTCCTTTCACCTAATGTCAAAAAAACAGGGGGTGTACGGGTATCGGATTAAAAATTTTTAAAATATTTTTTGAACTTATGAGAAGCGGCTGTGATGCTCTCCGCCACAGAGGTAAAGAATACCCCTTCTATGGCTGCAATTTTACGATAGGAATAACCTTTAAAAAAATGTAGAATAAACCGCCGCCGTTGAATTTCTGTAAGCTCTCCACTGTCCAGCAGCTTTTTCGCCGCAGTCATAGCCCTTTTGCTCTCGTTTTTATGTATTAATTCTGTATCAAGCGGGGGTGTAGCAAGCGCTTCTGTTTCCTCCAATCCGTTCAGACTCACGTCCAGACGGCTTGTCCGGTTTTCCTGCATGACCTGTTCGTGATAGATTTCATCCGACAGAGCTTTCAGCTCCAGAAAGTCCTCTGCGGTTCTCCCCGGATTCTCCGCAAGATAATCCTCCAGCGTCACTTCCACGATACGGTCTGCAAATTTATAAACAATGCCCTCGCTGAATTTATTGAGAGCATAATCACTTTCCTTGTAATTTTTCATGATCCTTTCCTCCGAACTTTGAATTTTTATAAAATCCAAAGCCCAGAGGAGGAGAACGGCAGCGAGGTACTATAGCTGCCTCGGATGCCAAATCATTGTAAAACTCTGTAATTTTCTGTCGTTGTGAACGGTTTCTTGTCGAATAAAAAAAGTCAGCAGATTGCCAATAGCAAAATGCTGACTTTTTTAGAACAGACTTATGAAATTGTATATGTAATGGGTGACATAGATGAATTGCGTTGTTTTTATCTACACCTCCGTGCAGAAGGTAGGGTGTTGTTACTCATAGAAATACCTCGTTCTTCCGTGGCGGGCGAAAGCCAGTATCCTGATTATCCAACACTCCGTCAAAAGCCATAAAAATGAGCAAGGGCCCATCCTCTATATAGAGAGGGTGGACCCTGCGTGGTTTTGGCAGCCAGACTATCATAACGTTCGAAAACGTCTTAGACCCTCAGCTTTGCGTCCCCAACTTTTATTGGGTTTGCCCATATGCTTATTAATTTGTTGTTTCTCCGGTACTCATAACATCACTTTTCTAAAAACATTTTAGGACAATTGAACTATAAATACTTATCTTCAAATACTTTTGCCAGAAGGGGCTTGTTATAAAAATAGCCCTGTGTTAAATCACAGCCGGTCTTTGCCAACTTATCAAAAATAGTCCGGTAGAGAGTTACTCCCACAGAGTTATACATAGATGAAATACCCAATTCCTTTTACCCTTTTACGTCCGTCAATATTAAAATAGTTAGCTCAGCAAATAAGCTTGTTTTCGCCATTGAGCAGTCCATTGTATGACGAACCGTTGCGATCAGATAGGCATTACTGTTCCCACCTATATGTCAAATTCCTTCAATGTATTCTTTTAGCTTTTTGAAACTTTTATCACTGATTGCATGTTCAATTCGGCAAGCATCCCGCTCTGCCGTTGCCTTGTCTACACCGACAGCGATAAGCTGCTCCGTAAAGAATTGATGGCGTTCAAATATCGTTTCAGCTATTTCGCGGCCATTATCGGTTAAATGAAGGTAACCGTCAGTGTCCATTGTCAAATAACCGCCATTACGGAGGACAGTCACTGCATGGCTGATACTGGCTTTGGTATACCCCATGTGTCTGGCAAGATCAACGGAACGTACCATACCATTTTGTTTTTGCAGGATAAACACCGCCTCCAGGTAATCCTCTCCTGACGTATGAAGTTTCAGCGTTGCATCACCTCCCATGTTTCCTATACCGTTTTAATAAATCCAGATTTCTTATCTCCCGGAAGCTTTTAAAGCGTCCATTCTTCTAAACTCATTTATCATCATACCAACCGCAACAATAAAGACTGTCACATCAGTAATAAGCGGAGCAGCAAATACTCCATGTACACCGAACCCGGCAATATAAGGCATGATAATGGCTGCAGGTATGTAAATAGCTATCTGGCGTAAGATAACTAGAACACTTGCCTTTGTAGCTCTGCCAAGGGACTGCATTAAGGTCAGAACCACAATCCAGACTCCCAATAAAATATATGAGAGGAAAAACAAGCGAAAATCCCCCACCCCCTGTTCGACTACGGATGGCGTCGTAATAAACATGGAAAGAATGGTCTTCGGTACTAACATAATCGGCAGGTAGAAAATAAGCGCTAATAAAGTTGCTGTGATAGCAAACACTTTGGTGATGTGCTTTACCCGGTCATATTGTTTTGCGCCGTAATTGGTCCCTACCGCCGGCTGATAACCCTGGGAAAGTCCCCACAGGGGGATAAATGCAAAAGACACTACCCGGTATGTTGCACCGAGTATAATCTGCCATGTATCTCCGCCATACTGTGCCGCAAGATTATAAAGTGCAGTTTGTTGTACCAGCATCATCACCTGCATCAGCATTGCAGAAAAACCTACACCGATGATTTCAGAAAAAAGAGTTTTTTCTACACGAATTGCATTGATTTTCACATTCTTGCTTTTCTTTTTAAAATACCAAAGGGAAGCTATTGCATAAGCGATCTGCGAAGCCACTGTTGCATAAGCAGCTCCATCAATACCCATATTATAGGGTTTGAGAAGTAAAATAAAAATCGGGTCAAGGATAATATTCATAATAGCGGAACCCGCACTAAAGAGCATTGCCTGTTTCAACAATCCCTCGCCGCGCATAATCATATTTGAGGACTGTGCAAAATTGACGAACAGGCTGCCTGCAAAAATGATGCGTAAATACCGGAGCGCCAGTTCCAGAATTTCTCCTCTTGCGCCAGAGAGCATCAATATCTGTTTTGTAAAAACCATGCCCACAACCATGATGACAAGTGAAAATATCAAATTCATGGCTATCAGATTTCCCATTATCTTGTCAATCGTAGACTGGTCCTTTTTTCCAATCGCCCTGGATAAAATTGAAGCGGAGCCGATACCAATGAGTGTGGAGATACCACTATTAGCAAGTGTAAATGGATATGACACAGATATCGCAGCCATAGCGTTATCTCCCACCATTTGTCCCACATAAACTCCGTCCATAAAATTGTAAAGCCCAATCACCACCATACCGATAATCGCAGGTACACTAAGTTTTAATACCAAACTTTGCGGGCTATCATGAAGCAGCATAGATCGAGTATCATTTTTATTTGACATAATATCACATCCTTATCTTTTTAACTATCCACTTTTTAAGTTACCGGAAATTGCTTTATTTTAGACCGTCCAACCGAGACTTTCCTGCTGTATGTGGAATAATTTGCTGTACAGTCCTTTATGTTCGAGAAGTTCCTTGTGTGTACCCTGCTCCACCAGTTCCCCCTCGTTCAATACCAGGATCTGGTCGGCATCTACTACAGTCCGCAGACGATGGGCAATCATTATAACCGTCTTTCCTTCTACAAGTCTGGCAATGGCCTGTTGAATCAATACCTCGTTCTCCGGGTCAAGGGAAGCGGTTGCCTCGTCCAACAGAATAATGGGAGCATTTTTTAGCAGTGCACGGGCAATAGAAATACGCTGCCTCTCTCCGCCTGACAAGGTGCTGCCGTTTTCACCGAGAATCGTGTCATATCCCTCTGGCAACCGTCTGATAAACTCATCACAATGAGCTGCTTTTGCAGCCGATACAACCTGCTCATCACTAGCATTCATATTTCCGATTCTAATATTATTAAATACCGTATCATTAAATAAGGTCACGTCCTGAAAAACAAATGACATGCTGCGCATTAAATGCTCTGGTTCAATTTGTTTCAGGTCCTTACCGCCGATTGTCACAATACCTTTATTTACATCCCAAAAGCGGGCAATAAGTTTTGCCAGGGTACTCTTTCCGCTTCCGGACGGTCCAACCAGGGCAGTAATGCTGCCCGTATTTATTTTTGCTGATACATTTTTTACTACGTCTTCTTTTCCATAGGCAAATGTAACCTGCTTTAGCTCGATATCATAATCTTTAATATCCTGTTCTTCTCCCTCCATAGCCGGTGTATTCAGCAGTATACGCATCCGTTTTGTAACCGTTCCCAGATGGAACAGGCTGGTAAGTTGTGAAAGGATAGATAATATCGGTCCGTATATTTGGGTAGAGAACATCAATAAAACCAGAAGAGGGTATAGTTCAATCTGTCCCCCCGTAATCAGGACTGTACCGATAAATATAGTGATTCCCAGGCTTGCCTGTAAGATCAGACTCGCACATTGCACAAGTATACCGGAAGCCAATTCCACTTTAATTGCCATCTTTTTCATTGCCATGAGAGCCTTATTCAGCGTTGAAAAACGCTCTCCGCTTAATCCACAGGATTTGATAATCTTGACACCCTCCAGATACTCCTGGATCTGACTGGATGCCGCCAGCTTCACTCCCACCTGCTGGTCAAACAGATGTAATTGCAGCTTGCGGCCGCACCAAATAATAAAAAAGCAGACAGGCATGGTACAGAATATTGCCAATGCCATGCGCCAGTCAAAAAAGGCTAAGCATACGCATGTAAGTGTAACCGAAATAATATTTGCTATAAGCGGAGGAATTGTACTACTAAGCATGGACTCCATGCTGGCACAGTCAGCCATCATATTTGTAGTAATATCTGACAAGTCTTTTGTGTTAAAGAAGCTCATGGGGAGCCTTCTTAAATGTTCTGCAATCCGTAACCGCGTATTGCTTGCTTCCTTATATGAGGCAAGGTATGTTTTTTTGTAATCATTCTTAGCAGCGATAAAGACCAGGATTGTCGCAATCACTCCTAATCCCAGTAACACCCACATAGTTGACCAGGATATCTCCTGCCCCATAAAGGGCTTTAAAAGCTGGCTGAACAAGAGAATTGGAATCGCAGCCGAAAGCATGATGGACAGGTTTGTCAATGTGCAGGCAAAAATTGCTTTTTTAAGGTCTGAATACCCCTTATCAGATAATAACAGTCTCTCTTGTAAAAATTTCATTCCGTTTACACCGCCTTCCCTGTATGGATTTTCCAATTGACTGATTCTACATAGCTGTTCCACATCTGTGTGTATTTTCCGCCATTTGCTACTAATACATCATGGGTTTCCTGTTCAATGAGATGTCCCTGCTCTATGACAAGAATCTGGTCGGCGTTACGGATTGTAGAAAGCCGATGGGCAATCATAACCACTGTTTTGTCTTTAATTAATTTCTCAAAGGCTCTCTGGATTAAATATTCATTTTCCGGGTCGCTAAATGCGGTTGCCTCATCCAGCACTATGATGGGAGAGTCTTTGATAATGGCCCTGGCAATAGCAATGCGCTGCCGTTCCCCGCCGGACAAACGTATTCCGGCAGAACCAATCACTGTATGATATCCATTCGGTAATTTTTCGATGAACTCGTGACACTGGGCTGCCTTTGCTGCCTCTATAACCTGTTCCTCTGTAGCATCGGGATTTCCCATCCGGATATTATCCAAAACACTTTGTTTAAAAAGAAATGTGTCCTGAAATACAAAGCTTACCTGTTTCATCAGTCCCGAAAGAGGAATTTCACGGATATCCACTCCTCCAATTTGAATGCCTCCGTCTGTCACATCCCAAAAACGGGAAATCAAATTAGCAATGGTGCTCTTTCCGCCCCCTGACGGACCAACGATTGCCGTCACCTCTCCCTGTTTGGCATGAAATGACACGTTATCCAACGCCTTTACGACCACGTCCGCTTCGGCTTCGTAAGAAAAACTCACATGATCAAAGACAATATCCTTACCCTGCTCTTTGGCGCCTCCTCTGTGATCCGGTAAAACAGGAATATGTAAAATATCTTCCATACGCTCCACATTGCCGTCAATCTGGGTAAATGACTCAGAAATGAACATAATTTTATTTAAGATACCGGATATGGCCGGCACTAAAATCAAATAAAAGATAAAGGTTAAGGAGTAGCTCCTGTAATCCGTCACATTTCTTCCAATCAATATTCCCACAGGAATCAGTAGCAGATAGATACTGTGGATAATCGCTGTAAACGCAGGCATGCAATTCCTCCACCCCATGGCATATTCCAATACAAAGGAAGTGTAATCTGTTATAGATTTGCTTAGTCTTTTAAAGGAATCGGCCGTCTGATTAAAGGCTTTGATTTCGGGCATGCCTCGTACATACTCCACAGATGCATTATTCATATCTTCCTGGGCGGACTGAAAATGATGCATCTTCTCTTTGGCGTCCCCATTAAATCCTAAAAATTGAATGGCAAAGGCCAGCACAATTCCAAGCAGAGAGGCGACACCATAGCGCCAGTCAACCGTCAAAAGAATTATGACTAAAATGAGCGGAGCCACAAGAGATGCCACAAAATCCGGGAATTGATGGGCGATAAACTTTTCGATACTTTCTATATTCTCGTCCATAATCTTTCTCATACGACCGCTTCCGATGGTCAGATGATATCCTAATGGGATTGCAGTGATATGATCCGCAAAGTTTAATTTCAATTCATACAATGTGCCAAAGGCCGCCAGATGGGAACACATCAGAGCACAGAAATAAAGTACCACATTTCCTGCAATGCCAGCCAGGGCAAACCAGCCACACATCAAAATGGCAGGCATATCTGCCGCTGACATATCCGGAAACACCAAAATCAGTTCCCTGATAACATAATAGATTGACAGATAGGGTATAAACGAACATACTGCCGCCAACGCAGACAGTATTCCTGAAATAAGAACTAATCCTTTGTGTTCTGATGCCAGCTCAAGGCAACGTGCCATTCCTGTTTTCCTTTTCTCCTCCTTGTTCTTTTCCTGTTTCATTATTGTTCCTCCAATTCCATAATATTAGCGCTACAGTTAGAACTAACTAACTGCATTGTATTATATCGAAAAAATCCACGGTTCTCTACTCCATTCCAAAATAATTTTCCGAAAATAGCCCGAAATTCCAACAACTTTACTCTCTTACAGACAGCTCAATACCCCATTTTCTCCAGTAAATAATCGGAAGAATTCATCAGAAAATCGTCTGTTACCTTCCCCTCTTCCAGCCTGATTGCTCTCTGGCAGCAAGACAGCACACATTCTGCATCATGAGTAATCACCAGAATTGTACGTCCTCTCCCAGCCAATTTCTGAATAACATGGCTGACCTTTCTCATATTTACCCCATCAAGACCGCTGGTCGGTTCATCTAAAATAATAATAGGAGCATCATGCATCAACGCCACTGCCAATGCGAGCCTCTGTTTTTGCCCACCTGACAAAGTGGACGGGTGTTGTTCTCTATACTCATACAAATCCAATTCTGTTAATATCTGTCCAGCCTTTTCCTTTATTTCAGGCGATTCTTTACTGCCCAGCATCAGCTCGTCTATCAGATCCTCACCAAATAACTGGCTGTCGAGATCCTGGGGAATATACCAGACAGTTCCCCTTCTCTTTTTTATATTGCTTTTATTTCCAAACAAAGTAACGCGACCGGAATCTTCCTTTAATAATCCGGAGAGCATTTTTCCCATCGTGCTTTTTCCCATCCCATTGGAACCTATGATAGCTATAGACTCTCCTCTTCTGCAGGAAAAGTTGATGTGGTCTGCAACCACTAACTTGCCAAATGTTTTACATAAATCTTTTACTTCTAAAATTACTTCACTGTTATTTTCAAGTGGCATCTGAAAACAGGTCATCGTATGCAGGTCAGGGGTTCTTAAGCCCAACTTTCTGATTTCCTCTGCGGCCAGCTGCCTGACCTCAGCCTGCGTAAATTCATGCATAATGCGGCCATCTTTTATATATAAAAACCTATCTGCAATTGGCATCAAGTAGTATAGTCTATGTTCCGCAATCAGAATTGTTTTTCCTTTCTCTTTCAGTTTCTTTATTGTATTACCTAGCCGCTCTGTTGAATCCGTATCTAAATTTGCGGAGGGTTCATCCATAACATAAATCTCCGGCTCTATTGCCTCAGCAGAAGCAATCGCCACCTTCTGTCTCATTCCATAGGAAAGATTCCGAATATTATAATTTAATATACCATCTATACCCATACTATCGGCTGAAGCATGGACATGGGCCACAATATCTTCGTGCGAATACCCGTAATTCTCGCATCCGAACGCAATCTCCCCTGCCACCTCATTTGCAAAAAATTGGCTCCGTGGGTCCTGAAACACATTTCCTATAATCTTTCCCCTCTCCCAGGATGGATAATTGGAAAGGGGTTGTTTCTCTACATTGACTGTCCCTTTTAAATCGCCCTCATAGAAATAAGGAATCAGTCCATTAATAACTCTGGTCAGCGAACTTTTTCCACTGCCTGACGGACCGGTTATAACCACCGTTTCCCCTGCCTTAATATTTAAATTGATATCGGTAAGCTGGGGGATTTTATGTTGATATGAAAATGTAACATGTTGCATTTCTATCTCTTTTCCCATTATTATTCTCCATATTCTAATTAGCTTCTCAGCTTTCTATAATCTTTTGGCAAAATACCATAAACATCTTTAAATGCAACAGAAAACTTACTTGCATTGGAATACCCTAATGAAAAGGCAATTTCACCAATTTTCATTTCACCATCTAAAATCAGCTTTTTAGCAATCCCCATTTTGTATTTCTTCAAAAATGCATATGGGGAATCTCCATAAACATGATTAAATATTGTTTGAAACATGGTAGTCCCCATATTTTTTTCTTTCACCAGTTGTTTAAGTGAACGTTCCTCATCTAAGTGAGTAATCATGTAGTTCCATATTTCTTTCACTGCCTCAATCTGGTCTTTGGGATAATATTGTTCTTCCTCAGCATCACTTCGTTCAATATTTTGTAAATAGAAAAGTAGTTCCAGAGTTTTAATTGCAAAGTAGCAGGTACTTTCCTTTCCTTTTGCTTCATAGATTTCATCAAACAATCGTTGTAATTTGGAAGGCATCTTGCTGATATACCATGCTGTGTTCAATGCTAATTTTTCCTCAATCGCTTTGATATCTATAGAAAAATCAGCCATTATTTTTTTAGTAGACAAACTCATTTTTTTCTCATCAATCACCAGCGTTACGGCATCAAAGTAACCGAACGGAAAATAATATGAAGCCGGCAAATGCTCACCGCTGCCAATCCAGAAATAGTCCTCCGACAAATGGGCACATATATTATTTGAAAATTCACAGACAACTCTTCCCCTGCGGCAACAGGAAATCTCCAGAATCTCACTGTATGGAGTTACCGGGATAAAAGCATCTTCGGAATTAAATTCCATAAAAACCATTTCCATTCCTTCAAATACTTTGTATGTAACAATCAATCCCTTCCCCTGGCATTCGTACCGTTCTATTAAACAATCGCTGTCACTGTGCATAACTCTGGCATTCCGGCCGAACCATTCTTGAACTTCCTGCTTTTCTGGCATGATTTTTATCCTCCATTATGCTCCTATTATGTTGCAGATTATCTGCGGTTTCCTGCTCAAAGCTTCCGCATGTCCCATATCCTCACATGCGTGGACTATAACGGGATAAATACTGACTCTTTCAATTAAACTAACAGAATTTGGAGCATATGTTTCATTGCCGCCATACATAATTACTACTTCCGTTGATATTCTTTCTTCCCTGTCCCGGATATCATATTTGTACGCTGCAAGAGCAGTCTGAAATAAGGTTCCAAAGGTTATGCCAGCACACCCCATTGGCTGAAGAACCTGGGCATCATTATTGTGTAAATATCCCATTTGTTTTTGCATGTATTTCATCATATGCTTTCCATGTAAAACACGATTCATCTGCCACGCCATAATAAGGCTGAATATGTATTTCATATTTCCCATGGATTCGTATTGTCCGCCGTCCAGTATCAGTTTATTTATTTTAATATCACCTTTGAATGCAAGTTCAAGCGCAATACTTGCACCCAGAGAAATACCATAAACTGTATCTACCTGATTTATTCCCTTCATCTGCAGTAAATTACTGATATAAGCTTCACTATGAATGACAGAAGTAACCGCACCATCGGACGAAGCATTATGGCCTGACAATTCCGGGATTATGAAATAATAATTTTTTCCTAATATATGGAGAACCTTATCAAAACAATTCTTCCAATTGAATCCCATTCCATGTATGAGAAGCACTCTTTTACCATTTCTATTCCCACGCAGATGAATCTTAGATTGATCCTTCTTCATAGGTTTCCTCCTTCTCTAATATTTTATCTGTCAAAGCCAGGTCAATATTTAATTGTGGTAAATCATGTATAACGGTTTCTAAATCCACGATATCCATAGCATAATAAATTCCGAAGTCTGGTTGTTCTTTTACCAGAGCCTTAACCGTATAGGCAGCAATGATTGAACTAATATCACTGCTGTATGAACTATGTACGACCGCAGTTTTTAGGTGATCCTGATTATTATTTGAACCGGTTACTTCAATATGTATATAATTATATGCCGCTGTTGTACCACTGGTCACTTCAAATAGCTTGATAATGGAATCAATGCTTTGCTGCAATGCTTCATCACCTTGCTTCAAACCGTATTTGATGACTGCCTCCTGCATTAATTTCGTGATTTCTTCTCCAAAAGAGGCATAGTACCAGTTTGCCCTCCTGGGCTTATAATTTTGAGTAATCCGCTGTAATTCTATGGTATAGTAATTTTGCAGTGTGTACTCCTTATTTTCTACAATCCTATAGATTGGTGTTTCATCCCTCTTTAACTCACCATCTTCATAATAGTTTAATGCGGTTCCAAATCCGGCTGTATTTGTCAAAATAAAATCTTCGATTGCAGATCTGCTCGGAATTTCATTCGTAATGCTCAGCCCCATAATACAATCTACTGACTTTAAGCCCTCACATAAATATTTCATCAACAGGCCAGTCATTCCTGGGAAGAAACCACTGGATAATACAAAAACCGATTCGTTCTTTATATCTGCGATTCTGTCTTCTAAAAATGCCTCACCAGAAGGGTCCACAACAGGTATATGATACTTAGCCGCTGCCCTTGCAATTTTTTCTCCATTGACAAAGGAGGCACCCGCACAATTTACAATAATACTGCATTGACTGCAAAAGGAGTCTAAATCATCAGATATATTTACATCTAATTGGACATATTGGTTTTGGGCAGTAACTGATGGTTTTATCGAATGATAGGAAACTAACAGCTCATATTGATTCTCCAACAGTTTTACAACTCTTTTACCTATTTCACCAGTTCCACCTAATATTCCAACTTTCTTCATATTCGTCCCCTTTTTCTAGGGTGTCCATACAGTAATGAACACCCCTTGACCATTGTTAATAGTTAAAATCCAAAATCTTAGAAATGTTTTTTTCCAGATTATCGCCAATAATACAATCAAAATGCTGGCCTGCAATTGTATTATATTTTAAATTCCCTTTAATATAAGGTTTCCATGTCTCAAAATCTTCCTCAAAAAATCCCGGATAGAAATGGCTCCCTAAAATCTCACAGCAGAAAATCCTTATGTTTCCATAGTAAAGCTCCGGTATATAACTGGACACGCACCTGAAATTTTGTGAGAATATCCGGAACAGTACATTCAGCATCTTCAGCTGATGTTCCATCAACTCCCCATTGGGCCGCTCAATTGTACGGTATAAAGCATTTAGCCTTTCTGAAATCGTATAGCTGACGAGCCGGCGGAACTCTTCTGCCACATCTTCATACTCCCCACCTGTTTCGCATAATGCCTTAACAGTAATTTCTCCGCTTCCGCATCTGGAAATATATTCAATATATTGCTGTAATCGCTCATCACTTACCTGATAACCTGCTTTATATGCATCTGCCCCAATCACCCTTGCAAAAATCCGCTCCAACAACAGTTCGTTGTCCAGACTTGAATGCAATGCATTCCGGAATATCTCATCCGATGCGTCCGCTAAAATTGTGTTCTCTTTCCTCTTTGGAATACCTGTACTTATCAGCGTCACATCAGAAACAGAACTTTCCTTATTCCTCAGATATTGTGCTGTTTCCAGGGCAATCAGACCACCCACGCAATGGCCCACAAGAATATAATTTTTATAGCCCATTTTTTCCAATATCTCACCATATTTTCTTCCCAGCAACCGGAAGGTCTGGCTGGTTTCCATGGAAATATACTCGGCATCATTTCCAAAAACAAAACCGATAATGCTTTCACTGTCCTTGCTGTCCTCTTTTATGCGAGACAGCAAATCCGTATATGGTGTCAAGGTTCCCGCTCCGGCATGGAAGAAAACCTTTGCAACAGATTCCTCATTGTTCAAACTGCTATTTTTCAAAACCATTAAGGACGGGTCCTCAAAATTCCCCTTATCATTTTGATGTTTCACAAGGCTTTCTGCTATCTGCTTAATAGTGGGTGCTTTCATCATTTCTGTCAGAAGGCTGCTCCACTCCCAACCAGATGCTTCCGATATATTGTCCATCATCTTCCCGATGATTTGAGCAATCAGCAGAGAATCTCCGCCAACCAGATAGAAGTCATCATTTCTCCCCACTGAAGTAAGCCCTAATTCTTTACACCATATTTCTGCAATGCGCTGTTCCAAATCTGTCTGGGGCAATTCGTCCTTTTTCTTAATGTTCTCCTTACGGTCCCAATTCTTAAAGTATTCTTTGATTTTTCTGGTGTCCACTTTTCGGTTTGCAGATAATGGCATATCCGGTAGAATCAAAATCTGGTTTGGAATCATGTATGGAGATACCGTACTCTCTAAATAGTTTCTAACCTCCTCTTTTTCTAACTGCTCATACTCTCCAGCAAAGCGAACTACATATATTGTCTGTCCCGCTAAATCCAATTTGCTGCTCTTATCAGGGAATTCATAAAGCAGCTGCCCATCATGCCTCTTAAATATATTCTCCCACTGTGTTCGTGTGAAGAATGTCTGGTCATGTTCGCTGCGCTCATCCGTAAAACCGGTTAAGCCATCCTTAAATTCCATTGATGTTAGCAACAGGTAACTTGTTCGTGTTTCCTCAAGTATGATAATGGATGCGTCTTCAGATAATAGGCCCTTTAAATTTTTCATAACACTGTTAATATTCTGCGAGTTATGAAGCACATTTGCACATAAAATCACATCGAAGCTAAATGCCTCATACCCTTGCGATATGAAATCTTCATTGATATTAAAAATCCCATATTTTACCCAATTATACTTACCAAAGTTCTCCTGTGCTTTATTTAAGAAGAAAACCGAAAGATCAGTAAAATAATATTCTACATTGCAGCCCTCAAGTTCAGGTATCACATCGAGAGAGGTTCCTCCCACTCCGGCACCCACCTCTAATATTCTAAAGGGTTTCTCCGGACTCCTTTTATTCTTCTTTTCGCACAAATAACGTATTTCTTTCGTAGCAATATTGTTGAGCATCCCATTTACTTTGTTGTCATGATAAGCTGCCAACGCCGGGTCTGTATCGCCCTTTGGAAATAGAATATTCAGAGGGTCTTCTTTTCCCTGAATTAGTTCAGGAAGCAAGTCACTCGATTCCTTCAGATAATCAACAAACTCTTTGCTGTATTGGAAATCGTCCTCTATTTCATAAAACTCTCCCCAAAGCTTTTTAGAACCTAAATCTGCGTTTATCGCAGAAGCTTTGTATGTATTGGCTTCGCATGAGATAATCCCTTCATTAACCAATACCTGCAGCCACCTTTTAGTCAGTTTATGTAGTTTCTCTGGAATCGACATCATCTCTACGATTTGCTCAAAACCGAAGGCTTTGGATTCATCTGAAAAAATACCATAGTGTCTAAAAGTGTTGTATATATCTGCCGAAACAACTTCTTCTGATTTTTTAATCCATTTTTCAAGTAAATCCTGGTCTATATGTTCTTCATAATATTGTTTTATGGACTTAAGCAAATATGTCTCTTTATCGTCCGGAACCGGTGAAGCTACAGTCTTTTTCCTGATTGGGGAAATTGCTGCATCAATATGCAAATCCTCTGGGCTTTCTCCTAAAGCTAAAGCAACAGCCCTTTCAATTAGCGGATGCTCATTTAAAACAGAACCTATTTCAGCCAGTTCAACTCTGTGACCGTGTATTTTAACCTGGTTATCACCATCCTCGCGTCCTTTAAAAATAATAACTCCATCCGGTAAATAGCAGCCCTTATCCCCGGTTCTGTAAATGCGCTCTCCGCTCCAAGGAAGACTAAGGTACTTTTCACGATTTAACTGTTCATCCTTAAGATAGCCGGAGGATAATCCGATTCCTCCAATGTACAGACTTCCATCCACTCCATTGGGACAAGGCTGCATTTCACTGTTCAGAACATAAAATGTTTGATTTGACATTGGATATCCATAAGGAATGCTTTTGGTAAATACAGCATTTCTAGGTATATCGTAACTGATTGACCAGATTGCCGCTTCTGTGGCTCCACCAAGGCTGACAACACGGCACTTACCAAACAGATTATAAACCCGCTGCGGCAAGGTTACGGGAATCCAGTCACCGGAAAGCAATAACAGTCTCACCTGATAATCTACACTGACATTTGCGGATTCCAGATAAGAAACAATCATCTGATGCAAAGCCGGAACCGCATTTATAATAGAAACCCTATGCCTGATTATTAATTCCGCCAGATACTTAGGGTCCCGTATTTTATTTGTATCTGGTAATACTAACGTTCCCCCTGCTGAAAAGCAGCCAAATAAATCATATACAGAAAGGTCAAAGGATAGATTAGACAGCCCTAAGAACACATCTCCCTCACCAACTGCATATGTTTCATTAACATCTGCAATGGTATTTGATGTTGCGCGATGGGTCATGATAACCCCTTTTGGTTCACCGGTTGTTCCAGACGTAAATATAATATAAGCCGGCCTGTCATAATCTAATTTGTTTGCCGGCAGTGTCTCTGTCGGTTCAGGTTTCAGACCGTGAACATCTACTATATTGCAGTATTGCTCTAATTCCTCATTCTCCAATTCTGCAAAAAGCAGTTTAATGTCTGCATTCTTTATTATTTTTCCTTTGCGTTTATCCGGCTGCTGTACATCAATTGGCACATAAGTTGCTCCGGAAATAAGAGCAGCCAATACCGCAGCTACCTGCCATACATGTTTTTTAGTATCAATGCCTATCTTGTCGCCATCCTGGATTCCTGCCTCGCTCAAAATACGCAGGACAGCATTCACATAGCCTCCAAGGGACCGGTAAGTATATTCTCCCTTATCAGTTATTAATGCTGTTTTTTCAGGATAGAGCTCAAATGATTTCAGAAATCCATCTTCAAGCATTGCCGGCATAATATTTTTAGAAGTATTATTTACATCACCTCTTATTTTAAGGGTTTCCGCTGTAAGCTTGACCGGATATTTTTCCTGGAAAACTCCATTATTATCGTCAGCCATAGATTGAATCAACAACGCAAAGCTTCCAAACATTTCATCTATTATATAGTCCTCAAATACACCATTGCGTACATCCCAGTTAATCGTGGCGCCACCGTTTTCTTCTGCAGCCTGGCAGTCTATATATACCTGTGGAGTCTGGCTCAGCTTATATACAATTCTGTTTTTTACAGTTGTATCGTCCTTTGAACTAACACCCAACGTACTTGTAAATACGACCGGCATAATTACATTTTTCTTGCGCTCTTTTGTAAGGCGTCGTATTATTTCCACACCGGACACATCCTTATGCTCTAAATCGGACCAGAGATCCATCTGCAGCTTTTTCACTCTTTCCAAAAAGTTTTCGCTATATTCAATATCTATGGCTGTAATATTTACGTCTGTGAAATCTCCAACCACTTCATATATATCCTCAGCCACTTCCGGTCTATTGAGCAACGTAGTATTGATACAGAACTTTTTGTCACCGGACCAGACCGCAATTACTTCCGCCAGTGCCGCCATAACAAACACGGATGGTGTAATATTATAAGATTTTGCCAATTCAACAAAAGCTTCCCACTGCTTCTTATTTATAAACATTTTCTTCTGAAGGAAACTCACTTCCTGATTATCCTCTGTCCCAATAACCGAAAGGTTGGGCGCGTCTCCCATTACTGGTATTTTTTTATTCCAATAAACCTCCGCTTCCTGCCTGAATTTGCTGTTAAATGTTTTCCTCTTCTCCTGATATAAAACAATATCCCGGTAAGACGTAGTTGGTATAATGATTTCATGAGGATTCTCATAAAACCTTTCAAGGTCATTTAACATTACGTTCATGCTCGCAAAATCAGAAATAAGCATGTCTAATGAAAAATAAATAATGCTTTTTTCTTTCCCGATACTCAAGGCCAAATCACACATGGGCCACGTCCCAAGCTGATACTGCTTCGTAGACAACTTAGCCCTCAGTTCTTCCTGCTCGGCACTAATATCCTTATTGCGCCCGTCAAGTACTGTGATTTCCACAGAAGGTACTGCCTCCTGGACAATCTGATAACCGGAAGCCGACACAATCGCCCGCAGCATGTCATGTTTCTGTATCACTTTATTCCATGCAATCTCCAGCTGCGCCGGGTCAATTACTCTATCAACTTCGATTTCTATGTAACCATGACAGCCAATTCCACCTAAGTCATATAACCGATTTCTTCCCATAACATAGGAATTTTGTATGTCGGTCAATGGAAATTTCTCATATCTCCGTTTCGTGTCACTGGTGAATATTAAGTTATTATGTGCTTTTAAATAATCCAGAACTTCTGCTTTATACTGTCTCAGCTTATTTTTACTTTCTTCTGTCATTGCCCCTGTCGGAGCTTTGAACTTGATTGAATCACCTTCACACCAAATTACAATTTCTTTTTCTGCTAGCTCATTAATGTACTGTTGGATATTCATGATTTTATCTCCTTGTCTGCAGTTATATGGTATCAACTATCAACTCCGTACCCTGATTAATTATTTGAATCTGAATTGCAAGTTCTCTAATCGTAGGGGCATTAACTAATGTTGCAGTTCCCAGATCTCCATTGACTAAATGTGACTTTTTAATTTTATCAATCAGCATAATCGCCCTTAAACTATCACCTCCGGCTTTAAAAAAGCTGATATCTCTTGAATACTTTGCGGAACCGAGTACCTCTCTCCATAATCTTTCTAATTCTTCCTCTATAGCTCCCTGCGGTTCTTCATAGCCTGCCGCGGATTGACGTTCCTTTAAAAACAGTTCTGTTACCGTTTTACGGTCAACTTTACCGTTTGAATTTAACGGTATAGATTTTCCATATTGATATTCGGACGGAATCATATATAGAGGAAGGTAGGAACTAAGCGATTGATTTATTATGCTGTCCTGAATCAGCTCACTATCCGGGTCGTTTTTAACGATAAACGCGCAAAGTTTTTGGCTGCCGCCTTCCGAAATTATACAAGCAACAGAACTCTTAATACCTTCTGTCCTGTTAATTGCTACTTCAATCTCACCCAGCTCAATCCGGTACCCTCTGAATTTTACCTGCGTATCTTTTCTCCCCAGGAATTCAATTGTTCCATCATTCCAAAACCTTCCCATATCACCGGTTTTATACCATCTTATGTTTTTAAATGATACAAACTTGTTATTCGTAGTGGTTTCATCTCCAACATAGCCCTTTGCCACTCCAATACCGCCAATCCATAATTCTCCCGGCACCCAATCAGGGCAATCTCTTCCCTTTTGGTCAACAACTCTGTATAGCTGTCCGTCCAGGGGCGCTCCATATGGAATTGATACCCACTCTTTAGGAACAGGCAGCTTCACACGATAATAATTAGACCATATAGAACCTTCGGTCGCTCCACCCAGAGCTGTTAATTCAGAATTTGGAGCAACGTCCGTCAATTTTGCCGGTAGATCCGTACCAATCCAGTCCCCGGACAACAATACGGTTTTAAGGGATTGCAATTTTATTTCCTCTGCCTGTGCCTGTTCCAGAAGCATCCGTAATAGAAAAGGTACTGAATTCCAGCAAGTTATGCTATATCTGGTGACTAAATTCAACCATTGGGCAGCATCTGTTTTACTTGCTTCATCCAACATGATAATGGTTCCGCCTATCCCAAGAATACCAAATATATCATAAACCGATAAATCAAATTCCAAAGAAGACACCGCCAATAAACTATCTTTTTCGCTGATGTTACATTTTCTGTTCACATCACAGATTGTATTCATGGCTGAAGAATGGGAAATTTCCACGCCTTTGGGTTCCCCTGTAGTTCCAGAGGTAAAAATAATATAAGCACTGCTGGAAGGATTCACTGGTCCATCGGCAGATACCCCCTCCTGCTTCACCCGGTCATTTACATCAATGATTTTCACCCTGTTTACCTTTGAATGATAGCCGTGAGACACCATATATCTTATATCAGCGCGTGACATAATCTTTTCGATACGCTTATCCGGTTGGTTCATTCCGATTGGCACATAACACGCACCCAGCAATAATATTGATAATACCGAGATTATCTGCCCTGCTCCTCTGGGCAATCGCACAGCCACCCTGTCTCCAGGCTCTACACCTGCCTGTTTTAATAAACCCGCCAATTTCTCCGCTTCTTTGCACAACTTATAATAAGTCCAGGTTCTGCCGGTTCCTTCAATAACGGCCGTCTTGCTGCGGCGGTCTATTGCATTTCTAAAAACCTGGTCATGCAGACAAAGGTTCTGTTTTTCTCCAATTTCATTTATGCCTTTATATCTTTCTGTAAATTTTGTCTCGGATATTACAGGAAGCTCTTCTCCCCATTTATCAGGATTAGATATGGTCCATTGTAAACACTCTATATAGGCATTGAACATCTCCTCGATAAAGCCTCCCGGGAATATATCCTCCACCGTGTCCCACGAAAGTAAAATACCTTCCGGAAATCTCATAACCTGGAAATCAATCAAAACCTGTGGTGTCTGCGAAGAAATATATTCTAATTTACCGAAACTCCCCGTAAAATCATCAGTAATGATTGGTTCCATACAATCACAGGAAAATACGACTGGCGCCACAAGCTTTTGCGTTGGCCGTGACCTTAGTATATCTCTTATTATTTTCACACCGGAATAAGCAGAATGTTCCAGTGCTTTCAAAAAGGATTCCTTAATGCCTCTTGCCTTACCAATGAAACTCCTTTCTTCAATGTTCTCCACAGAAAGCAAGAGGATATTGGTAAAGTCAGCCACCACATTCTCAGCCTCCGAAGGTCTGTTGAACAAAGGTATATTCATCAAAAAATCGGATTGATTGCTGTATCGCTCTAAAATCTGCGTATAAATGGTTAACAGAATCATTGCTGGTGTGATCTGGTTCTTCGCGGCATTTGCTGTAAGCCCGTCCCAATCCGGTTTCTTCAACATAAAATTTCTTCTTTTAAATACCGGTTTCTTTACCGATTGATACGCTCTCTTTAATGGCAGTTCCGGCGCTTCCGGCAGGGTATCAGAGTATTTTTTCCAATAAGTGGCCGCGTTTCGGTAACTATCATCATTTTCTTTGCGGTTCATAAGCCTTTCAAGAGAATACCGCGATTGCAGTTTCTCAAATGAATAATCATTGTATAACCTTTCTAAATCCGAAAAAATAATCTTTATGCTCTTTAAATCCGCGACCAGCAAATCAATGCCAAAATGCAAGACAGTTTTGTTCTTGTCTATCACTGATAAAATGAGTACTGCCACTTCACCTCGTTCAACAGCCAATACCTTATGGCTGTACTCATTCCTTACCGATTCCAGTTTCTCTTTCTTTTCCGTTTCACCTAATTGTTGTAAATCATTTATTATGATACCGGCATTATATGGATTATCCTGAATAACCTGGGTACCACTCTCCAAAAATTTTGTCCGGAGTGATGGGTGCAGATATTGCACTCCTTCCCACGCCTTTGATAATCTCTGCCGGTCAATTTCCCCACAGTCAAACTCAAAATACAGATAGCACGAAATTCCTCCCAACACCTGGTCCGGATTTCTGCCCACCCAATACGCATACTGAACATCAGTAAGAGGGAATTCCATCATTTCTGGCTGGCTCTCATCGATCTCCTTTTTATATTCAGTGCTGGAACCCTGACTTTTTATTATTTCCCACCATTCAGCCAGATATGGTTTTTTCAGCAATTCAGAAACGCGGACCTTTATACCCCTTCGTCTTAGTTCGCTGGAAATCAGCATTATCTTTAAAGATTCAAATCCGGCTTCAATTAAATTCACTTTTTCTATATCTGCAGTATAAGAATATTCACCAATCTCTGCTGCAAGTTGGCGCAGTTCTGCATATGTAATTTCCGATTTCATATTTTCTCCTTTACCGCCGTGTTTTTTGCAATCTCCCGCAACTTTACCCGGTTAATCTTTTTTACCGAAGTAAGTGGCCACTCGTCAATTTTCACAAGCTGATCCGGTAGCTTATATGTTGCCAAACCTTTTTCTATAAGAAACTTTCGAATGTTTGACAAATTAATTTTTTCATCCGCAGTCATGATAAAAGCACAGATTCTTTCCCCCATAAGAAAATCCTCAACACCTACTACAACCGCCTCGTCAATATTCGGGTACTCGCTTAAAAACACTTCAATCTCTCTTGGTTCTATTTTCTCACCGGACCTATTTATTTCGTCCGTAATCCTTCCCAGAACCTGATATCCATATGTGGAGTCCCATCTTACTTTATCTCCAGTTCTATAAAATCCATCCGGGGTAAACTTATCTTTCATGCCGACTTCCTGATTATAATAACTTTTGATGGTGAACGGTCCGCGAATTACCAGTTCCCCTTCTTCACCATGCGGTACGTTCATGCCATTCCCATCTATAATCCGGATTTCTTCACAGCCAGACACCGAATAACGGTAGCCTACCGCATCGCCAAGATTACTGCTATCATAAACACTATACAGGGCCAACCCTTCCGTTGCCCCATAAAGCGGCAAGATCTCGCATTCCACCTTTTCAATCAATTTTGTAACAAGGTTCTCGTCAACTAAGGAACCTCCAATAATGATTTTCTTGATGCTGCTCAAATCATATCCACAACCTTGATTCAGATACTGATTCCAAATCCGCGCCAACGTCGGAACTAAGGCTGTAATTGTAATGTTTTCTTTTTCGATTTGAGTAAAAATATCATCGCAATCCAGGTTATTACATAAAACAGCTTTTCCCCCTGCAAAAAAAACATTCAGAATCCCGGGTGAATACAGCCCAACCTTATGTGCTATCGGCAGACAAGTCAAATAACTGTCAGCGGACGTAAACTGGAATTTCTGATTATATCCATATATATGCCAATAAATCATTCTATGGGTGATTGGCACTAATTTAGGAACTCCGGTTGTTCCGCTTGACAACATAAGAATGGCTATGCTGTCAATCTCCTTGTTTTCATCATTAATAATTTCCGTGTCTTCTTCCAAGCCC
Source organism: Lacrimispora sp. 38-1 (assembly GCF_049890855.1). NCBI lineage: Bacteria > Bacillati > Bacillota > Clostridia > Lachnospirales > Lachnospiraceae > Lacrimispora > Lacrimispora sp. 38-1. Next base: position 71,406 of record NZ_JBANEW010000002.1, on the reverse strand, counting down.
TTGTCAATGTCCTCTACCGCGATTTTACAAAGATGCCTGCTTGCAGGCCACTGGTGAATTTTTAATGATAACTCGTCCTTATTGCAGAAAACCAATGTTGAAGCATTTGTCTTATCAAAAATACCCTTTAATTCATTCTCACCAAATAAAGAATTCGTAATAATTGGGATTGAACCTATTTTAATTAAACCCAGCAGAGCAAATACAAATTCTTTTACATTCGGTATTCGCAAAACAACCAGTTCGCCCTTGTTTATCCCGCGCTTTTTGAAATAACAGCCATACTGGTTAATTTTCTTTTCCAGGTCTCCATAGGTAATACGATTTGCGTCCTCCACTATAGCTATCTTAATTCTATTAGATTTAAATGTTTCTCCCAGCCAGGTGTCTATAGTTTTCTCCTGTGCCGGCCTCAATTTATTCTCATAGTTCATTCTCATTCCTCATTCCATATGCCAAGCATGCCTTATGGCATTTATCTACAGCAATTTGACAAATCCGCCAAATCTGATTACTGTATCTTTCACTGCTGATTCCGCCAATTTTCACAGAAAAAGAGGCAAAGTCTTTGTAAAGCCCACACCCGATTGCTTTCACATAAGCTTCTTTCGCTGTCCAATATTCAAAAAAGAGCTCGATATTATTTTGCCTGATAACAGCTGCTCTTTCTTCTGGTGAAAAATAGTATTCTGCAAGTCTTTGGTATTCCTGCATTTGTTTTATCTCCTGCACATCTACACCAATCGGAACATCACGCCCAAAAGCAAGCATTACAATCTCTCCCGAATGAGAGAGATTATAATTAATTGATAAACGTCTTCCAGAACAGCACAAATATGGTTTCCCAAAATGTCCACTTTCTATTTGTATATCTTTTGTCTCTTTGCCAAGATAAGATGAAGAAATCTTTTTCACAGCGATTCGTCCTAATGCACCTCTCATCATGTCTTCATACTTTACAAAGGATGTATATTGCTCTATTTCCTTCTCCTCCAATATTCCCCAGTTCTCTTTGACCCAATCTGTCATACTTCTCCAATGCAGAATCCAAACCTGTATTTGTTCCGGAGGAAGAGTATTCATAAAGCAGTGCCGTGAAGTGAATTTAGGACGAATAACTTTAATTTTCACAGTTTATAAACTCCTCAGTTTTTTCTTGAATTAACTTTAATACATTTTCCTCATCTTCTTTTATAAAGAAATGTCCACCTCTAAAAAGATAATACTGAAACTTGCTTTGCGCGTATTCAGACCACCTCTTTATATCAGTCAGGGTTGCTTCCTTATCTTCATTCCCGCCTATTGCTAAAACAGGGCATTTCAATTTTGATGGTGCCTCCGGATAATAGCTTTCGTCCAGAATAAAATCCGATCTGATTATGGGCATATAAAAGTTCAACAGTCTTTTATCCATTTTTATTTCTTCTGGAATACCGTCATATCGCTCCAAACCGACCATAAACTCCTTTTCTGTCAAATGGGATATCGGCTGTGGTTCCGGAATATGGGGAACTCTGCTTCCGGAAAATATTACCAGCTTTGCTATCCGGTTGTTGCTCTCAAGCATTTTTTCAACTTCAAAAACTATTTTTCCTCCCATACTATGGCCAAATAAAACAAAATCATTGTCAAACCTCATGATAGCGTCTACAACGTCTTTTACAAATGATTGCATATTCAGATACGGCTTCTCACCAATACGTTCTTCCCTTCCCGGCAACTGTATAGGGCATACCACGAGTTGCTTGTCAAAATATTGAATCCATTTCGCATAGAATGCAGCTCCTCCTCCTGCATATGGAAAGCAAAACATAATTGTACTTTTAGGGAAAATACCTTCCGAATTTTTAATCAATTTCCCATTGTATACCATACCTTCACCTCCTAAATTCCGACTAACCTGCCACCACCACTTATTTAAACCCAGCAACAAATAACTGCAATAACGGTACTGGACATTATCAAAAAAGCATCTTTTGCAGTCATACTTATAATGTAATAGCTATCTTTTTTGCATGGACTCTCAATTCCTCTGACTATGGCAGAAGAGGCCAGCTCATCTGCTATTTTCAGGCTTCTGAAAACCATAGGGACAATTGCATATTCCAGTGTACTAAGCGGGTGAAGAAGAACTGTCCTTATAGATCTCAAAAATCCTCTTACCTTCATAGCATCTTTTACTTCACCAAACTCGTGAACAACGGTGGGAGCAAACCGGAGCATAACAATTAAAATCAGCATAATATTTTCGGGAATTGGCAATTTTCTTATACTTGAAGTCAATTTGCCCGAAGGAATATGTACCAGTAAGCACACAATCATTGACGGCATCAATAAACGATAAAGCATATGAAACAGCAACGGCGATGGAAAAGAGATATGGTATTTTGTATTAATAGCCAGCCAAACCACCGACAGGATATATACTCCCAGCATCCCTAATCCCATCGTAAATAATTCAAAATAGCTTAACAGTAGAAAAAGCCATATCATATACAAACCATGTCCCAGCAAACTGGTGCTTAAGAAGGAAGTGAAGCATGCGCAGACAGCCAATAGCAACACTGTTCTGCCATCTATCTGCTCCACTTTTCTAATGTTACTATGATTCATAATCATTCCAAAATACCAGCTTTCTGAAAATGTCTTCTTAATAATCTCTGGCCAAACAGAACACCTAATACAGCAAGCAGTCCGGTTATTGCACATCCCAACAGCATCAGCCCTGGATGGGTTGACATTAAAAACTGCATATCTAAGGTTTCCTGTGAAAAGCCGCTATTTAGCGCCATTTCTTTATAACTATCCCATGCCCACCATAAAGGCACAGCGCAACCAACGAAGTTCCCAATACTGTTTAAAGCCCAACCAATCATATTGCGAACCGGCTTTCTGTATGTATTTTTTCCAATCATAGACAGCTCCGTAATAACTCCTACAACCAAGAAATACGGAAGTAAGAAGGCGTAACCCATAAGCGCCTGGATAAGGCCATACACAACCGCCCACACAAACAGCAACCCATGTTTGTTCACCCGGTTTGCCGCTACAAGGAAAAATACAGCTCCTAAAAAGCCGTCAATGGCGGCAGAACCGTATAAATACACTTCTGAAAATGGCAATGTGACAGCGCTGATCACCATCGCTATCATATAATTAATTACCAACATGGCTGCGACCGTGATCACGTCTCTGATACTAAACTTGCTTCCCTTTGTTTCACTCATATAAAGTTCCTCCTGTAAAATATGGTTTCGGTTAGTTTTCGCTAACCACTGGTTGTAATTTTAGCTTGTTAGTTTTGACTAACTCTATTGTATTTTACAGGATTCTTTTTATTATTTCTACCCCATTGAATGTGTATTTTTTTCAAAATAGCCCATTTTAACAATTTATTTAACGTCAAAAGAACACTTGACCATTCTCACTTTGATGAGAAATCAGCTTTATACAATAGACGAGCCACATCCATGTCTGTTCTTTTCTCATGTGTGAATGTCAATGAATTTTTGAGCCATGGCTCACTTTTATATTAGCATTCACACTCATGTAACTTTTATCCTTAAATCAATAAATGCCGCAGACTTTCAGGATAGATTGATTTACCATCTATTACCAAAAGTTCTGCGGCTTTAAATAACTTTTTCCGAAATAAGTTCTCTTTAGTCCTTGTAACAGATAATTTTTCTCTCAGCTCACTTCAAAGTATTTATTCATTTTTATATAGCCATTACCGAATCACCTTTTTCATGGGAGAAAAATTCCTGCAAAAGTTTTACAACCTCGTTATCCATAGACCGATGCCATAATATACGACCATGCTCAATAAACATAAGATATGTACAGTATTTGTATATCAGTTCGGGATCATGCGTTATCAGAAACAACGTTTTTTTCATTTCCTTTAGCTGTATTAATTTTTCTGATACCTCAAGCATATGTCGATAGTCTAATCCGCTGGTAGGTTCATCGAAAATAATTATTTCTTTTCCAGACGCAACGGCACTGCCATCGGGGTTTGCCGTTGCTTCGGATAAAAGGTGAAATGGATCTTCCGAAGCCAGCTGGGTATTGGGTGGTTAAATAGCCTATATTGCTTAATCGAAAACTACCAAACTCAGCAATATAAATATCTCCCTCTGTATCAAATGAGCTATATGGATTAAAATCAAACCCTATTATCGTCGAGTCTGGTGGAAATACAGTGTATGGTTTTGGTGGTATACTCGGATGTCCATGTAATAAGAATTCTGGCTGTACACCACCATCAGGCTTAAACCTTTCTAAAGTAACGGGTTCTCCTCCTGCATAATCAGGAAATCCATACCAAGTTCCCTCATTATGCTATATTCTTTCTATGACCATAGGATATATTGGACTTCGATATATTGAATTGTCCATTTCTTCACCTGTGCAAAATTCTTCCGGTGCTGTTATGCAATTCTGCTTTTTATGTTCTTCAAACAGAATCTTGGATGGTTAGAGATATTAGCAATCATTATTATATCTACTGGTATATTCGCCCTTGCTTTATTGGAAAAAAGAAGGAAAATCAAGCACTGGCTTTGAAATATAAAAATCAAAACCAAATTTTTCCTTTGAAAGTTTTGGTAATACTAAAAATTACAGACAATCATTTATTCCGATGAATTATATGATAAAACTTTTATCATAACAAACGCTGCTATTGGAATGCTAAGTACAATACCAATTGATCCTGTGACCACTATAATTAATTGTTGGAAAAATGCTTTGGAATTAATCAACTGTAAAAACGAATAATTCAACCTGTAGAAGCGGTTAATTAATAACATAGATTCACCCACACATGCAAAAAATAGCGTATTAACTGCAGTTCCGAGTATATCATATCCCATATGTAACCCTGCATAAAAGAGCTCCTCCATCTCGATTTTGGGATTATGACGAAATACTTCATAAACCCCAGAAGTAACTGCAACTGCAGAATCTTTTACTGCTCCTAAGATTCCTATTATAATAACTGCTGCAGCCACCTGCATCATATTGACATGAATGTTATTATCATAAAACGTTGTATCTTCTTCATAAATACTAATCTCATTGTATCCGCTGATTCCTGCGAAGGAGCTTAATAGAATTACAAGGAACAGTATCATCATGCTCACGATTATTACGACATAAAATGCAGTTCTTGTTTTTTCATTATTACCATTTTGATAAAACAATGTAACTCCACATAATGAAAAAGTCATAATAACAGTTATCACAATAACATTGAAACCAATCGCCATCAAAAAAACCGCTATCAATAAAATAACTGCATTTCCAAATAAAGAGACAAAAGATTTAATTCCTCTTTCCCCACCAATTGCTGCCATCAGCAAAGCCAGTATTATGATCAAAATTTTAATCACTTCCGACTCCTTTCTTCCTATATGCAAGTAACGATATTAATCCGGAAATCAGTATCGTCAAAACAATTCCTATTGAACCAACTAAAAATCTAATGATTTCAAGTGTCAAATACAATTCTAATATAATAAAAATACTAAAGCTGTTTTTCAATCTTAAAATCAGCATTGGCATACAGCCGGATATATAGGTAAAAAACAACACATTTATCATTGTTCCCATGACATCGTAAGAGATTTCCCGCATGGAATGTATTAATTCTCTATTTGTAATATCGGGTGTCTTTTTAATCACTTCATTTACAGATGTAGTCATAGAAATAGCTACATCTAAAATTGCTCCAAACCCTCCTATTAACGTACCTGCCATAAATATTTCCGGCAATTTATCCGCTCCGGAAATATAATTCTGCATCAGATATTCAGGTTCTTTTGTGTTTAGTAGGACAACTTTGTATATCATGTACAATATTATGATTGATATGGCAGAGGCTAAGATCGCAGTTATCGTTTGCTTATTCAATCCATTTGCCAATAATAATGAGCATATTCCAAATATAATGAGCATCGCAATACATAATTGTAATATATTTGTACCCTTTTCATACATGTAAAAAGCGCCTGCTACAACTCCTATATTAATTATGAGTGATATAAGCGAAGTAACTCCCCTTGTACCTGCCACTGCAATTATTAAAAAAATCAGAAACGAAAGTAACATAACTACATAAGTATCTCTCTTCTCTCCCAATACAGAAACGCTCAGGTTCTCTCCACTATCAGTCAGCTTTACAAAAAGACTCATCCCTCTTTGATACCTGTCACTTGTTATCCGTGAATAGGAATATCTGTTTTCAAACTCTACTACACTTCCCTGAAATGCTCCATTCATAACTTTTCCTATTATATTCTGTACATAATAGCATTCTTTTTCTGCATTTGGCCCATTCTTTATTCCTTCAACCTGATCAGTAACCTTTATTATTTTTATGATAGAGTCATTATACAACTCATAATCATATGCCACAAAAACATTAATTATCACTAAAACGATTACAAAAATGGAAAACACTGAAATTTTTCTTCTATACTTTTGGTAAAATTTATTCATTCTTTTCCCACCTATCATGAGAATTATACACTAACACAGTAATAATTAAAAAGGTATTCTAATATATTTTACAATTCATATAACCTGTTTACTGAGATTTTGTTAAGGAGATAAAATATGCTACGAAAATTAAGTCTTTTTCTTTTATTTGTAATGCTTTTGGGATATTGCATGATGAATCTATCTTTTAATATAAAAGATAATAACTATCTTCATGGCACAGTAATCGAGATTACTGAAAATGAATTAGATGAGATAAATATGGAACAAATACAAACAGTTAATATTCGTATAGATGAAAAAGGTTATAATAATAAAATGATTACTATAAGGCATATTGCGAATTTAACATATGCGAATCATATTGTAGTAAAACAAAATGATCAAGTAATAGTCTGGGTCGATGACAATGACATAGAAATGGAAAATTGTAGTATAATCTCATATGGAAGAGATAAATACTTAGTATATTTAATAGGGCTGTTTGCTCTTGTAATAATTATAGTAGGTGGTAAAAAAGGAGTATTTTCTATTATATCCCTAGCGCTTACAATGGCATTAATATTTTTTATGTTTTTCCCTGTAATTTTAGACGGAGCAGACCCTATAATGGCTGCTATTGCCGTATGTATTGCAGCCACCGGTATAACATTGTTGTCTATAGGTGGATTCTGCGAAAAAACATACTCTGCAATAGCAGGAACATTGGGCGGTACACTTTTTTCCATACTTCTGACATATGCCTTTGGATTTATGATGAACATTCAGGGCACACATGATGATGATATCGATTTAATCAGTTATAGTGTGCAGGGGGGCGGTCTTAATTTAAGAAATTTATTATATGCAGGTATTATTATAGGATTCTTAGGGGCAATTATGGATGTTTGTATGTCAATTTCATCTGCAATGGATGAAATATGTGACGCGAATCCTCAAATAACAAACACAAAATTATTTTTATCCGGAATGAACATTGGAAAAGATGCCATTGGTACGATGTCTAACACTTTAATTTTAGCTTATGTAGGCAGTTCGATGTATCTGTTATTAGTATTTTATATTTATGAACAATCATTGATCCAATTTGTTAATGGAGATGGAATAGCATCAGAAATTTTACGAACTTTTACAGGGAGCATCGGTCTTGTGCTTTCCATTCCAATTACATCGTTATCCTATTTATTCTTTAGAAAAAAAAGGGCTTATCAATCTAGAATATATTGACTTAATTTTTTGTCCGTTTTTTGACAGGCAAATCAATTATCTTATATTTTCCTTCTGACGAAGTTTCTTGCGAATGTTAACTGCAAAAATAACAGCTGGCATTTCGCCCGATTGTTTAGAAAGGCTTACGGGTTGGGACCAAGGGAATATAGAAAGATACATGGGATAAAGTGATAAAGCTAGTCGTTATGCGCCTTTTCATAAGTATATATGCCGAGTCTGTTATTAGTAATATACATAAGAGGTGTCAACAACTTTTTTGCACCAGGAAGCAGGAACTTTAATGTATCAGTAAAATTAATTAAGTCTTTTTGTTGCATAACTGAGCAAAGATTAACAACTTCACTACCGTCTTTCACGCCCCAGCTAAATTGTGCATTTGTCTTTTTTATCGTGTCATGCATACCCGCCTTGTTGACCAGTCCTTTATAAAGCAAGTCAAACTGTGCCTCAAAACTGTCAAAGCCGTTTGTCAGTATCTGAAGAAACTCTCTAACATCACTTTCTTTCAGATACATTAGCATGCCTTCTGAAATAACCAATAATTTTTTTCCGTTTATTTCTATATCTTGTGGCCATGTAGGGTCTAAAGCTGATTTTGCAATGTTTTTTACACGGTCATGAGATTCAAAAAACAGATCCCTCTGAGCTATGACCTCTGGAAAATCCAGATTATACCACTGTATTTTACCATTATCCACCCGTGAAAACCGAGTGTCGAGACCGCAGCCTACCGAAACAATAATGCAGTCCGGATTTTTACTGATAAATTTTCTTGCCTGTTCATCCATAATTTTTGTTCTTGCCAAAACACCATAATAAGACATCACACCGCTGTCAAATTTTTCAAAATCATAGTCAATTTTTTTAATCATTTCAGCAGCTTTTTTATCGTTGATTACGGGAGTGCTGCTCATTGCATCTTTTGCCCTGATATAAAGCGTGATTAGCAGAGTTTCCATAACTCCATTCAATTTTATAGACATATACAATCCTCCTCTTAATAAACTTAATTGCAGAAGTTAGATTGAACTAACCATTTATTGCTAACTATACGCTTTACATTACATACTGTCAAGCAGTGATAGAATAATCAGAAGTATCGTATTACAGACTCCAGTCCCTCTTTCGATTCAGTTTTCGTATAAAGGAGGCATAGGTATTTCCCTGTTCTATCAGCTCCCTGTGTGTTCCTCTTTCTGCAATCTCTCCATTCTCAACAATTAAAATCTGATCAGCGTTTTTTATGGTATGAAGTCTGTGCGCAATAACAAGAAGTGTTTTTCCCTTTACAAGTTCATTGATTGCTTCTTGTATATAGCTTTCATTATCGCTGTCAATGCTTGCGGTCGCTTCATCCAGAATAACAATAGGAGCATCCTTTAAAATGGAACGTGCAATGGATATTCTCTGCTTTTCCCCGCCTGATAACGTTGCACCACCTTCTCCCACAAGGGTTTGAAAGCCTTCCGGTAAATTCATGATAAAATCATAACAGCGAGCCTTTTTTGCGGCTTCATATACCTCCGCTTCTGTTGCTCCCGTTCTTCCCATTAAAATATTGTTATAAATGGTATCCTCAAAAAGATAAACCCTTTGAAATACCATACTAATCTGGTTCATCAGCGTTTCTATGGGAAAATTTCTGATATCAGTTCCTTGTAGATAGATAACTCCTTCTTTAATATCCCAAAACCTTGCCAGCAGGTTGGCTATCGTAGATTTACCCGATCCGCTTGGCCCAACGATAGCTGTCATGGTATTTTTCTGTAAAGTAAAGCTAATATGATTTAATACTTTTTTCCCGCCATAGGAAAAGCCCACCTGATCAAATCGTACTTTTTCTCTGCTCTTATTATCATATACTAATTCCTGCTTTCCCAAATCCGACAGTTCAGGTTCCAAAAGCACCTCTTCCATTCTATCCAGACAGCTGTTCATGATACTCAAGCTTGCTGATTCCTGAAACAGGGCTTTGAGTGGATTAAACATTTCAAAAACAAATAACAAAACTCCCAAAAGATAAGGAAGTGTAAAATTTCCATTGGTATAAAGCCATACGGAAGTTCCAAAAATTCCAGCAATTCCAATTGCATAAATACTGCTAAGCGAAAGCATCCATGGAGCTATTCTTTCTTCAAAGGTAATATTCTTATCTCTGGATTTTTTGAAATTTCCACTTAATTCTTTTGATTTTTCTCCTAACATATTATAGCTTTTTATCACAGCGATTCCCTCTACAAAAGCCAACACGGCTTCTGTCAGTTCCTCACTCTGTTCCTGTCTGATATCCGCTTCCTCTGAAGAAACACGGTTCATCCTGCTTGCCACGAAATATGCAACTCCACTTGTTACAAGCGCAATAAGACCTAATTTTATATTTAAATAGAACATAAACAGGATCAAAATAACCGCTGAGAAAAGATAGGTCATGATATTTGCAAGCTTCATCATGATATTTTCTTCAATAAAAAGCATATCGGTAGCAAGTACGGAACTGATTTTCCCAATATTGCCTTCTGTAAAATATCCCATAGGCAGCTTTCTTAAATGCTCTCCAAGCTCCATTCTTTTATCTGCAAAAAGCAGATATCCGGCTCCGCTTTGCAATCTGTCACTGATATGGTGAAAGACCATCTGCAGTATAACCGTAACTATCATAGCGGCTCCTACAAAAATACAGTCCTTTGCTTGTATGCTTTTATCATAAAACTTACTTAGTATCCCAAAAGCATAAACAATCGGCATTTTTGCAAGAATCGCTTCCAGTACCGAAAACAAAAAGGCAGCCTTTATACGTGCTTTATATTTTCCTGATAATTTTATAATTCTTGACAGCATCGCTTTTATCATTTAAGCGTCCTCCTTCCCCAGCTTCCAATCTGTACTCTTTTGATTGGCATACCATAGCCTTTGATAGGCTTCACTGTTATTTAACAATTCCTGATGCGTCCCTGATGCAGATAAGCATCCCTTATCCATGACGCATATCTGTCCAGCACGAATGACCGATTGAAGTCTGTGTGCAATAATAAGAAGTGTCTTATTTTGTACCAGCTTAGTTATCACAGCTTCCATCTTTTCTTCATTTTCCGGATCGGAAAAAGCAGTTGCTTCATCCAGTACAACAATCGGTGCATCCTTTAATATTGCTCTTGCTAAGGTAATCCTTTGCTTTTCTCCACCGGATAATTGATTACCGCAGTCGCCTGCTAATGTATCAAATCCATGTGGCAATGTGCTTATAAATTCCATACACTGAGCCTTTTTCGCGGCTTCCATTACTTCTTCATCCGTTGCATCTGGTTTTCCGATTCTAATATTTTCCATCAGACTGATATTAAATAAAAAATTATCCTGGGATACATAGGAAACTAAATCGTTTAAAGCCTTTAAACTCATTCGGCATATATCCTGGCCTCCGATACGAATGGTTCCATTCTTTACATCGTAATAATGTATCAATAATTTCGCTAAGGTACTTTTTCCTGATCCGGACTCTCCCACGAGTGCAGTCATGGTATTTTCCTTCATGCACAGATTCACGTCACGCACAGCCTCTGTTTCTCCATATCCAAAGGTAACATTAGAAAACTCCACACGATAATCCGTTCCTTTGAATTCTTCTGTTCCGGCATTTAAATTTTCATGCTCTAAAATACCTTCCAGAGAAATAATTTTATAGCGTATCTGCGGAGCTAAAGACATAAACGACATAGTCCTTAAAAGAGGAATTCCCATACTAAGCGCCAAACACAACACGAGGATAAAATCCGCCAGATCAGAATATCCCATAAATACAAAATAAGAACCAAGCGGCAATGTTATCAGAAGCGTACATGGAATCAGTACTCCATAGCCTGCCATCCATGGCCAACATGCACAAAACCATTTCAGGGTGAAATCCCGATAATTCATCACGGCAGTTTTGTATTTTTCGTAGGATTCTCCCCCTTTATTGAAAACCTTGACTACTTCCATTCCATTGATATATTCAATAATCGTATTATTCATGACCTGAGCCGACTTATAATAATCCTCCATTCTTTGCTTACCGATGATATACATAACCATCATGGATAGAATCCCAAGGGGAAGAGATCCCAAAGTCATAAGTGCAAGCTTCCAGTCAATCAGAAAAATTGCAACATAAATCACGAATACGCCCATTACATTAGACAGACCCTCCGGAATACCGTGAGCCAGCAATAGCTCCAGATTGTCTATGTCATCTACAAACATTTTTTTCAGAACCCCCACACCCTTACTTTGAATTACTCCAAGCGGCTGCTTTTCCAGCTTTTCCTGTAAGGATATTCTCAAATTCATTAATGTCCCATAAGCAGCTTCATGGGACAAGGCAAGTCCCTTTCCGTAAAATACTCCCTGCAATACGAGACCTGCTAATACTCCCACAGTACAAAACACCGTTTTGTTACCTGTGATCTGCACTCCATGAATGACCGGCAGCAAAATCTGATAGGCAAATAAGAATGGAAGAACTCCCATAAAAATAGCGATCAGCAGAACAAAAACAGATATTATGGTTTTTTTGTTGTTTTCTTTTCCATAATAAAAAAGCTTACTTAACATTCAAAACACCTCCATTTCCCCTTTTTATAGCATTAAATTTGCATTTGCTCATTTTAACACGCATGATTTCACTTGCTTGCAAGGGTGAAATCACAGTGTTAGTGCGAAAAACTTGTTTTTTCAACCTATAACCTCCATATAAAAATAGAATTAGTTAGTTTTGTCTAACCAATCCTATTATAGGGTTTAAACTATTTAACTTCTACCTGATACGGACACTAATACTCACTTTAGACATTTTTCTTTATAACTGCTATTTCTGTACTGTCTTGGAAGAACACCGTAAATTTCTTTAAAAGTTCGTGTAAAATTGCTTGGATTTTCATAACCTAACAACCTGCCGATATCTATTATACTCATTTCAGATTTTTTTAGATATTCTCCTGCCCGATTCATTCTGGCAATCCTCAGAAACTCATAGGGTGGATATTGAAACATTTGTTTAAAACACTCTTTAAAAATGGTAGTTGACAGTTCATGTCTCCAACACAGTTCCTGAATTGTATAGTGTTTTGACAAGTCCATTTCAATTAACTCTTTTATCATTTTGGTTTTTTCTATCTGCTCTCCAGAAAATACTCTTTTCCTATTCTCTATCCTAATATCTTCTTTTATAATCATATGGAAGAATTCCAAAAGCTTTAACTTAAGAATACCCATCTCGTGATTATAAAGTAATTTATAAATTTCCTCTGCAACGCGCAATATTCCTTCTCCACAAGGAAACACTTTCGCTGTATCTGTTTCTGGTAATAGCTCTATGAAATAGTTCATATCCAAATCGAATTGTTTGATCCATTCTTCAGTTCTGGCTTGATCAAAAAGCTCCGGAAACAGTAGAATGCTAAAACCCCGTAGGTCATCCGTTGTCATCTTTGAATCCAAGCTTTTCTTACAGCTGTTTAATATCACTAGATTTCCCGGGGAGGCATAACAGAATTCATTTTTGCGAATCTGTGCCTGATAGACTCCACTACAATTATAGGAAATCTGATAAATCCGGCCTTTTAATCTCCATTCACCGGCCCAGGTATATCTTTCCTTAAAATCGCTTAATATGATATCCACACCTGGATACAAATGGTATAAGATCATCCTGCTTTCTGAATTTTCTTTATCTATGGTATAGATCGTTTGAAAGGAATTTTCCAAAATGACCCGTAACCCAAAATCCTTATCAATGAAATTCATTTGCCAGCTCCTTTTCATTGTAGTAATATAATCAGTTAGTTTATACTAACCATATAGTAACACTGAAATTTATTTATGTCAATTTACCTTGATAAATGTTATGTTATTGAGTAAGATAATAATATATGAAAAAGTCGAGGTGTTACTCATGCAAATAAAAGAATCCGCAGAAAACTATCTGGAAACAATACTTGTTTTAAAACAAAAACATGGACAGGTTCGATCCATTGATCTTGCAAATGAACTTGGCTTCACGAAACCGAGCGTTAGTGTCGCTATGAAAAAGCTACGTGAAAACGGATATATTCATGTGGATGAAGATGGATATATTACCTTAGAAAAAGCAGGCTATGAGATCGCCTCTCAAATATATGACCGCCATAAGACTATAATGAATCTGCTAATAACTGCCGGTGTCAGTAAAGAGACCGCTTCTGAAGACGCCTGTAGAATCGAACATGTTATCAGTAATGAAAGCTATCAATGTATAAAGAACTACTTTGCAAAGAAAGAATCCTTGTAACTATTCAGAACCCCGAGAATCACGAAGTGGATTCGAGTGTTTCAGCGCCAAAATGGATGTATTTTATCCATTTTGTGTGCATTGGCATCGTAAGATGCCATGTAACTGTGAAGGTACTGAACAGTTACGAATCTTGAAACGATAGAAAGTACGCTTCACGAACTTTCTATTGTTATGAAAAACAATGCGGTAGACTTTATTCTGCCGCATTGTTTCTTCACTCATTTCAGTCTCTGTGACGCCTGCCACATAGCAGCGTATTTTCCATTTCGTTCTGCTAACTCTTCATGTGCTCCCTCTTCTGTAATTCTTCCGCCATCCAAAACAAGTATTTTATCCGCATGCTTTACAATTGATAACGTATGGGCAATCATGATAACTGTTTTATTGGCTTTCAAAAGATTGGCAATTGCCTGCTTTACCAGCAATTCATTTTCAATATCCAGGGAAGCGGTTGCCTCATCAAGAAGAATAATCGGGCTGTCTTTTAGAATTGCTCTGGCAACAGATAATCTCTGGCGTTCTCCTCCTGATAACCGGTTTCCGTTTTCACCAACTTCTGTCTCGTACCCATACTCCATGTTTCGGATAAAGGAATCACAGTTCGCCAGCTTACAAGCCTCTTCAATTTCTTTATCAGCAGCATCCGGTCTTGCATATCTGATATTATTCCTTACCGTATCATTAAATAGAAAAACATCCTGATCTACTGCCGACAGATTGGAAAACACTTTTTCAGATGGTATATTACGGATATCACAGCCTCCAATTCTAATATAACCTCCCTGCGGAAGATAGTATTTTTCTATCAGGTTTAAAATCGTGGATTTTCCTGAGCCTGAGTCTCCGACAATAGCAGTTAAACTATTCTCCGGAATCGTAAAGCTTGCCTGCTTTAGTACCGGCTCCTCTTTTTCATAACCAAAATCTACTTTGTCAAATACAATCTCCATATTTTCAGGATCGAACCGGTTGTCCTTTGCAGTTTCTTCCTGTTCCTCTAATATACTGCGGATATTAAGCTTTGATATGGTCAGATTTCGATATGCAGTCAGCTGAATGAAAAGTGTTGTATTTAATTTACATACAAACAGGGGAAACATAATAAGTAAAATAAGCATTGACGCTTTCATCTCTCCTCTTTGCCACGATAGTACGGAAAAAAGAATTGACACAGGCAGTGCCATCCAACTGATAACCATGTAGACAGAACCAATCGGAATGATTTTCTTTTCATAGTTGTAACTAATATCGGAATATGCTTTCATTGCTTCTGTGATTGCCTTATTCTTAACTCCGGCGATTCCATATGCCCTGAGAGTCTGAATACCTGTAATATATTCCGTAATCCCGCTGACATTTTCAGCTCTGGCCTGATTCTTCCTGTTCCCATGTATATTAACCTCATGCATGGAATAAAGTATCGCCGGTATCAATAACAGGGTGACAGCGAAAAGTCCAATTCCAACAGGAGCATACATAAAGCATGCACTAAGATCTACCATAAGAACTAATACAATGTATTTTATGATATCAGCAACTTTATGGGTTAAAATCTGTTCAAAATCACTCACTTCACTCGTTGTTCCGTTTATATAAAATCCCATTCTTTTTTTACTGAATAATCCTAATGGGATTTTCTTCATCTTATCTCCCAGTGCAAAACGAATCTTTCTGCTTACTTCTGCTCCTCCGATCTGACTATTGGTATAGCTTGCCGAATAGATAACAATACGAAGTACAAAAATTACTAAAGCACTAAACGTAGCCAAAAGGATATTATTAAAATCGGTGCTTCCATTGAACAGGATTTCTAACACCTGGTATAAAACGATAAAATTGCAGCCACTGAGCAGTCCTTCGATTACAGTCGCTATAATCGACCCTTTCAATCTTCGGTTCATAGAAAAAATTGAATTATTATTGCTCATTTACCATCTCTCCCTTCACTGAGTAAGCCATTTCTCTGGCAGCATTATAGCTCTTCCATGCGTTTGCAAAATATTCATTATTTTGAAGCATTTTCTCCCATTCCTGTGCCTCTGAGATGGTTCCTTTTTCTACCACTGCGATTCTGTCACAGCTTTGTACAATTCCTAGACGATGCGCTACAATGATAACAGTTTTTCCTCTGCAAAGATTTTCAATTGCCATATCAATCTCTACCTGGTTTTCAGGATCAGCAGCACTGGTAGCTTCATCTAAGATAAGTATCGGAGCATTTTTTAAGATTGCCCTGGCAATACAGATTCTCTGCTTCTGTCCGCCTGAAAAACGGGTACCGTAGCTTCCTACCAAGGTATCATAACCCTCCGGAAGTCCCATGACAAAATCATCAATCTGCGCTTCCCTTGCAGCTTTTCTTACCATTTCTAAGGTTGCTCCCTGTTTTCCCATGGCTATGTTTTCAAATACACTTCCCCTTGTCAGAAAGCTGTTCTGAAATACAATGGATATATTCTCTAACAGTTTTTCATAATCAATCTGTTTTACATTCCTTCCACCGATACATATTTCACCCTCACTTACATCATAAAATCTGGAAATGAGCTGAACGACGGTAGATTTTCCTACTCCTGATTGTCCAATCAATGCTATTTTTTCTCCATCTTTGATATGTATATTGCAATATTTAAGAACCAGTTTTTCCTTACTATAGGAAAATGACACATGCTTTAACTCAATATCATGCTTTTCCGGAAAGTCCAGACCACCTTCAAACACAGGGGTATCTAAGATTTCTTTTACCTGGCTCACACTGTTCATGACATAGGCAAGATTGGAGCCCATTTCCTGCAGTGGTCTGATCTCTGTCAGATACTGCGTACCTACAAATGCAAATAATAAAAGAGCGCTTGCTGTAATAGAACCTTTCAAAAACCAATATCCCCCTAAAGGTACAATGAGTACTAATCCGCATTCTAAGATTACAACATAGGCTGCATATAGGGGTCCCAGTTTTTTTGACATAGCTACCCATAGCTCATGGAAGGAATCAATAGCATCCTTATATTTCTTAAAGGATTTGCTTTCCATATTGTAAGCTTTGATCAGGCGCATTCCACTAATGTACTCAATGATAGAGCTGCTTAAGTTGGCACCTGTTGTATTTGTCTTATCCATAAATGCTGCACTTTTGGTAAACATAATGACCATGACGAAAGCCGCAAGAAATAATGGGACAATGCTGATCAGTGCCAGTGGAATATTTACTGTGCAAAGATATACAAATATCACGATCGGTCCGGTAACATATAACACTAATTCCGGTAAATGATGGGCTAAAAACAATTCCAGCTTTTCAATACTTTCATTCATAACCGTTTTTATCATGCCGGTACTGAACTCACTTAAATTTCCCAATGGCATTTTTGCCATATGTTCTGTTACCATGCACCGGACCTTAAACAATGTGTGGTAAGCTCCCTTATGAGAGAAAATCGTTGCCTTTGAAAAGGTGAGATATCTTAGCACTACACTAATAATCAATGCAACAGAACATTTTATCGCAAATTCATAAGTACAATCCGCTCTGGTAACTGCATCAATGATCTTATAAAAAATAAAATACGGTACAACTGCCAGAACACTGGACGTTAAACTAAGTACAAGAGAAAGATACAGATACCCCTTATCCTTTCCAGCCCACTTTAAAAGTAATGGAATCCCACTTTGTTCTTTCCTTTTCTCGTTACTCAATAGACTCATCCCCTCTTTTTATAAAAATGTCAGCAAGTTTATTTTTGTTTTGTTCACAAATTGAAAAATCATCGATAATTCTTCCTTCTTCCATTACAAGCATCCGGTTTCCGATTACACTTATAAATTCATAATCATGTGTCACTATAAAAATAATTTTCCCCTGCTTAGCAAGAAGCTTTACCAGTTCTGTGACTCTTAACATACTATCTAAATCAAGACCGCTGGTAGGTTCGTCAAATATGATAAGCTCTTTTTGCTCCAGCATGCCAACCGCAACTGCCAGTCTCTGTTTTTGACCACCGGATAAGGTTGCCGGATGTTGTCTTGAAAATTCAAGTAAATTAAGCTGTTTTAAAATCCTGCTGACTGATTCTCCATCTATGTGACCTGTTCCATAGGTACATTCATGTTCCACACTGTCTGCAAACAACTGATAGTCAACATCCTGAAAGACCATATAGCTGATTTTACAGCGCTGTTTTTCACTTAATCGGTTTCCTTTATAAATAACAGCTCCTTCCATTATTTTGTTCAATCCACAAATTGTCTCTACAAGAGTGGACTTGCCTGCACCATTCCTTCCGGAAATTCCAATCACCTCACCTTCCGCAGCTATGAATGAAATATCTTGAATCATTTTTTTCTTCTTATACCCGGCTGCCACTTTTTCTACTTCTAATACTGCCCGCTGCTGTTCTACATAATTTTGCAGCTTAATATTATTTAGATGAAGAGTACGAAGCCCTGCCGACAATCTATCCGCTTTTTTCATACGAAAAAATTCGTCTGCCCTACAGTCTTTTACGATTTCCCCATTTTCAAGAGAAACGACACGATCTACCAATCCATTCAAATAGTATAAGCGGTGTTCTGTTATCACAACCGTTTTACCATTCGTTTTTAATTCAGCTATGCGCTCTCTTAACTCTTTTGTAGCTTTGGCATCCAGATTAGCCGATGGTTCATCTAATAGGTATACTTGCGGCTCCATTGCAAATACGGATGCAAATGCAATCTTCTGCTTTTCTCCTCCGGAGAGTTCAAAGATATTTCTTCCCAGCAAGTTTTCCGTTTTTGTCTTTTCAACAGCCAGATTCATCCGGCGGATGAGTTCCTCTCTTGGATAGGACAGATTTTCAATTCCAAATAAAATCTCTCCGTCTGTATCAATATTAAAGAACTGGGATCTTGGATTCTGATAAACGGTACCAACCACTTCCGCAACCTTATACATTGGTGTTTCCATGATATTCATGCCATGTACACTTACCTGTCCTTCAATCTCTCCTCCATAAAAATGTGGTATCAATCCATTCATTAACCTTAATAGAGTTGTTTTTCCACACCCGCTTTTTCCGGATAGCAGCACGCATTCTCCCTCTTTGATCCTTAAATTTGCCTTACACAAACTTAGCTCCTCTGAATTCTGATATCGAAAAGATACGTTTTTCACTGTTATCATGCTCACAACCTCCCTATGCAAAAAAATAAAACGCCGATTCCAAGCAACATGATGACAAAGTCTGCGCAATGTAAACGTACATCGATCAAGGTTGTTCTTTCTTTTGGATTCTCAATTCCACGTGTCACAGCAGCGCTTGAGAGTTCATCTGCCCTGCGGGCTGCAGACATCATAATGGGTACGTAAAGACATTCTATACTTTTTACCGGATGTTTCAGGAAACTGCCATTCAGTCCTCTTACAGCCATTGCCTTTTTAATAGCCTTCCTGTCTTCTCCTATCGACGGAAAATAGCGCAGTAATACTGTAAAAGGTATCGTAATTGATTTAGGGATATGTATTTTTCGAAGCGAAGCCATTAATTCTCCGACCCGGATCGTCGATATCAGAATTCCTCCAAGGATTGCACAGGGAAGCACCTTTTGCATATATCGCATTCCAAGTGCCACATAGATAAGCCACGAATCGGATAAAGCGTTCATAATGACATAATCACCGATAAGAAATACGAAATATACAGCTCCTATTTTCAGGGAAGTACGTCCTGTTCCGCACAATATTGCCAGCAATAATATCATGAGCATCATTACGATTTCACCATACACAGTTGGCATAAAGAAAATTGCCAGATTGCTAATCAAAATGAGGAATAACAGAGTTCTCGCATCAAGCTTTATCAACCCTTTTTGTTTGTTATCCGTTTTTACAGAATCCCATTTCATGCTGTAATCCCTGCTTTTTCAAACTGTTTTTTCAGTAATACTTTTCCTACGATAGCACTAATCAGAGCCGCTATTATAATTGAGACAATCATTGCCGGCAGCATCCAACCCTGTGCCGTCGCTTCCATCGTATCAACATAGGATTGTTCCGTTCCTTTTCCAACCATATAGGAAAAATAACTGTCTCTGTTAATCCACATCATCATATAAGAACCCATTGGATTCAGGGAAAAAATGATAAAACTTAGAATATTCATATTGCTGCTTTTGAACTTCCTGCTTCCTGCTGCTAAATCTGCAATTACCGCCATAACAACATAGGCCACAGCCCACAGCCAGTACATACCTGTAATAAACATGATCAGTCCCATAAGAACTCCAAGAATAATCACGGCACCATGCTTGGGAACCTTAGCCAAAAGCAGTAGATATATTGGACCTGTAACAAGTGCAACTGCACACGGCATAGCAAAAGTCAAAACGGGATTTGGTGCAAAAAATCCTGCTCCTAATATGGTAAACACAAGAAATACTGCACAAAATACTCCTGTCGTTACCAAATCTCGAATCGTTAGTTTTTTTGTTTCGTGTTGTATTGTCTGCATATCTTATTCCTCCATTCCTTATCGTTAGTCTCACCTAACCATTTGTGATTGTAATTGATTTTATATTCTGATACAATAGATTTAAATAATATGTGTCTTTATCGGATAATGAAACGTCCGATTTGTATAATTGGAGGATTTCTATGGGAAGTATTATTTCAGATTACTACAAACCTTTATTTTCAGAAGGAATGTTTGTTTCCTGTAAGTCACCTGTAAACTATCCGGCTAATGGTGAATGCTGGCAGTTAACACAGGAATTCGGAAATGGCAATTATTGGATTTATGAATCATCAAATCACTTTAATATAAAATTACACGATTTCTGGTTTCATAATGATTCCATCATTGACATGTCTATCCCGGAATGTTTAAGTGTAACTTTCTATGAATCTATTTCGGGAGAAGAATTAAGCCCGTACAAACACTTAAATAGCAACGTGGTAAGCAGTTATCTCGGTGGTTACAAGCCATTTAAAGCGATTATCCATAAAAAGATACCGATCCGATCAATAGGTATTGAATATGAGCCTGCATACTATGAGCCTTATTTAAAGAAACATTACGACTCTCTGTATCAGAGTCCTCAGGAGGCCTTTCGATGCATAGATGAAACTACTGATTTTCCAGAAATGATTTTGTTACTGAATCAGATAAAAAATTATCATGGTAATGGAATTTCTGCCGAATTATTTTATGATGCCAAAGCCGCCGAGGCACTTTCTCTCATTTTTGAACGTCATCAAAAGCTTAATTCACATAGAAAAGCAAAAATTTCGTCTGCCGACCAGGAAATGTTAGAAACTGTGGTTTCCTATATCAATGACCACTATGCAAATGAACTTACCATAGATATGCTGTCTAAATTAGCCTGTATGGGTACTACCAAGTTCAAGAAATGCTTTAAGGCTCAATTTGGCTGTACTGCTGCAGAATATATTGAGGAGCGGCGCATTGGACAGGCCGAGCATTTCCTTTCCTATACAGATTTATCCGTCGTTTCGGTGGCTCAGGCTGTGGGCTTCAGTAATCCCGGTCGTTTTGCCAGTTTGTTTCGTAAAGCAACCGGTCTTCTGCCAAGTGAATACAAAAAAATCATCCAGAAAGAATCTTAACAAATTCTTTCTGGATGATTAAATCCATTATGTGATTGAATAGTTGTTACTCCATTATTACATATTCCAGCCTTCTGCTTTTTCACGTATCTCCACAAATTTTTTGTAAACACCAGCTTTTTTAATTAATTCCTTATGGGTTCCGCTTTCCGCAATCCCTCCATTATCAACAACCAGAATCTGATCCGCATTTTCTATCGTTGCCAGACGATGTGCGATAGTGATAATTGTCTTCCCCATAGTAAGTTCTGAAATAGCTGCCTGTATGTAATGCTCATTTTCAGGATCAATGGATGCCGTCGCTTCATCCAAAATAACGATTGGAGCGTCCTTAAGAATTGCTCTTGCAATGGATATCCGCTGCTTTTCACCACCCGAAAGTGTTCCGCCGCCTTCTCCGACTACCGTATCATAACCCTTCGGTAATGCACTGATAAAATCGTGGCAGCAGGCTTTTTTCGCTGCACGAATCATTTCATCTTCCGTAGCCGCTGGCTTTCCAAAGCATATATTGCTTCGTACCGTATCATGGAATAGGTACACATTCTGAAACACCATAGATATGTTTGAAAGGAGACTGTCACAGGTAAATTCTTTGATATTCGTACCACCTATTTCAATGCTTCCACTATTTACATCATAAAATCTTGCAATCAGATTACAGATTGTAGTCTTTCCACTGCCCGAGGGTCCAACAATTGCCGTAGCAGTTTTTTCAGGAATATGAAAGCTGATATTTTCTAAAATCGTTCTGGAATCATATCCAAAGGAAACATCCTTAAACCTTATACCGTGATGAGTAAGCGGTATCTCCCTGCCTCCCTCATCAATATATTCTTCTGCTTTCAACAGATCAAGCTGATTCATTGCATTGTCGATAACACCTAATACATGCGCACTGTCACTGATTGGTTCTATGGAAGCAAAAATACCAAAGGACAGAAAGCAAAACAAAATCATAATATAGATAGGCATTTGTCCTGTCCAGCCTAAATAGCAGGAAGAAAGAACAAGTCCGACTGAAGCAATTTTTAATGCAAGAAGGTGAAGACAGTTTGCAGGCACAAACCCCCATTCTATTTTTAAATTGATATCCTTACTTTCTTTACACGCCCTGGTCATAGCAGCCATTGCCACTCCTGCCTGACCAAAAGATTTCACGACCGGTAATCCTCTTGCATACTCGATTGCCGCATTTGTAAGGTCACGATTTGCCTGAGAAGCCACCGGCGCATTTCGCATACTATATTTTGAAATCACCAATAAAAACAAAAAAGAGACTACAGCACCTGCAACGGTTATGAGTGATACCATTGGATTAAACACTGCAATCCAAATTAAAATACAAATAAAGTTTAAATATCCGCCTACAAAGTTATCAACCATTCGAATCCCCATATTTTCCAGTGCATGCAGACCTGTAGTCATGGAATTTAAGATATCTCCTGTGTTCACCTTCTGAAAATACCCCAAAGAAACACGTTTTAACATATCACCAATCACCAGTCTGTCACGGGCAACCAGTTCATAACTGATTGCTTCCTGAAATTTTGCCCTCAGATAGTCAAATAAAAAGCGAAGGAATATAAATAAAGCAATCAAGAGCAAGCTTAAGACTATCCATTTTGTATCAAATTTGGCACCGCCTCTTGCGTCCTCTATGAGTAACCCTACCGTATACGCAGCTATGATAATTGGCATTGCTGCAAACCATCCAGAGAAAAATGAAAAAACAAATCCAATATACAGTTTTCCTTTAAATTCACCGCACCAATTAATAATTCGTTTTATTGTTTTAAACATTTGCCATCACGTCCTTTCCCTGTACTCCAACCGACCATGCCTTGGCACCAATATGCGCCTTCCACATATCAGCATACAGCGGTGAACTTTCTAACAGTTCCTTTTGTTTTCCCTGTTCAATAATATCGCCATTTTTCAGAACCACAATATTATCTGCATTTTTAATTGTTGAAAGGCGGTGTGCAATCACGAGAAGTGTCTTTCCCTTGGCGAGAGCTGCGATACTGCGTTGAATCTTATCTTCATTCTCGGGATCTGTAAAAGCAGTCGCTTCATCGAGAATAACGATTGGGGCATTTTTCAGAATCATCCTTGCAATGGCAATACGCTGCTTCTCTCCGCCTGACAGTCTTTTTCCTGCTTCTCCTGCAGGAGTTTGATATCCTTTTTCAAGTTTTTCAATAAATTCATCACACTGTGCTGCCCTTGCCGCTGCGTATACCTCCTCATCTGTTGCTTTTGGATTTCCCAATCGTATATTCTCAAGCAGGGAACAGCGAAACAGGAAATTATCCTGGGTTACGAAGCTAACCGTATCTGCAAGCTGTGTCAGCGGCATATCCTTGATATTCACACCGCCAATTTCAATGGCGCCACCGGTCACATCCCAAAATCTTGCAATCAGCTTTGCAACCGTTGATTTTCCGCCGCCCGAAGGTCCCACCAGCGCAGTGAAGCTTCCCTGCGGCAAATTCATGTTAATTCCATGCAAAACCTCATTTTCCTTTTTACCATTATAAGAAAAAGATACATTTGCAAGCTTTATATCATATCCTGAAAGCTTTACTTTGCCGGCTGGTTCTGAAAGTGACGGCATGTTCAAAAATTTCTGTAGATTCTCTATGGTGAATTGCATTTCGCGTATTCCTTCACTGAATACCTCAAGCTTTGCAAGAGAACCTATCATGGACATGGAAAGCATGCAACAAAGAGCCACCTGTGCAGGAGTAAGAATTCCTTTGCTGTATAACAGTAAACTGACCGGAAGTGTTCCAAGCAAAGTGGAGGGGAACAGCGCAAAACAAAGCTTCATCGTAACCCATGTTGAAGTAAGCCACTTTAAAATAAAGGTACGATAATCCGTTATGGCCTTTGCATATTTTTCATAGGATGCACCTTCCCGTCCGAATGCCTTTATTACTTCAATACCTTCTATATACTCAACAATTGTACTGTTCATATAGCTGTTGGACTCATTATATTTGTCAAAATTCTTTCCACTGATTTTATAGGTAAGTAGCATGCACACCATGGCAAGCGGCAGTGTTACCAAAGAAGCCAGTGCCACTCTCCAATCTATTAGAATAAGTGCAGCAAAGCTTACAATCGGCAATACAACATGTCCGGAGCCTTCCGGAATCATATGGGCAAGCGGCGGCTCAATCGCCTCAATTTTATCGACTATAATATTCTTTATTTCCCCAATCGAATGTCCTGTTACTTCTCCAAGCGGTGCATGCATAAAAGCATCCGCTACGCGCAGTCTTAAGTTTTCAAGAATATGATATGCCGCATTATGCGATATACCTGTAGAAAGTCCGAACATAACAATTTTCACTGCATAAGACAGCAGTATCGCTGCTCCCCACTGAAGTAATAACTCATTTGTAACCGCATCTCTGGTAAATAACTCAATCATTCTGTACACGCAATAGTATGGTACAAGCCCTGATATCACACTTATCACGGACAGTAAAACGGACATGGTAAGCCTTCCTTTGCAGCCGTTGGCGTAATTCATCAGACAAGAAAACCAATTGTCTTTTCTATTTTCCCTCATATTAAAAATCTCCTTTCTTTATCCGTCGGAGTCTGGTTATTTCTAGCATGCACTTTCCTATCATAAAAGTCTGACTTGTCAGACTCAAGCGCTGACGCGCTGTCACTTTAGTGACATCTTCCTCTTAAGCGGCATGCGCATCCTGCCCGGAGGGCTTTTTATCTCATAGGATGTAATTTCCTATGAGATAAAAAATGGATTGCCAGAATTCTCCGACCATCCATATCATAGCGTTTCGATTCATTTTTTTCTGCTCCTTTTCGACTACTTCGTTCCGTTTAGACCAAAGTTCTTACGGTAATCCAATGGAGCTCTTCCCATAACCGTTTTAAATGCTGCTGAAAATTTGCTTGGACTGTCATACCCCAGTTTTCCAGCTATATCTGTGACACTTAAATTCCTTTCATTCTTTAGTAAAACAGCTGCCTGATTCATTCTGTATACTCTCATATAGGTATTGATTGGGCTTCCATATACATTCTTAAAGCAATTTTTCATTGGAGTAAGGGGTATGTCATAACGCGCAGAAAGTTCTTCCTGTGTATAATGCGTCTCTAAATTTTCTGTCATCAATTTTTGCATACCCTTGATTTTTTCCACCTGCGTTTTATAAAAATAAGGTTTTTCATCCTGATTTTTAGGAACTTCCAAGACATCAAGATAGAGTAATAACTCAAATATTTTTATTTTAAAATAGGGAATCCTAATTTTTTCCGGTACCATATATAATTCACTGAAAATATGTTCAATCGCCGGAGCATCATGAATCACCATTGGATGCTTGCCGTCACAGAATTTTTTTTGCAGCAGCACTAAATTAACCGGGAAATTCTTAATCTCATCCTTCAATGCTCCTACCGCCAGATCCATATCAAAGGTAATCATCAGTCCATGATAATGTGCCAGCGGAAATTCAAAGTGTCCCTGATGTGAAATTCTACGATCCAGCTTCAAATCCCCGGCCTCAACATAGGAATAAGTTCCCTGACCGGAAGCATATTCCAGTCTGCCTTCCCTGCAGTGATCGATACAGAATAAATTCCGGTTGGTAGAAAAGGTGGAATCACAGCTTTCCATATGGTAATCGTTATAAGAAATGGAAACACCGGGAAATACCTGATAGGTAGTCATAATTCCTTCTCCCGATTCATTTTTAATCTGGTAGATACTGCCTTCTTCATTTTCAATCAAAGGAACCATCTGTGTTTCTTCTATAAAATTGAATTTCATGTCCTTCCTCCTCTTCTGATATATTGATATGTTTTACTGTCCTATATTTCCAATATTCTGTCACAGGCCGACAGCATAAACTCCCTGTCATGTGTTACAACGATAAGAATCCGATTCGAAGCTGCCAGCTTTCTCATCCGCTCCCCGACTGCTTTCATATTCCTATAATCGAGACCACTGGTTGGCTCATCAAAGATCAGTATCCTCTTTCCGGAAAGAATGGCTGTCACAATTGCCAGACGCTGCTTCTGCCCTCCGGAAAGTGACATCGGATGCCGTTCTGAATATGGCAATAATCCCAACTGCTCCAATTCGTACTTAATTGCAGTCTCATCCTGTGTATTCCCCGTCATTCTACATTCTTCCCATACGCTGTCTGCAAATAATTGATGATTCACATCCTGCATGACAAGGAAGCATTGTTTTATTCTAAACTTTGTAGACATTTCTTTCCCATCCAGTAAAACTTTCCCCTGCTGTTCCTTTATTAATCCGCAAAGACATCGGATCAAGGTTGTTTTACCAATTCCATTATATCCGGTAATGGCAAGAATCTCACCCGGCGCCGCTGAAAATGACAGTTCTTTAAAAACGGGCGGCATCCGTTTATAACCTCCGGTAAGTCCTTCTACCGATAAGCCTTTTTTTAAGCCGCAGGGAAGTGCCACGATAATCGTTCTTTTTACTTCTCCGATGCATCTAAGCCCCATACTTTTCCGCGTGGAATCTTTTAAAGCATGGAATTCTTCACGAGAAAAATTTTGAACCAATTTCCCATTTTTCAGATATACAGCCCGATCAATTAAATCATATAAAAAGGATAGTCTGTGTTCTGCAATAATAATAGTATGCCCTTCCTGTTTCAAAAACCGGATTATTTCCTTCAATATTTCTATAGCTCGCGTATCCAGATTAGCACTAGGTTCATCCAACACATAAATAGAAGGATTCATGGCATAAACTGATGCAAATGCCAGTTTCTGCTTTTCCCCTCCCGAAAGCTTAAATATATTTCTCCCAAGAAGCTTTTCTATCTGAAGCTTTTTCGTGGTCTCTTCTACTCTCAGCTCCATTTCTTCCGGAGATTTTCCCTGATTCTCCATTCCAAAGACCAGCTCACTGTCAGTATCCAAATTAAAGAACTGGCTCTTCGGATTTTGAAATACCGATCCCACTGACTTTGCCAGTTCGTATAATTCTGTCTTAGCTACCTGCATCCCGTCTGAAACCGCAGTTCCTTCCAGATCACACTGCTCACAAAAATGAGGGATTAACCCATTGACCAGTTTTGTAATCGTTGTTTTGCCACACCCTGATTCTCCGCATAGAAGAATACACTCTCCCTGTTTTATTTCAAGATTGATATTTTTAACTATTTTTTCATGATCATTATAACCAAACGATACGTTCCTTATGGAAATCATAACATCAGCTCCTTATTTTATAAAAAAAGCTCCTATGGAAAATAGAAGCCCCATGCAGCCGCATACGTAGTCCCGGAATCTTAATTTCAATTCTATGGTACTTGTTTTTTTGATTGGATTTTCAATCCCTCTGGTCACTGCCGCTGCAGATAATTCTTCTGCAGTTGCAGTAGCGGACATCATAAGGGGGACAATCAGTGCTTCTAATTTATCTGCTGGCTTAATGTCCCTTAATCTAATGGCATCTTTAATATGATTTATTTCTTCTTTAATTGCCGGAAAGTACCGGATCGTTACAGAAATGGGAATTATCAGTTTCTGAGGGATATGCAATTTTCTCATTGCTAAAACAAACTGACGCAATGAAATCGTTCTTATCATGAAAGCTCCAACCATCAGACAAGGAAACATTCTTCTGGAATAATTAATCATCATGATAAAAGTCGTAGCAATTACCTTGGGTGCTGCCCGCAGAAGCATATATTGGAATACAATAAGAATTCCATATAATACCATCCATCGAACTGCCATCACATATTTACCCGAAAATAGCATTGTAATCCCAAGAAAACATATCCAGCCAAGTTCTATCCATAGGCTGTTCTGAAAAAAAGTGATTACATTTGCAAATAGCAAAAGAAAAAGGAGTGTTCGTGGATCTATTAAAATACTTTTTGATTCCTTTTTTTGCATCCTAAACAATTCCAGCTTTCTCAAAATGTTTTTGAAACATCTTTTTACTAATTAATGCACCAATAATTGCTCCAACAACGGGTGCAAGTAGAAATACGAATAACATGGCAGGTGAAGTAAATTTTTCCAAAGTAGCTATGTAATCAGCTGGCATTCCCTGCCCACTGATTTGTGCCATGAACTTATCATGCATAAGCCAGATCGGCAGGGGGGAGCCCGTCATCCCAAGAGAGAAGCAGATAAAAGCAATTATATTCCCTTTAAAACTGCTATAACCGCTAAATAATCGAACTGCTTCACCAAGAATACAGCTAATCGCAAAAGTAGCCAGTATTATGAGTGTGAACATCCCGGTAGCAAAATAAATCAATGCTGTAATGAATCCCATAATAAGAACTGCTCCCATTTTTTGTACTTTTGAGCACATAAGCATAAATGGAATTCCCGTAAATAAAGCAATAAATCCAGGCATGAGTATCCACATTATGGGATGCAGTCCGCCCATATTCATAAAAATAAAATTAATAACAAAATAAATTGCAGAAAAAATACCAATTGTAATAAGATCTTTTCCTTTTAAGTTATCCTTGCTAAATGATTGAGCCATTGATATTTCCTCCTTTTGATTAGTTGTAGCTAACTATCATCTAAAACAAAAACGCCGTTGAAGCATTTCTGTTTGACATCATAATAAAAGAGAATGAAATCGTCTGTCCCGATTGGACTTTTTTATCCCATTTAGACATATTTAATACTGCCATATGCATGTTTATTTATTACGCTCATTTCTTTTTCAATGTTGACTTTTTCTCGAACTGACTGTGCATTAAAAAGAATATTATAATAACTATCCTCTTTTAATAAATCTTCATGCCTGCCGCGTTCCACAATTTCTCCTTTATTAAAAACTAATATTTGATCTGCCGAGCGTATGGTTTTTAAATGATGAGCAATAACAAGAACCGTCCTGTTTTTGGCAAGCTCCGAGATAGCTTCCTGAATTAACGCTTCATTGACAGGATCTACATTACTTGTAACTTCGTCCAGTACTAAGATAGGAGCATTTTTTAAAAAGGCTCTTGCAATAGAAATTCTTTGTCTTTGTCCACCCGATAGAGTAGCGCCATTTTCACCAATCGTAGTTTTATATCCTTGCGGCAGACTCATAATAAAATCATGTATCTTTGCCTTTTTTGCTACTTCAATGATTTCCTCATCAGTTGCCTTAGCCTTCCCAATTCGGATATTAGCTTCCACCGTATCTGCAAAAAGCTGAACATTTTGCATGACAATACTGATAGAACTAAGTAAATCATCGTAGCCCATATTCCGAATATCTACTCCACCGATTTGAATACTGCCATCCTTTACATCCCAAAAACGGAGAAGAAGATTCGTAACGGTAGTCTTTCCAGATCCTGACTCCCCCACTAAAGCAGTTAGCGTATTGGAAGGTATTTTGAAACTGATATTTTTCATTTCGAACTCATCTTCTTCATAGGAAAAACCAACATTGCAAAATTCAACGTCCGATCCTTTAGGTTGCTGGGGCTGTGTTGGCTCTTTTACGATTGGAGCGTCAAGTACTTTACGTATTCTGCGATAACTATCTGTAACCGCTAAATAATTCATCCAATGTGTTTCCATTTCTGTGAAGGGTTTATAAAACTCCTTGCTGATCACGATATAAATTAAATAAGCCATTAGCTCCAGTCTGCCGTTTAGTAAAAGAACAGCTCCAGTAACTGCCATTACCCCGTAGGCTAAATCGATAAAAAATCCATATCTGGAAAGTAACCTTGCCTTATACTTAGAAGTTTGTTTACTGCTTTCTCCAAAATTTTGTATTGCATTTTCAAGTTCTTGATCAAATTTTTTACTTTCTGAAAATGCTTTCAGTAGCGGAATTCCTTTTACATATTCTACAAACAAACTTACCATATCCTCTAAACGGTTTCCGTTTTCAGCTTCAAGCTTGTCCCCTTTTTTAAGTCCAAAAATCAATATTAACAGTGCAATTGGAAGAACAGCAATCATAAATAAGCCCATTTTCCAATTTACAAGGAATAAAGAAATTAAGAGAATTACAGAAACAATAAAGTCGCTGATCATTCGAGGCCACATATGCCCAACAACCATTACCATGTTGTCTACATCTTTATGTATTACCGTACTAATTTCTCCAAGCCTTTCATTGGTATAAAATCCAAGGGAAAAGGACTTTAACCGATAGACAATCTTTTTTCTGATCTCATAATTAATATCAAAGCCAGCAAAGTGCTTCTGACAATCCCCAAATATGCTGGATATCCCCTTTATCAGCAAAAGAATAACCAGATACCACCAATATTCTGAAAAGGACATTGTATCCCCTGACATAATCATACTTAACATCTTTAATACGATAAGCATCATGACTACTCCAGATAGAGCATAGATAACAAACCAGATAATGCTGGCAGCCATAGATTTTTTCCCTTTTGAAGTTAAGGTATTAAGAATTTCCTTTATCATTTATCAGCCCTCCTTTATATTCCAGCAATCTACTTTGTTTTGATCATAGACCATCTTTTGATATAACTCACAGCGCTCCATCAGCTCATTATGTTTCCCCTTAGCCACAATTTTCCCCGAATCCATCACAACGATTTGATCCACATCCCTGATGGCATTTAAGTGATGAGCAATCATAATGACTGTCTTATCCCTGCTTAAATCCTCTATGGCCGCCTGTATGTATTTTTCGTTTTCCGCATCTACTGCTGCAGTTGCTTCGTCAAGAATGATAATCGGTGCATCCTTTAAAATCATTCTGGCAATAGCGATTCTTTGCTTTTCACCGCCGGAAAATTTAACACCAGATTCTCCGGCTTTTGACTGATAGTCCTGTGGTAATGAGCAAATAAAGTCGTGAATACGGGCTTTTTTAGCCGCAGAAATAATCTCATCCAAGGTTGCGTCCGGTTTTCCGATTCGGATATTTTCTTCCATGCTTATATTGAAGAGAAACGTGTCCTGCTGCACAATGGATGTCAGCGAGTTCAGTTGTTTTTCAGACATGCTTTTGGTATCGACGCCGTTTATCGTAATGCAGCCTTTCTGTGGTTCCCAAAATCCCATGATGAGATTAGCCAATGTGCTTTTTCCACAGCCAGAGGCTCCAACGAGAGCATTCTGGGAATGTTTTTCTAAAATAATATTTATATTTTCAAGAGAACTGTCTTTACCGGAATACGAGAAATCCACATTGCTGATATTAATGTTGCCTTCCCGAACATTTTCGTTTGTCTCTTTTCTTTCCGGCACTGGAACATTCAGCACCGATTCGACTTCGTACATCGCATGATTAAATATGATGTTATAATGCTGCAAGGTTGCTGCTTTGGCAATCGATGAAGCAAAAGCTCTCCCCAGCATCATCGAAATAATAAATACTGGTATCGTAATTTGCGCCCTTGAAAGAAAATAGGTTCCCAAAATCATGACAAGAACTACTCCGCCTTCCATAAAGACATCAATAAAACCCATGGATACTGCGACTCCTGCTGAAGCCTTTCTAGCCCAATGGACATAATTTTTTGAAAGCTGAATTGTTTTTTTCGTTTTGTTCTCTTCTTTGCTGAATGCCTTGATCACTGCAATATTCTGAATATACTCCATTAAGCTTTCCTGCATACTTTTTGTGCTATCTACAAATATTTTTTGGTTCTTATCCCAGACTGAAGCAGAAATTTTCTTTGTCAGCAACATCAGCGGCAAAGTCGAAATCATCAGCAGTGCCAGGCGCCAGTCCAGAAAAATCATGATAATAAAAATAATGATTGGGAGCACGGTAGCCGATACAATTTCCGGCAATCCATGCGCAAGATAAAATTCCACCTGTTCCACGTCATTCTCTACGATATTTGTCAGGTCTCCAATTTTTCTTTCCTGAAAAAATCCCAAAGGCAATTTTTTTAAGTGCCGAATCAATTGCAGCCTTAAATCTGTTAAGGTACTGTATGCAGCATTATGTGCTTCCCAAGTTGAAATATAAGAACAAGCAGCTTTTAAGAGGAAGGATACTAGCATTAATCCTCCATCCCACGCAACTATCGTTAAAGTCAGTTTCCCTAAAAAAAAGGACGCAACCATATGTATGGTTAAAAGTTGCGGAACCAAATCAAATATAACCTTAAAAGCAATTAATATATTAGAAACTCGATTTTTACTTTTCACATTTCGAATAAGTTCTTCTTGATTCAATTTGCAGTCCTCCTAATTAAATATTTTAAATCTATCCTATTTAAACCTCATTATTGAGAGCAATTTTTCTCATCATATAATTGTTTATCTTTGCTATTGTTTGTTGGTTTAATATATGCTCCATCAAGCAGGCATCTTTTCTGGATATGTCTTTTGGAACACCTAAAATATCGGTTAAAAAGCAATCAAGTATATGAAATGTTTCCGTTACACTTTCTGCCTTTTCTTTTCCTAACTCCGTTAACCATACCCCTTTTGATTTTTCCTTCTTTACACATCCCAGAGCGACCAATTTATCTGTCGTTTGAGAAACCGTAGCCTTTGTAACATGCATTCTATCCGCAATATCAGTAACGCGTGCCATGCCATTTAGTTGTATGAGTTCATAAATTACTTTCAGATAATTTTCCATTGCATGTGTAACGGTTATCATTTTTCTCACCGCCTTTCATTGGACACGCTAAGTTGTTTTCCACATTCATTTTTAAATCAAATCAGTTAATACAAAGGCATTTATCGCTCTATCATCCTTTTGTGCTGTAACAATAATGGAATCGACTCCGAAATATTCTCGTATATTTTCTTTTGTAAGTATTTGATCCGTTTTCCCTACAAGAAATTTGTTTCCCTTTAAAAGTAAGGTCTTATCCGCAATATTAAGCGCATGATTTGGATAGTGTGTATTCATTACACAGGCAATTCCTTTTTCTTTTGCTAGTCTTTTAATTATTTTTAATATTGTGATCTGATTTCCAAAATCGAGGTGAGATTCTGGCTCATCCAATATCAGCAATTGAGGCTCTCCGACTAACGCACGGGCAAGCAAAACCATTTGAAGCTGTCCGCCGCTTAACTGATTACAAGATTTATCACTAATTGCTGAAATGCCTACCTCTTCCAAGGCTCTGTCAGCAAACTCATAATCTTTTTCCCCAGGTGATGCAAATGCAGGCAGATACTTTGCTCTGCCAAACACAACCATATCCCTGACTGAATACGGAAACGAAAATCGGTGTGCCTGTGGTACATATCCAATCTGTTTTCTCGCGTTACCAGTATCCTTTCCATCAATGAGTGAACGACCTGATTTCCACTTATAAATCCCCATCAAGCATTTTAAGAACGTAGTTTTTCCTATGCCATTTGGCCCCATAACAGCAATTACTTCGCCTTTTTCCAACGATAACGTAATATCCTGCAAAATAGGTGTATCTGATGTATAATAAAAACTTCCTTTTTCTACACGAAGCAACATTATGATTCTCCTTTCATTCGATTATAAATGAGTGCAAAGAATGGCGCCCCGATTAACGCTGTTAGTATTCCGATTGGTATTTCAGCTGCAGTTAGATTACGGGCAACACTATCTACAATTACCATAAAAGTTCCACCAAGCAGCATAGATGCAGGAAGTAAGCCCTTGTGGTTCACCCCCATAATTCTTCTGGATATATGCGGAATAACCAGACCTACCCAGCCAACGATACCGGAAACCATTACACAGGCAGCCGTAATAATTGTACTGAACAGAATAACCGCTATACGTGCCGCTTGTGGATTTACTCCAAGGGAATATGCCTCTTCTTCTCCTAACGACAAAATATTAAGCTGCCACCGTAAAAGTAGCAGCCCTGCAATACCGATAACAATTGGCAAAATGATCATTTTTAAGTCATTGAATTCCGTATTTGCAAAGCTCCCCATTAACCAGAAGGTTATTGTCGGAAGTTGATCGTTTACATCAGCAACATATTTAATTAGTGATGTTAGAGCAGAAAATACCGAGGTCACAATAATCCCTGATAAAATATAGGACATGGTTTGAGCTTGCCCCTTGGCTCGAACCATAAAAAGTGTTAGGAACATACTGATCAGTCCGAATGCTAACGACAATACTGATGTCATCACGCCCATGCCGGATGTAAGGAGTATTCCAAGCGCCGCACCAAAGCCTGAGCCGGAACAAACACCAAGAATATCAGGACTGACAAGAGGATTTTGAAATAGTCCCTGCAGTGAAGCTCCTGCTATGGACAAGCCTGCTCCAACGAGTAAGGCAATAAGAATACGCGGCAACCTAACTTGAAATAGGACATGCTCTGCAACTTCAAAGCCCGGATACGAAACTCCAGATAGCTTTGCTTCTATAAGCTTTAAAACATCCCCATATTCCATATGGTAACGTCCTCCAAAAAGTGACGCTACCATTACAAGAACAAGAAGCACTGCGAGCAAAATAAACTTTAATTTATAATTATCTTTTGTTTTAATAGTTTTTCGTTTTTTATTCATAATCATTATTTCTGCAACTGTCGCGGACTAAGCACAGCAGAAATCAGCTCCTCCTCCAACGTAATTTTATACACCCTGCTGTAATAATCTTTAAACAGCATTTTAAAATCACTCTCGCTCAACAACTCCGGATAACTTTTTGAAATCATCCAAAGCGGTGTAAGCGGAGCATCTGAGCATGGTGCACCCCATGAATAGATTCCCTGTGGAATATCAAAGATTGTGTTATTTTGATAAGCGGAAAGCAAACTCCAGTCCTGTCCATTAATTTTGTTTTTCAGCATAGCAGAAGCAGGGCTTCCAATAAATACATAAATAAGATCGGGATTCCACTCATAAAGCTGTTCCATACTAACTTCAGCCTGTCCTGATATTTCTGCTGCCGCATTGACAAGACCGCTTTTTTCAAACCACGTATCTGCATAAGTTCCGCTTCCATATACGGAAATCACACCTCCCGTATTGCTGAAAAGAAATAGTGCAGTCTTTTTTTCTCCTGTATATGTATCAAGAACCTCTGCTCCCTTTTTGTTGGAAGCTTCCCATTCGTTCTGAAGCGAAACAGAATTATCGACCTCAAATATCTCACGCATCAGGTTATCCCATGCGATTGTAACTGTTTCCGGATTGTTATCTCCTTTTTTCATCATATCAACAATAGGTATCCCCAGATTTTCAATGCCCGATTTCTGAGCTTCTCCATAATAAAACACAATATCCGGTTTGAGATTTAAAAGTTCCTCAGTATTAGATACAAAGCCTTCGCTTATAAATGAGGTCTCAACGCCATTCCAGTTGGGAAAAAGCTTGCTTACAATTTCAGCATTTGAAGTCGTAAAAGCTCTGGAATTAGCTCCTACAATCATGTCAGGATCAGAAAGAACGCCCAAAAGTACTGATGTCGTTGGTGGGGATATGATGACGACACGCTGAATTTCTGCTGCCGTTGGCACAGTCACGGTGTTTCCTCCTAAATCGGTTATCGTTCTCATGCCTGATGCTGATGAATTTTTAGATTCTGTAACAGGTGCATTTTCTGGTGCCCCGCAGCCTACTAAAGCCATAGTCAAAGCAATAGATAAAATTAAGAACAATATTTTTTTAGATTTCATTTTATCCCTCCAGTTATTTTAAAAATGATTTTCTATCAAAGCATTTGCATGCTTCAAAAATTCCTGAATGATATGAAGTTCGTTGTCATTCAAACTTTCAAGATAAGCAAACAACGGGCGGTCATATTCCTGATGATACTGGTTATGAAGCTTATAAGCCATTTCCCCTTTTTCTGTAAGGAAAAGGCAGAAGCGCTTTTTGTCCTCGTCATCCTCTTTTTTTTCGAGAAAGCCATGCTCTTCAAGCTTTCGGACAGTTTTTGCTACTACAGCACGTGTTACATTAAAGTTGCGTGCCATTTCAGAAATAAATATACCTGGATGATCACCCACCATTTTAATCATGTGGATTTCTCCACGATAGAATTGCATTCCTTCTAAGCCAAAATCTAATACATTTGTCTTTCCATTGGCTATTCGCTCTGTCATCTGTATAAAATCATTAATCACAAGTTTTTGTAACTTTTCCATCTTGGAAACCTCCTTTTAAGTAAAAAATTTAAAACAACTTATTTTCTGTTTACAAATCCTTCTTCTGGAGCCCACCTGCATATACCTCCTATTTCATAGTGGCAATTGCAACAATCATCTCCATCCCCAAGGGTTTTTGTTCGTGTAAATCCCAAATGGAGATATTCGCCGATCATATAATCCACGCGGCATACTGCAGGGAATATACCAAGAGCGTCAAAATCTGCGGCAATCGTTCTCATTCCACATCTTGTAATATCAATGCCAAATTGCCTTTTGTCTCTGGGAATAAAATGAATGAAAAAATCATAGGCATGGACTTTTCCCTGTATTTCCTTTTTTTCGTGTAATGGTGCTTTTTTACGAAAACTACTAAGATATATTTTTCCGCAGGCTTTGCGGAAAAATGGGGGAATGGTAGTAATTATCTTTTCACTCATCAGCCACAGGAGCTTTTGTATATCGTTATCGTTTGTACCAAGTTCCACGGCGGTTTTATACCACGCAATATAAGAGGGAGCAAAAGCATAATTAAACGCAAAAACGGATTTGCCGATATCGGGCGTTTTTCGGTCGACCTGTTTAAAGTATCTGTCTGACATTGCGGTAAAGCGCATTGTATATTCTTTCCCGAACTTCTTTTCCATTGCACCGTGTGAGCGTATCATTCCAAGATGATATATCAAACCGTACAGTTTCATTGTTCTGTCACCCGCTTTCATTTTCTTAAATAAAATTCACCTTGCAGCCCTTCAAATACTCCACCATCGTCATCACTATGAATATGTTGAAATCCATGTCTTGTTAAAGCATTTTCAATTTCCTTTTTTGTAAGCAGTACATCAAGTCCGTCCAAATGGCTGGATAACCAGCCAAGAATACTCTCAGGCGGATTCTGATAATCCTCACTGACATTATGCGTAACAACATATAGGTAACCATTTGATGTTAAAGCGTTATATAATTTGCTCATCACGGAATCCAAATGGTCTTTTGCAAAGTCCAGTACTCCTGAAGCAATAATCAGATCATATCCTTTTCCGATATCATCTGCATTAAAGTCTCCTTCTATCACACTTACATGCTCAGAGAGGTTTCTCTCTGACACTAATTCACGTGGCAGCCGTGCTACGTTAGGATGCTCAAAAACAACGCTTTTGCAATTCGGGAAGGTAATTGCAAGCTCTATTGCAAGAATCCCTGAGCCTCCACCGAGGTCAAGTATCTTTTCAGGGATTTTATTTCCATAAAGATTTGTAACTGCCTGAATCAGAGACTGAACACGTCCTGTATACATTTCAGGAATGCTCACCCGTGCAGCCTCATAAAAATCATATACCTCTATCCCTTTATTATTATGAAGAACGTTTTTGTCAGGACCGTTTATCAAACGCTCTTCGATACCTTGCAGAGACATCATTTTCTCCCTAAAAAGAATACTCTCACCCAAATAAACTGGGCTGTTTGGATTTAAAAAATCATTACTCTGCTGAGTATTTCTATAAGCTTCGTTACTTTTTTCAAGTAATCCAATGGATGCTAATGCATTTAGCACAAAAGATAAATTCCGCTCATTTAAGTCTGATTTCGTTGCAACAGCTTTTGGAGTTTCCCAGCTTTCCAGATAAGAAAACAACTTCACCCTTAATGCTGATAAAAGCAGCTCTGTTTCTCGTTTTTGATGAAGCATTTTATAATACAGCTTTTGATTTCCTTTTGACTGATACATTATTTCACTTCCTTTCATCGGTTAGTTATCGCTAACCTATTGTATGCCAAGTATACATCCTTTTTATTTGTATGTCAAGCATACAAATAAGTTAAATTTATCTTTAAAGAATATGTTTTCTCATATTTAGGCTATTTTAATATAGTAATGCTTATAGGAATAGCCACACCGCTTTCAGAAAAAACGATGTGGCTATAAAGAAAATAATTAATTAAGGTAGCTTCGCTCAATTTAAAAACGGCTTAACTACATTTATCCAATTTATAATTGTGTCAAGAACAAGTTTAGTATTTCCAGCGTTGCAATGATTTTCAGCGCTCTCTTTTTCAGTAAAAAGCCTATATGTAAGAGAATTAACATTTTTCAACTCGTCGATGACGGGCTTGTAAAATTCAACAGGAATAAAATGGTCTTTTTCAG
Organism: Lacrimispora sp. 38-1; assembly: GCF_049890855.1. NCBI lineage: Bacteria > Bacillati > Bacillota > Clostridia > Lachnospirales > Lachnospiraceae > Lacrimispora > Lacrimispora sp. 38-1. The sequence goes on along the minus strand of NZ_JBANEW010000002.1, from coordinate 32,563 downwards.
CACCTATAAGCAGAAAATCTTGGGTTATTTTATTGGCAACATCCATGTATTGGAATTGATTTATCTTTTTCAAATACTCATATGGAGTGTGCACACCCATGTTATGTATTCCATGATTTATGGCCCATTCAATCAGCGGATCTTTTTTCATTAAACTCTTCATTATTAAGTTAATAACTTCTTCATTTTCCATTTCCATCAGTAAACGGGTCAACTGTTGAAAACTTTTAGGCATATCATACAGAAACAGGTCAAACAGATTGGGCAGTAAACTCCAGGCAACAACCCGTTTAATCCTTCCTTCAAATGCAGCAGCTCTGGGTGCCAGCATTTCGCCAAGAGATAGGCCGATAATCGTTACATCATTCAGGTTATAAAAATCCAATATCGTTTTTACCGGAATTTCCCATTGCGGAATAAATGTCAATCCTTCTTTTCTTAGTGCTCCACCCTGACCGGGTCCTTCAAAAAGGTAAACCGCAAAACCATTTTCTCGGAGATAGAGCATCATTGGTACAAATTCTTCCATATAAGAATCATATCCGCCATGGAGCAAAATGGTATCCGTAAATTTACCGTCTTCGGGAATCGTATATAACACAGGAAGGTGGCCGCACCAAATGGTACTAAATCTCTTTTAATCATTCCGGATTTGAATAAATCGGCATGATAATCATAGAAAAGATTAACGGCTTTGTCATACGTCGTGATTTTAGCATGATGTCCGTCGTACATAAAGAATTCCGCCATGCGATAGTAAGCAATAGCATTTTCCATACGTTTTTCCTGCAAGGCTTTTTCCGCTAATTCAAGTAGTTCCTTTTCCCATGTCGCAGCATCTGTAATTTTGGCTGCGACGGTTTTAAGTTCTTCCAAATCGCCATTGCTCCAAGCATAAGTCCGATTTAATTGATAATTGAAGTTTGGATTGGTATGAAACTTATAAGTTCCTTTTTTAAATTTAATTTGGCTTGTCATGGTAGATCCTCCTTTAATAATGGTTAATATGTAAAAATTTTAATCAAATGGTTGAGACAACTGCTTTGTTTGCAAAATATCTTAAAACTTAGGTAGATAGCGCCGCGCGGTTTCCTTGTTTATACGAGTTTCACCGTTTTGAAGCGCTTTTTTAGTAATAACCTTCTTTATGATTTCTTCGAACGCAGGAGGAATAGTAGCTTTTAAAGCGTCGAGTGCTTCATTATCCCAGTTAAGCGAATCCTTTACCCCAGTTAAATCAAGATCAATTTGATAGTCTTCTTTGGGTAAGACCTCAGACTTCCAATAAGTTTCTAATCTTTGGCTGATTTCATCGCTAGCCAGCATTCCACCGATTACATTATTGACGATATGAGCATTATGCTCACGCGCCCCCGGAACGGAAAATCGGTTAAAACCGACTATAGTATCGTTTTCATTTATATGCTTTAATTCCCCGCCACAAACTGGACAGATTAAACGTCCATCTTGATAAATTTGAAACACATCGGATAAGCAATGTGGGCATACCAATTTATCTTCACATTCATTAATTGCTGATTTGATGCAGCAATCTTCTTCAATGGAACGACAAAGGTTTTCACCAAGTTCTGACACCAGCTTTAGCTTACTTGGTGCCAGCAAAACCTCTCCTTTGTTAAAAGCATGTCCGATGGTCAATTGACCGGTAATTTCACAGTTATATAATCCCAAAAATAAACTGGTAAAAATTCTCTGCAGCGAAAATTCAATTGGCGCGCCGCCGGCAACCGACACTGCTACTCCATATTTTTTTTTGCTGCTATTGGCTGTTTTGCTAATGGCCCAAGCAGCAGATCTATCCATAATTGCTTTTAATGTGGACGGTGCGGAAAGGTAATAGCAAGGTGATGCCAACGCGATGGCATCCGCCACTTCGATTTTTTCCTTAACCATATTCAAGTCATCTTTTAGAACACAATTATGAGAGTTACTGCAAGCGAAGCATCCTCTGCAAGGTAAAATTTTTAATGCCCCCAAATTTAAGATTTCAATTTCATGGCCTGCTTCTCTGGCTGGTCGCAACAGTTCGTTTAAGATAATTGAACTGTTACCGTTTTTGCGATTACTAACGCAGATTCCTAATATCTTTTTAGAATTTATCATAATTTACTCCTTCCATTAATTCGTTTCCGAAACAATCATTTACAATAGTACTGCATATATAAGTTAGTATTATTTCGACTTATTATCAATCACCAAAAAAGCCTCAAGTATTTGATAAGCAACAATTATTGAAATAATTGTTGCTTATTTATATAAATCAAGAAGCCTTGATGGTTTTCAACCTCATTTAACTACAGGAGATTCGCAAATGCTATATTCTACGTATATAGATCTGTTAAAACTAAAAAATCATGATGTTAAGATTGCTGGACATAATGTTGTTTAACATTCGTATGTGTTGCTTTTCCCTTCTAAATTTAGTAAAATGGAAATAGAAGAAGGTGTACTTATGGATTACAAATTAGATCTGCGTGTAATTAAAACACGAAACAATATAAAAAATACATTTATACAATTACTTAATGAAAAGGATTTTGAACAAATAACAATCCAAAACATATTAGAAAAAGCATTAATAAATCGTTCAACTTTTTATAAACATTATGCAGACAAATTCGAACTTGCTAAAACTATTTCTGAAGAAATTCTTACTGACTATTCTCTTTTTCTGGAGGAAAGATTTGCAGACAAAAATAGCGATGATTTATCACAATATATAAAAGCCGTCTATGATAGACTTCTGAATCAAAAAGATATAATATGCGCTCTATGGAAAATTAATACATATTCTATACATGTTTACGATGATATGCAGTTGCTGTTGAAAAACAAATACAAGGCTTATATAGCCGAGCATAATGTGTCCAATCCAGAACTTGCCGATTACCATGCATGTATCTATGCATCTTTAGTCACAACCACAATAAAATATATTTTTGACAATAATGGACAAAATATGACTCAAAAGATTGTTGAAAGTTTAAAACCTATTTTAGATTCAGTTGCCTTTCATCAAGATATAAGCTTGAAGTGATACTAATATTACGGCACATTAAATACGGCATTCATATCCACGATGTCACATACCATAAGCCACCAAGATCTAAGAATGACTTGGTGGCTTATGGTATGTTTTTTACCTACTTCACTGTATACAATAGACTGCTTTTTTCACAATCTTTCTTTTATCTCTACACTCTCACCTCGTCCGGGTTTCTCCAACAGCCGCACCCATTGGAATGTAAAGGTATCTGCACGTAACTATTTTAAAGTGCTTTCTATTGTTTTTGCTTTTCCCTGATTTGCTACCATCTTCATTTTTGCGGCTATCACATCAGGATTTCCTAAAAACTGCTTATTAATGACCGAAAGTTTATCATCCAGTCTATATACCAATGGTATGCCCGTAGCCAGATTAAGCCCTATGATTTCCTGCTGTGAAAGATGCTCCAGATACATGACCAGCGCTCTCAGGGAATTTCCATGAGCTGTAATCAGTACTCTTTTTCCTGCCATAAGCTGTGGTCTGATCTGCTTCTCAAAGTATGGAATAACCCGTGCGATGGTGTCTTTCAGACTTTCCGCTAACGGCAATTCGTTTTCCGCTACATTTTGATATGCTTTCTGATGCGCCGGATTTCTTTCATCCTGCGGCTCTAAGGACGGTGGCTGTACATCAAAAGAACGCCGCCAGATTCTCACCTGTTCCTCTCCATATTTTTCAGCCGTCTGTGACTTATTTAATCCCTGTAATTTTCCATAATGGCGCTCATTAAGCTGCCATGCCTTTATTACAGGCAGCCATTCTGCATCCATTTCCTCTAAGGCAAAATTAAGCGTATGGATTGCACGTTTCAGATAAGAGGTATAGCAGAGGTCAAATTCATATCCTTGCTCCTTAAACAACCGACCAGCTTCTCTTGCTTCTTCTTTGCCGGCTTCTGATAAGTCAACATCTGTCCAGCCGGTAAACAGGTTTTCTAAATTCCAGATACTTTCTCCATGACGGAGTAATACTAATTGATGATTCATATTCAGTCCCTCCCTATAAGGATGCTTCGTAAATTTCAATAATTGTTTTCAATAATACCTCATCAAATTCTTGCGGTGTCTGCTTTACAGAAAGGTCAGAAATAAGTGCTCTGGAAAAGCTGGCTATCAGTTTCGGATTCTGCCTCAACAGTTCATTTGCCTCTTTACGACTGTAGCCACCGGATAGTGCCACAATTCGCACAACTCTCGGATCTTTCATTAGCTCATTGTAAGTTCCGGCTACAGAAGGAATAGACACCTTCAGCATAATGTTCATTGAATCATCCAGTTTTTTTAGATGGCTTATCATTTCCGTAATCAACATTTTCTCTGCTTCTTGTTTGCTGCTGCTATGTATATCTACCTCAGGTTCCAGAATCGGTACAAATCCGGCATCAGAAATTTTCTGACCTAGTTCAAACTGCTGTTCTACAATCGCATGAATACCATCACCATTTGCTTCATGGATAACGGAACGCATCTTTGTTCCAAAAATATTTTTGGCGGCCGCTCTATTCAAAAGTTCATCCAGCTTAGGAATCGGCTTCATCAACTGAACCCCGTCTTTTTCTTCATCCAGTCCATTGTCAATTTTCAGAAAAGGAACAATCCCTTTTTTCTCCCATAGATAATCCGCAGTATACAGGTTATCAATTTTACGTTCCATTGTTTTTTCAAACAGGATTGCTCCTAATATATGATTGGACGAAAATGCCTTGCTTTTGATAATCCGGCTTCTCATTTGCTGAATCAGATCATACATTTCATCCTCTGTATGGTATTTTGAAGTCTCAATTCCATAGTCTCTCAGAGCCTTCGGTGTGCTCCCTCCGCTCTGATCCAATGCTGCAATGAATCCTGCACCATGCTTTATTCGTTCTAATTGTTCTGTTTTCATGTTATACATGACCTCCTTTATCTTCTGAACCGTTTTCCAGATAAAAAATAACTGTACCCAATTCACTTTCCTTTCACAGGTTAGTTTTAACTAACCTGTTGTATATTAAGTATGCACCCTTTTTGATTGTACGTCAAGCATACAATTGATTAAAAATGGGACAGAACATACCTGGCTGCCCTGCCCCATTTTATTTAATTACTTCTGCTTACTGAATTCTCAACTTGACTCAACTTTTTGAGAATACTGATCGCAAAGATGATGGTAACAATCGTGGTTAATAAATCCGCAACAGCCTGAGAGTATATAATGCCTGTCAGACCTAGCATTGTCGGCAAAAGTAAAATTGCCGGAATAAACATAATTCCCTGACGGCATACGTTCAAAATTCCTCCTACCAGAGCTTTTCCCATAGCCAGGTAAAGCGTAGAATAAGTAAACTGTAATCCAAATGTAAAGAACATGATTGTATTCGCCCTAAGTGCCGGAACCGCTATCCTTAATACCTGTGGATCATTGCTGAACAAAGAAAGAATAGGATTTGCCAGCAGGAAAATAAGTGCCGTCCAGATAATACAAAATCCAGTTGTCCACTGCATACAGCTCTTAATTGCAGACCGCAAGCGTGGATAATTCTGTGCCCCATAATTGAATCCCGCCATTGGCTGAAATCCTTTCATATAACCAATTACTACATTAGCTCCCAAGGTTACAATTCGTAAGACAATACCAATAGCGGCAACAGCCTCATCTCCATAGTTACTTGCTGCATTGGAAATCAAACTCATAGATAAACTGGATAAAAGCTGCAGAAATAAAGTGGAAATACCGATTTTGATAATTTCTCCATAAATCTGAGATGTAGGTTTAAAGTAGGAAAAACCAACCTTTACAAAAGTCTTTCCCCCAGCGAAAAACCTAACATAAATTGCACTGGTAACAATTTGAGAAATAAGTGTGGCTATTGCCGCTCCCTGTACTCCTAAATGAAGTGCATAAATAAAGATAGGATCAAGAATCATATTCAGGATTGCGCCTGTCAACATGGCAGTCAGAGAAATATTAGAAGCACCCTGGGATACCGCTAGATTGCCGGCTGTTACATTTGCTGCACTGAAAACTGTACTAACAACAAAGATGATCGCGTATTTTTTTGCGTATGGCATAATTGTCGAAGTTGCACCCATAAAACTCAGTACTGGGGTGAGTGCCGCAAATATTACAACAGCCACAAGCAACGCAATGATAATACTGCTAAACATAGCTGTAGAAGCTACCTTATCAGCCGTGTCCCTATCCTTTTTCCCAAGTAACCGTGAGATATACGAACCAGCTCCAACGCCAAATGTCAAACCAATTCCAGAGAAAATCAGAGAAATTGGAAATGCAACTGAAACGGCTCCGACCTGCTGTGTTCCAAGTCCGGACACAAAATAGGTGTCCACTACATTATAAAGTGCCATCACTAACATACTGACGACCATTGGAATACCCAGCTTAAGCAAAGCTTTTGACACATTTCCCTCGCTCATAAGCTGCATACGATTTGCTTTCGCATTTTTTTCTTTCATGTTTTCACTCCTTTTTATTGAACCCCGAATTGACGAAATAATTTAGCATTCCTTCACGCACCCTGAACCATCCATTCTTTTGCTTTTTCCTGTTCTTCTACCATCTCGCAATAATGACCTTTCTTTTTCAACAATTCGCTGTGCGTTCCTATTTCTTCAATACGACCACTGTTCAAAAGAATAATCTGATCCGCATTCTGAATGGTATTCAGACGATGAGCTATTACAAATACGGTTTTATTTTTCATCAGACGATCTAATGCCTGATTGATTTTCGACTCATTATCTGCATCCAGCGATGCCGTGGATTCATCCAAAAGCAGAATCGGTGCATCTTTTAAAATAGCTCTTGCGATGGCTACCCTCTGCTTTTCTCCACCAGACAGTGTGCCGCCGCCTTCGGAAAGCTGCGTCTGGTAACCTTCGGGCAATTTTTCGATAAATTCATGACAACAAGCAGCTTTTGCGGCTGCATAGACATCTTCCTTCGTTGCATCCTGACGTCCTGCCTTTATATTGTTATAGATGGTGTCAGAAAGAAGCGTATTCTCCTGAAATACTTCACTGATATAATGAAGAATTCCATCTGGATTCAAGTCTTTCATATTTCGTCCACCGATGCGGATACAGCCGCCGGTTACATCCCAAAAACGAGCAATCAGACTGGCAATTGTGGATTTACCGGAACCAGAAGGGCCAATTAAAGCAGTTATGCTTCCTTCTTTTGCATGGAAATTGATATCTTTCAATACATCTGCCTGTCGATTATAGGTAAAATCAACATGTTCAAAAGAAATATCAAAATGTTTCAGAACTACCTGCTCATCTTTATACGAAAGCGGCTTTGTATCATAAGCCTGTTCCAGATTCACAGCTGCAAGCTTTAAGTCTTTTAACATATTATAGGAATGTTCAAAAGCAATCAGCAGGGCAGACAACGCAACGCTCATAATCATAAATGCGACAAGCTGTTCTGGCAGGATTGTGCCACCAAAGAACATATAGCTTCCAGCCAGCAGAACAATGGGAAGCAGAAAATTCGCAATAATAGAATACAGACTTGTAGGTACTGCTGTTTTCATCTCTGCTTTTACACTGGTCTTTCGGATATCCTCCAGAGTATCCGCCATTCGAGAAAAATGAGAACTGGTCATATTATGGGACTTAAAGACTTTCATGCCCTTAACATATTCCAAAACAATAGAAATCATTTTGGATGCCAAATTACGTTTTTGCGTTCCATATTTCTCTACCAGACGATTCCCCCAGCAAAGCACCGGCCATGTCACTACAAGCACCACACACTCTGCCAAAGCAAGTTTCCAGTTAATAAAAAAAGTACCAATCAGAATCAGTAATGCCATCACCACGGTTTTTACAATGGATGGGAGGGTATGGGTAATAATCAACTCAAAATTGCTCAAGTCCTTTGTCAGTGTGCTGAGCAGATACCCACTACTGTTCTGGTTGAAATACCCAAGGCTGAGGGAACGGTAGTGATCCGCTAGTTCCACTCGCATTTGACCGCAGATTTCAGCACCTCTGGAAAAACAGAGATAGTAGCCTCTGCGATATACAATCAGCCTCAGAATTACTGCTGCTAGGCAAATGGTAGAATATATTTTTATCAGATTTGCGTTAAGTGTACCTCCCAGTAAATTCACAACCGTAAGATACAAAATGAAATAAAGAACCATACCTCCAACTGCATCCAGGGTCATAAGGAAAATCGGGAAGACTAGCTGTTTCTGTTTTCCATTTAATAGTTTCTTAATGGTACGAAGCATTTAAACCGCCTCCTTTCCAAGCGTTTCTCTTGTATAGGTATCCCACATCTGACTGTATACACCCTTCATGGAAGTCAACTCCGTATGTGTTCCCTGTTCTACAAGCTTTCCATCCTCAAACACTACTATCTTATCGGCATCCCGAATCGTATGCAGACGGTGAGCAATCATAATGGTCGTTTTTCCTTTTAATAAATTTTGAAGAGCAAGCTGTATTTTATGTTCATTTTCAATATCAGCGTAAGAAGTGGCTTCATCAAAAACTACGATAGGCGCATTTTTCAGTATTGCCCTTGCAATAGAAATTCTCTGTTGTTGTCCACCCGACAATTTTACGCCTTCATCACCTATACGGGTTTGATAACCTTTCGGAAGGCTCATAATAAATTCATCAATTTGCGCTGCCTTTGCCGCTTGCCTGACCTGTTTCTCAGATACATCTGTGCCCATCCGGATGTTTTCAAGCAAAGTATCTTCCAATAGAAATACATCCTGAAATACAAAAGCGGTTAAGTCCATCAGGTTTTCCGTTTTCAAATCTTTAATTGGTGTCCCGCCAATTTTAATTATGCCAGAAGTTGTATCCCAATAACGGCCAAGAAGCTGTACCGCAGTGGTTTTCCCAGCCCCTGACGAGCCAACAAAAGCATTCACAGTACCCGGATTTAGTTGAAGGTTAATGTGGTTCAAAGCATTCTTTCCGTCCTTCGTATATTCAAAGGTGACATCTTCAAAATCAATTTCATAACAGCCTTCCTTTGAAAGAATCTGCTTACCGCCTTTCATGACGCCCATATCCATGATATGTTTCACATTATCGAGTCCACTGCCCAGTTCCATTGACTGCATAAAAATCGTTACCATATTCAAGAATGAGGTAAAAAAGCACATTGTCAGCAGAATAAATAATAGATATGATGCCATTGACAGGGAACCCTTTAAAAACAGCCAGCCGCCAACCGGCAGTGTAAATAAAATAGCCGAATCCAGTATTACGTATGTAATTGACAGAGGATTACAGGAAGATTTGCACATCTTCTTCCAACAGTCTGTATACTGGCTTAATGACTTTCTGTACTGTTCAAATTTTTCAGCGGTTAGATGATACATTTTGATGACTGGCATAGCTCCGATAAATTCATTGGCCGAAGCGCTTAACGCTGCCGTATCTTTTGCGAACTCGTCCGTCATATCCGGATATCTCCCCATCAGCATCATTGGAATGGCAATACCTAAAAACATTGGAATCAGCATAACCAATGCCATACCCCAGTGAAGTCTCAGCATAAAAATAAACATCAAGAGTGGTACGACAATCGCCTGAGATAATTCAAGTGTGCTGTGAGCAAGAAAGTTTTCCAGACGGTCAACATCATCAAAAATAAGGGTTTTGATCTGTCCGGGAGCGTGTTCCTGAAAAAATCCAAGGTTGAATTTTGACATATGCGAAATACACTTTACTTTCACTCTGTGCATGGTATTAAAAGCTGCTGCATGAGAGCAGATACCAGCAAAGGACATTAGGATTGCCTGCATAATTGCCGCCACAATGCCAATGCCCACCCACATCAAAATAGCATTCATTTTTACTCCATCTTTAATAATCAGAAGCAAGATTTGATACACTACCAGATACGGGATGAAGGACAACCCAGAGCAGAGGACGGCAAGCACCATTCCTATCCCCAGCTTTCCACGGTCTCCTTTTGCAAGGGTAAAAATGTAAGATAATCCGGTTCGTTTCTGTTCCATAAACGATACCCCTTTCTATGTAATTTCTCCGGTTAGTTTTAGCTAACCTTGACGAGGTACAGTTTACATGATAAAATCAGGAATATCAATAGTAGCTCCCATCTGTCACTGTTGTTTTGTCAGATGGGAATAACTCCTTATACTATGAGGCTTCCAGCGTTTTTTGTTTTTGATTTTTTATAAAATCGTGATATAAAAATATTGGATTGTCACTTTATTTTAAAGTGTAAGAAAGTTTATTCATGATACAATGAAAGGAAGGAGGTAGGGAAATGCTTCAGTCAGTGATAGATTATTATTTAAACTTGCCGGAAGCTTTGCACCTTGTGAAAATTCCAGAGCTATCCAGTAATGATGGATCTACCTATCGGATGCAGTCTGATTATGGCAGCGGTACATTTCAGACAATCCGCTTTGAAGATGATATGTTGCTAATTTTGATCGGTGATTATACGCCAAAAAAAACTTTTGAAAAAGTATGTGAGATTTCAGAAGAATATATTGAAATCGATCAGTTTGAGACAGACAGCAGTTCTTTCAAAATTGGAAAGCGAAAAATCAATCAGGTCGAACGCGGAATCTACTGTTACATCAACACCCAGAAAACTACCTATACCTATTGTGAGGGTGGCAAACCCGTTCGATTTACGAAAATCATCATGACAAAAAAATACTTTGATACATTCTTCCATGTACATTTTGGAGAAGGCTATGAGAAATCAAAGACCATTACAGACTATCTTATGAAAAATCCATATCTACCGGAATTAAATTTTGTATTCCAACAAATTACCGGTTGTCAGGCAGTAGGGAAAACACTCCATCTGTATCTGGAAAGTAAGGTGATTGAATTGCTGACTCTAATTGTGACGGGCATGGAGAAAGAAAAGCGGCATATTCCTGTCAAACTAGACTATCGGGATATTCGCAGTCTGAAGAAAACAGTTACCATGATGAAGAACAACCTAGCCGCTTATCCTACTGGTGAGGAATTGGCAAAAGTAGCTGGAATGAGTCCAGCACGGTATCTGCTGGCATTTCGGAAACACTACGGCACAACACCATATGAATGTCTAAAAGAGATGCGGTTAAATCAGGCACTCCTATTGTTAAAAAACTCTGATTATGGCATTGCTACAATTGCGGAAAAAGTCGGTTATCATAACTCCGGGCATTTTGCCAGATTATTCAAAAATGCTTATGGACTAGGGCCAAGAGAATATAGGAAAATACATGGTATTAAATGAGAAAAACATAACTTGATTTTTTCTGTTTGTCTACTTTTCTTTAATCAAATTTAGTCTGGCAACTAATACTTATTGATTTCGTCAAATTTCCATAAAAAAGTAGGCATCTTCAATACTGGATGCCTACTTTTATGAAATATCTTACATTCTGTTTTAATTGTTTTTATTTTTGAAATGATTATTTGTTCCTATCCTTTTGAAATATATTAAATGACTGTCCCTTTAAAAAATTGAACGTATTAAGTTGAATAAAACCGGCTTTGTATAGCACTTCTTGTATTTCCGTTTCTGCTGCGCAGTGCCCAGCTCGGCTTACATAACTGCCTCTCTCATTTGGAAGCCATTCGACAACTACAACTCTGCCACCATGTTTGAGAACTCCATTAATATCTCTGAAATAGGAAACCGAATCTGAAAGGTGATGGAATACATTCCTCGAAAAAACAAGATCACAGTTTTCCTTTTGCAAAGGGCATCCATTACCTTTTCCAATAATGATTTCAACATTATAAATATGTTGCTTTTTCATAGATTTATCTACATAGGACAGTAGTTTTCTGTTGGTGTCCACTGCAAATACCTTGCCATTTTCTCCAACAGCTTTTGCAAACCGTTCCGTAAAGTATCCACCACCAGAACCAATATCTGCGACAGTCTGACCTTTCACTATGCCAATCGTATCGAGAAGCTTTTGTGAATCTCTTTTTGCTCTATTATTAAGCATTATTGCTTGTATTTCTGTCAAGCACATTATAAATTCTCCTTCCTCATCATTGTATCAGAAGCTGCCTCTAATGCCTTCATATTTTTGTTAAGAATCAGTGCAAGCACTGCCGTCAAAATAACTGTCAGTAAATCAGCCGCGGGTTGTGCCCATATAACACCTTCCATTCCAAGCAGATGCGGCATAATCAAGATAGCAGGGATAAAAAACAATCCTTGGCGGCTGATGCTAAGGATACCGCCTTCTCTGCCTTTTCCCATAGCAAGGAACAGTGACATATATACCTGCTCAAATCCAAACAAGATAAAAACAATTCCATTTGCCCGCAGTGCCCTAACACCGATTTCAATTAATACAGCATCACTTTTTGAAAAAAGTGATATAATCGGTTCGGGAATAATGATCAGCAAAAGTGCTGCGGCTGCACAGAATATCGTTGACCACTTAAGTGACACTTTGATAGCTTCCTTCAGACGACTATAGTTTTTAGCACCGTAATTATAACCTGCTACCGGCTGGAAGCCTTTCATAAAACCGAATACCACATAGGTTCCGATAGCCATAATGCGGGTTACCACCCCAATCGCTGCCACGGCAGAATCGCCATATGTACTCGCCGCTGAATTGGAAAGCCCCATAGCCGCGCTTGACAGAAGCTGATAAACAAGAATAGGAATACCGACCTTGAAAATCTCGGCATAAATCGTACCGCTAAAAGTAAAACTACGAATTGAAAAACGCAGATAACCTTTTTTACACAGGATATACCATAGGTAAAGACCAGTCGTTACAGCTTGTGAAATGACTGTAGCAATAGCGGCGCCTTGAATTCCAAAGCCCAACGGGAAGATAAATATGGGATCTAATATTACATTGAGTCCTCCGCCAATCAGCATGGATATCATGGTCAGCTTCGACCTGCCTTCGGCGATAATGATATTGTTCATGGTGACATTAAAGATGTTCAGAATGGAACCTGCAATATATATAATGGCATACTCCCTCGCATAAGGAAGTATTGTCTCCGTCGCTCCCAGAGCGGTCAGTATACTGTCTAGAAAACAAAGGGATATCACAATAGATACAATCCCGACAAAAAGGCTGGAAAACAGTGCTGTTGATGCTGTCCGGTTCGCATTTTCGGTATCTCCTCCACCCAAGAGCCGGGATATGTAGGATGCCGCTCCGCTGCCGAAGGTCATGCCAAGCCCAATAATAATTTGTACAACAGGGAACACTATAGATACAGCACCCATCTGACTTGTACCTAGCCCCCCGACAAAGTAGGCGTCCACCACGCTGTAAAGCGCTGAGACCATCATGCCGATCATGGTCGGCATTCCCATTTTAATTAACAGTTTTGGGATTTTTTCATCCCTCATCATTTGAATTCTTTGGTCATTTGAGTTCATAATTATCAAATCCTTTCGCATGTTGCGTATACCTGCTATACGCTTATTTCAAAAAAATATTTTCATCTTGATTTGTTTCACTATTAGTTAAGGTGGTTTCGTACAATCAATGTGTAAAAAGCGTGTAGTCCCTATACACTTTCTGTAAAAAAACACTGTTCTTGTAAACACTAGCATATCACTATCAACCTTTCATAATCACAATTAAATATGTTCTTCTTTTCCAAAAGTATCAATTTGCTCGTCAAGAGAGTTGAGAAAACTCTTTAGGAACGCCTTATTTTCCTCCGTTGCGTTTTCGAGTACAGCATAAAAAAGCTCATCATATTTCTGATGCAGCTTTTCATGATGCAGATATGCAGTTTCGCCTTTTGAAGTCAATTTTAGCACTAACCTTGACAGATTACGTGGATCAGTATCTTTGATGATCATGCCCTTATGCTCAAGCTTCATAATGATCTGGGAAACTGCGCCTTTCGTCACGCCCAGCATATCTGCCAAACCCGTCACGTGAATGCCTTCATTCTCTTTGATGGATTTGATCATGTGAATTTCAGCTTCGTATAAAGGACGATCCGTCCCATAATACCGAATTTTCCTGTCAAGTTCAGAAATCTTTGTAACGATCCGCAAAAAAGTGTAGCTCATTTTCGTTCTGTTTTTAAATTTCATATTCATCATAGAAATAGTATATAGCTGCTAAACTCTTTTGTCAAGCGATAGCATATGAGCAATATGCAAATCATGATCTATTTTCTCCATCTGCATATTATCCTTCCATGCCAAGTATTATAATACCAATTGCGGCAATGGCAATGACAAGATACTGCTTCCATGAGAGCTTTTCCTTCAATATAATTCTTGCCCATACAAGTGAAAAAATGCAGTAAGATGAAATCAATGGTGCCGCTACAATAGCATTATCACCCAAAGCATAGATATATGCAAATTGTCCTGCAGTTTCAAATACACCTGCAAGCATCTTTGGCTTTTCAGCAGAAAGTTTAATTTTTTGCTTTTTAATAAAGACCACATACATAATAGCGAAAACCGCCATGATTAAAAAAGTAAATTCATATGCGATATTGGCAGCTTCTTCTTTGATATACCTGTCAAGAATCAAAGCATCAGCAAATGTACCCATTCCATCAATGATACAATAAAAAATGGGAAAGAAAATAGCAATAAAGCTGTGCGTATATTTTCTGTCCGGGACTATACCAGCTTGCATGCGTTCTGCATCATCCTGTTTCTTTTCAAAAACAGAAAGCAAAAAAATGCCGATACATACCAACGCTACCGCAACAAACTGTAATCCGCTCATTGCCTCTTTTAGAATGAGAAAGCACAAAAGAGCGGCAACTGCGCCTGATGAATTACAAATCGGTGTAGAAACGGAAAGCACTACATAACGCAGACCGACATAACCAAGTATCATTGCAAAAATATATAAAAAAGATACTGGTAAATAGGTAAGGATATCTGAGAGTCTAAACTCAGCTCCACGGGAAAGTTCAATAATAGCGTGAATCCCCATAACCGTACCAACAGCGATTGCCATTTTCCAATGACTGTATTTATCATCTGGCTTTGAACCTATTTTTGAAAAAAGGTCAGAGCCGCTCCAAAACAAGATTGCAACAAGTGAAAGCCAAAACCACATCGTATTTCTCCTATCGTTACCATTTCTATTTGATTGTCATCACATCGTATCATATTTCTCATCGTGACGCCTATATTTGCTCCCATTTTCCCGATATATTTCATTTTTTTCCTGATAATCTGACCAATACAAGGTAGCATTGAGGTCAAATTTTTCTTTCAGTTCAACACACACCTCTTTTTGTATTTCTTGCACCTGCTCGACTAGAAACCTTTGATTCAATGAAACCTGAATCATGGCGATTCGTGTTTCTGGTCCATAGTCGTGTATCTCCAAAGTTTCTATACCAGAGAAAACATCATGTGTAAGTATGGTTTTTTCAACTTCTTTTATTAAATCTGCGTCTACACCTTTTCCAAGCAGCAAGCTCATATTTTCAATAAAAGATGTAATTCCCGTCCATAGGATAAATCCTGCGATAATAAGACCCGCTAACCCGTCCAAAGGAAAAGCGATAAATGGCAGGTCAATCAGTGACAATAACGACATAGAAGTTATCAGAGCATCGGCAAAATTATCTTTGGCTGCGGCACTTAGTGCCACAGATTGAATCAACTTGTTTTTACATCGAATATAATACGCTAATACTAATTTTACTATGATTGCAGATATCGGTATAAATAGTAACACAAGAGAAAAATTAACTTCCTGTGGATGGATAATTCGTTCAAGCGCTGCTTTCCCAAAGGAAATCGCTGTTATGGTAATCAGCATGGAAACAACGAAGCCACTTATATATTCCATTCGGCCATGCCCGTAAGGGTGGTTTTTATCTTTTCCTCTGGTAGCAAGACGAAAACCAATGAATATGATCAACGAGGATGTGCAATCCATCAAATTATTAAGGCTGTCTGCTATTATGGCAATGCTGTTGCTAGAGACTCCTACTATAAATTTACCTGCAAAAAGAAATATGTTTACGAACAAACCAATTACGGCGATTCGACATCCTACTTTTTTACGTGAAGATGTAGACTTATTTTTGGACAATGTGAAATCCTCCTATTCTTTATCATCAGGATGTGCGTCGTTATGTAGTCGTCTGCCATGATGATATTCGTTATGATGGTCTATATCACGGTGACTTCCATGCCCAAACACTTTATGGTGATCGTTTCCATCATCGTCAGTTCTCATTCTGGAGCCATGATGACCTCTCATATGACCGCCAAAAGAGCTATGATACATCTCGCTATCATCAAACTTTTTCTCAAGCTCTGCCGCTAAACGTTCCAGATAGTCCCTGAAATTTTCTTGCTCTTGATCATTAAGACAATCAAACAAATTATCTGCATCTAACTGTTCCGTATCAATATTACCTGCCACTTCCATGCCCTCCGGAGTTAACTTGATATTCACGGCTCTGCGATCTTCTTTCGATATAGTACGCGTGATATAGCCGCTGCGCTCCAGCTTATTGAGCAATTCGCCCAACGCTTGTTTACTCATATCCAGAAGATAAAGTAGTTCTTTTTGACTAATCTCCGACTGCATTTTTAAGATTGATAACACCCGTCCTTGCCCCCTGTACGGATTTCCGAATGGTCGGCGGTTTATATACTGATTCATTTGATAGCGGTGAAGTAACCCACTAAAACGTATAAATTGTTCTAATAAATTTTTAACTTGTTCACTCATTTGATTTACCTCCATTTAATTGTAACGTTAATAAAATAGTCAAGTACTTTACTATATAATACAAGTACCTGACTATTTTGTCAAGTACTTTACTATTTATATTTTTTGCTTATTTTATTAAAATCAAAGGTATGACACCATATTAATTTCATAGACACCGATATACCTACACTGTTCATACCTTTACATACAGACCATATTAAAAAAGAAGCAAATAAATTTCTTTAGAACAGATTGATATCCCTGTGTTTATAAAACAATTTTGTATACTCACCAAAAAGAGGCTATGTTTTTCATTAACGAAAAACATAACCTCATGGTTGTTTTGCCCCTGATGGCAGATTTATTAAATTGTACTTTGCCTTATATTATAACAGAGGCATGAAGTTATTATCTCAATGTCTATGAGTGATTTCATTAAATATTCATTCATTTCTACAAATTGTTTGTTTTAAATCGCTTTTT
This sequence comes from Lacrimispora sp. 38-1, assembly GCF_049890855.1. Taxonomy (NCBI): domain Bacteria; kingdom Bacillati; phylum Bacillota; class Clostridia; order Lachnospirales; family Lachnospiraceae; genus Lacrimispora; species Lacrimispora sp. 38-1. The sequence continues at coordinate 15,350 of NZ_JBANEW010000002.1, read as the reverse complement.
CCTGTATTTACCTTCGGTTTGAAATCCATTTTCAAGTAATATAGAAGTAATTACAGTTTTTAAAAACGGTGGCATTTTAGGAAATTCTATGTCAAGAAATTTACCAATTGCTGGATTATCTCGCTTGCTTTTTAACTTTTTGTATATTTGGTTTATAGTTAACCCTAATGGATTACTTTTCGCTGCCAATAAAACTTGTTTTGTAAACTCTGCATAATCTTTAAGAAGTGTTTCAAGAAAACTAATAGCCTCGTCATTTTTCATCACAGTATGTGTATGCCCTGATATTAAAATTTCTGCCTCATTACTTTTAAACAACTGAATACTTTTATTTAATACAGCCTTAACTTTGTCTGAATCTGAATCCGGCCAGCAATTGAAAAATGCAAAGGTTTCATCAGCTAGAACCAAGGTTTTTATTTTCGGAAGGAAGAACACAACTTCATCCGGCGAATGTCCTTGCGCCTGCATAACAAATACTTGACTATTAAAATTCCATCCTTTCCACTCCGTCCCACTGATTTTCATATCGATTGGAACCTTTCTTTCAAATGGAGTAATAGTCTCAAGAGAAGTCTCTAGTGGCAAGAATTTTTTCAGTGTGTTTTTGACGAGTATGTACATGGGAGTATCCGCATTTATCATTCTTGTTAATTTTAATATACGCATCATAGTGGCAGGAAATTTACTTGGCCCATTTAAATAATCATAATACTGTTCAATATTTTTAAATTTCCTATAAAAATCTTTTGTAGCATCAAGTCCGGTAATCCCGACTTTTGAAATATAGTGTTCTTTTTCATCCGCATCTATTTTCTTTATTATATTATTATTTCCCACGTGATCAGGGTGACAATGACTATTGAAAAGGATTAGCTTTCGAAAAGGTCTGAGTCTTTCAACCGCCTCAATTAATTTTTCTCCAAAAAAAGTCGTAGCACCTGTATCAATTACATAAACAATATCGTCTACTTTGTAAATAACAGAATTTGCAATATCTGGTTCTTTCATAATAGAAGAAGGTATTTTGCCTTCAACCATTAACGCATTTTTTTTAAACTGAATAATATCTCCGTACATTAAAATCTCTCCATTCTTTTATTGTCTATTAGCCCCTCATTCCCAAATGAGAGGAAGCATTAAATACGTTGAAAAATTTTCTCCTGTATATACAGTAACATCTGCATCCCATATACGGTCTTTTCCTGTGTGCATAAGCAGTGAACAGCCACTCTGATCCTGACTTCCAATCTCCAACACAAGACAATTTCCTGCTTCAATTGTCATCGCGCTATCCCAAATCTCAATATCAAGTGGATATATCTGATCAGGCTCCAGCTTCTGAACCTCATTATATAAATAACTGGGTTTATATTCTGTTGAAAGCTCATTATCGATTTTCCGAAGGGAAGCGCGAAGCCATCCCTGGCTTATTGGATAATTGGAAGTATAACAACCGCTGTTGACCACTTCTTTCCCATTGGCATCAATATTACGAAGTGTAACAAAAATATCCATATCATCCGAAGAAGAGGAAGCAAATAATCTTAGCTTAATAGGGCCTACCAACCTCATCCTTTCCGTTAACGGAGCCGTTCCAAATAAGACACGGTGAGGATCGTTTTCAGATATGTCAAACATTTTTTGCATCGGAACTGCCCAATGAACTGATTCCTTATCACGATCTCCTTTATAATGAAGACTGCTCATTTGAAGAGGAGGTTACCCACCATTCCATAAAGGAATTTTAGTTGTCAGCTTTAATATCGAATAAAAATAATTACTTTTTTCATATGTATCTATGCATAAAGACATTGCTGTTCTCCTTTCTTTAAGTATAATAGTACACTTTTTCTTATCAGATTCATATTTAGTACATATGTACTAAATGTAGATCTTTTTTCTTTTCTTGTCAACAAATATTTGTATATAAATAAAATTATTTTACTTGTCTATGTACAAACTCAAGCAATTTTAGTACAATTATACTAACCAATGATGAATCACAGAAGTTTCAATGAAAATTTTAATATAGATAAAAATCTGATGAGTTATTAATCAAACGAAAGGAACGATTGCATTAATGAGTGAAGATATAAAAGAAAAAATTCTTAACAAAGCATTGGATCTGTTTAACATATTTGGCTACGAATCAGTTAAAATGAGAGATATATCAGGAGCTTTAAACATTAGTCCTGGGAACCTTACATATCATTATAAAAAAAAAGATGACATTATTTATGCAATCGTGCAACAACAATGCAAAGACCACGAAAGTAGAAAATGTACTGAGAAAATGACTTTCGAGGAATTCAATAATTTACTAAAAGCTAATGTTGAGCATCAAAAAAAATACTTTTTCTATTTTAATAACATAACTGAACTTCCCAGAAAGTATCCTGAAATTGCAAAAATTCAGATTGAAGTTAAAAGAGATTTTTATAATTTATTAACGAGATTTTTTAAAAATTTGACAGTAATGGGGCTCATGAAGCCAGAACTTATTGAAGGAGCATATGATGATTTGGCTTTTGCTATAATATCTATTGTAGTTTTTTGGACACAGGAAAACTTTTTACAAAATGATTTTGTTTTAAATCCAAAAAATCTTTTGTCCGTTGTATGGAATATTATCCGCCCAAATTTAACCGAGAGAGGAATTCAGTTAATACCTAACAATGAAAACCTTTAAATTCAGACATATATAATTCTCTGTATTATCTTTTTCTGTCATCAACTATTTTGTAAATATGAAGTTTTAACCCTTGTCATGTATATTTTTGCCTTTTTTCGCTGAAAAGCCCGCAATATATTATGGTTAGAGTGGCTTATTTATCGTTTGTAATCGATTTAATGTCGCTACAGCGAACCCGCAACAGCGTAGTCTGTATTGACCAGTACATAAAAGCCCTCCAAACATTTGCGGAGTTTGGAGGTTTTTTATGCATAGGAAAAGCATCGTTTTTTTCTTTGGTGGGTAATGTCTTATTTAATTACTCAATGCAACTTTGCATAGAAATACTACTTCATAACGGGCTACTGAACCATATTGTATATGGCTCAACATCTTTTGTTACAACTGCTCTTGTTCAATAATTGCTCCATTTCCAATATGAATGCCAAACATAATAACCGATTCATACCCAATCCATACATCATTTCCAATAATAATATCGCCATTGTTAACTCAAGCCTATGTGACATCCTTCTATGCAAGCCCATATTCTTCCCAAAATAGAGGAAGCGGATAAGTAGAGAGAGATTTCTAGGTATGGTTGGCACTGGTAAAATAAACTTAGTACCACAAGCAATGGAACAAAACTTACCAATAATCAATTTATCATGATTGACAGGAAAGTGATATAAAACATTATTTTCATCTACAAAGTCATTATACATTGTATAATCATCAATCTTAATATTGGGATTGGTAATAACAGACTTTAGATAAATGGTTTGTGTATCACCTTTGTCGAAGAAAAACAGAAAGCACAACAGTCTCCCCCATATCCCAATGCACTATTTCGTTTAAAATCCATATGTTTACTGACATGTATAAAATTAATTTCATCATTATGACAGAAAATAGCACATAGCTCAGTACAGCCATATTCTTTAAAAGTATCATGCCATAAACATCTTTGAATGTGATACTCAAAGGTTGCTTTGTTATTTGCAATCCACAGCACCTCCCAACTATCTCCCTCTAAGCCTTTTGAAAAAAGAGTTCTGAACAAGGGGAAGAAAAACGGCAGCTTACCTAATGCCGTCCACATTTTTCTTGTACTGTTTTTTGTATTCTCTCCTATCATTTTCTTCATATGATCATATGCCGCTTCCTTGCTAAGCCCTGCATTCTGGAGTGCCCGATATACAACAATAGCTGGAAAAATACTGTTTTCAAGATATTTCTTTTGATTATCACTTTTATACTCGGCATTATTTTTAAGTATGTCCAGTTGATTTGACGCATCTTTATAAATTTTAACTCCTACTGTTTTCCCAAATTCATTCACTAAATATTTTTCAATATATTTTTTCATAAGGGTCTCCTTTTATTACTACAATTTCCATCCACTGGCGCTTCTTCTTTGTTTCCAGAATCTACTGTAGATTCCTTCTTCCTTTATGAGCTGTTCATGAGTTCCTTGCTGCGCAACACTTCCCGAATCAATTACAAGTATCTGATCCGCATCCCGGACGGTAGTTAATCTATGTGCAATTGATATCAGCGTTTTTCCTTTTGTTAATTCCTTTATCGCCCCAAGCAGTTCATGTTCATTTTCAGGGTCTACACTGGAAGTAGCCTCATCGAGAATGATAATTGGAGCATCCTTTAAAATTGCTCTTGCTATGGATATTCTCTGTTTCTCTCCGCCCGATAACGTAGAGCCTCCTTCTCCGACAATGGTATGATACCCCTCAGGTAATCCCATAATAAAATCATGGCATCTTGCTCTTTTTGCAGCATCAATTAACTGTTCTTTCGTAGCATTCGGATATCCAAAGCGGATATTATTTTCAATCGTATCATGAAACAGATAAACATTCTGAAATACCATACTGATATATTTGAGTAAGCTATCTGCCGTATAATCCTTGATAGGATACCCGTCAATTAGAACCTCTCCCTCTTTGACATCCCAGAATCTTGCAATCAGATTGCAAAGTGTTGTTTTTCCCGAACCGGAAGGTCCAACAATAGCACAGGTAGTTCCTTGTGGTACCTTCAGTGAAACCTGGTCTATAACGGTACGGCTGTCATATCCAAAGGATACATTTTTAAACTCAATATCAAAGTGTTTTAAATTTAACGCTTTGTCACTGGTATCCATAACTGGCATATTTGTTACCTTTTCCAGACGGTCAAGCTCGGTAGTTATTTTTTTTGCCAGGAAAGCCCCATCTCCCATCTGTTCCATTTCTGCATATACCAAAAAGGCACAGATAATGAACATCAGACAATAGGGAAGTGTAATGGAGCCTGCAAGATATAAAGCAGCTGACGACAGCATTAACAATGCACCGGTGATTTTATACACAGCAGCATACCATTTTAACAATCCTGCTACCGCATGCTCCTGATCCAAATCAGCCTGCTTTTTACGTTCAAAGGCTTCATATACGGCAGCTTCCTTATCTTCCTTTACAGAAAACGCACGCATAACTGCAATTCCACGAATATACTCCAACGACTGAGTAGTAAGGTTTTCCTGCGCCGCCTGTACTAACGGCGTGTGTTCAACACCCCTTTTTTGAATGATACGTAACACCCACATGCCAATACTTAATCCAAGTAAGGTTAAAGCAGAAAATAATGGATTATAAAATAAAAATAGAATCGTCATAATAAGCGCCATAAAAATTCCACCGGTTAAATCTGTGATAGCCAGCATGGAATACTGTTCTAATTCAACCACTGTAGAAGTTAAAACAGTCTGTATGGTACCCAGTCTTTGCTCCGAAAAATACCCCATAGGTGCTTTCTTTAATCTATCACCAATATTCAGGCGGTAATCGCGGAACATATCGAATCCTTTTGCACTCATTGTAATATCCATCAGCCATTGAAAGAAAAATCTGCCTCCAATGCTGCCAATAATTATCCAAAGTGAATTTAATATCATTTTGCTGTCAAGTGTGTTAAGATTATTTAAAATCAGAAATATTGCAAAAATCATCATTGCCATTGAGAAAGTTTTCAGTATATTAAAAAAGATGCCAAGTAATATTTTCGGTTTATTTTTGCCGGAAATTTTTAATATTCTTAGAATCATAGTAAGCATGCCGCTTCTCCTCCTTTATCTGTATATTCAATCGTTCCTATATGCTGCTCCCACATTGTTTTATATAAGGTACAGGTATCAAGAAGCTCTTTCTGGGTTCCTCTGGCTATAATCGCTCCATGATCTACTACTAAAATCTGGTCAGCATTTTGAATTGTGGAAAGTCTGTGTGCCACAACAATTAAAGTTTTCCCGCGTACGAGTCGTCCAACAGCTTCCTGAATCAAAGCTTCGCTTTCCGGATCCGCATATGCCGTTGCTTCATCTAAAATAACAACATTACTCTTTTTTAGCATGGCACGTGCAATGGCGATTCTCTGTCTTTCCCCACCGGAAAGCCGGTCGCCTGCATCTCCAGCCAGCGTATCATAACCGTGTTCCAGTTTCAGAATAAACTCATGGCAGTTTGCCGCTTGGGCAGCCTGCTCAATTTCCTCATTACTGGCCAGAGGATTGCCCATACGTATATTTTCTCTTATAGACATGTCAAACAGAAAATTATCCTGCGCCACATAACTGATTTCTCCCATGAGCTGCTCAAAGGGTATATTTTTAATGTTCTCGCTGCTGTATTTCACAACTCCTGAATCTGCATCCCAAAAGCCTGCCATAAGCTTTGCAATCGTTGACTTTCCGGAACCGGACGGTCCGACGATTGCTGTCATAGTGCCTGGGGCTGTTGAAAAGGAGATATTATGTAGTACTTCTTTTGAATCATTATATGAAAAAGACACGTTTTCAAAGGAATAAGAGGTATCTTTCAATGCTGCCTTTTTACTTGGTCTGCTCTGTTCCTTGATTGCCAGGAACTCTCTGATCGGCTGTAAATTCGCCATGATCGTCGTCAGCTGTTCACTGCCAAAGGCAAGCTTCATAAGTGGTGCAATGAAGCCTAGCGGAATGATGATACTGGAAAGATAAACAGGTAAAGATATCTCTCCATTCATATACAGCCACGCTCCTGCCGGAAGGGTACCAAGCATGGTGGATGGAATGATTGCCCTCACTGCTGCCATCCAGAACCAGCATTGTTTCCACCATGCAAGTGTACTATCATGAAAAAAATGAACAGAATCAGAAAATTTCCCATAGGATTCTCCACTTCTTCCAAAGGCTTTTATAACCTGGATTCCTCCTACGTATTCTACAAGAGAAGCATTCATTTCTTTTCCTGAGCGTAGATACAACTCCATCTTCTCAGAATATCCTCGCATCATCCCCATAATAAATGGAATTCCCAGAGGAATCGTAACCAAAGATACCAGTCCCATTCTCCAGTCAAGGATAAAGATTAATAAAATACAGCAAAAGGGTGCCGCAATCTGGGAAGGTGCTTCCGGAATCATGTGTGCCACGGAATCCTCCAATTTCCCCACATTATCGACCATCAGGGTTTTAAACGCCCCGGAGGGTGTTTCTAACATCACACCCATTGGAACCCGCTTCATTTTATCCGCAATTGCCCTTCGAATGTTTTTTAAGATTGTAAACGCAATCCTGTGGCTCCTTTTTGATGATGTCGCGCATAATACCGTTCGGAAAACAACTCCAAGAATTGCTAATCCTGACCAGAATATGGCTTTGCTAAAAGATGCTGTTTTTGCATAAACCTCATTTGCCAACATGGCTGCTGCAAGAAAGGGAAGCATTCCAAATATCTCTCCTATAATTGCAAGTATGACTGATAATGTCATTTTCCCTTTTTCTTCTCCTACAAACTGAAACAGGATTTTAATGGCATTTTCCTTTTTGGGTTTCATAATATTGATTCCTCCTTTTATTCATGACAAGTGAATTGATTTATCAATTCATCTTGATTAGTTAGTTTTCACTAACCTTAGTCTGAAAAATTAGGGACTATTTTATAGTCCCAAAACTGCTCTCCATCCCGGATAAAAGAACTTCTGTAATGTATCCAGATAATGTTTTGATTCCTCTTTGCTAAAATCGTGAACAACCACTTCAAATACAGCGCTGTAATATGCACTAAGCAAAAGATGTAATTCTTTCGGAACAATTTCATTCACATGAATTCCTTGACTTCGGGCAGCTTCAAGAAATTCCATAGTCTCTTCCTGTTCCATGGTTACAAAATCATGAATAAAATTAGCATGTTTTGTTCCTTCCGAACAGCATATGAGGAGTTTGAATTCATCAAAATTTCCATATACCAGCTCCATGAACAGCTCTAAATCTGCATTTTCCCTCCACATATCATCGAGACAGTTGTTATCCATGAATCTATAAGCTCGCTCGCGCTGCTGTTTGAATCGTATTTCGAATTCCTTGTATAGCGGCTCCAGAAGCGCTTCAAACATTGCTTCCTTATCTGCGAAGTGCCGATAGATTCCTGCCGCACTCATGCCTACTTCTGAAGCGATTGCACGCATAGAAGCCTTTTCAAAGCCCTTGCTTAGAAATTCCTTCTTCGATATCGGAATGATTCTATTGTAGGTATCGCTCTTATCTTTTGGCATAGTTTGCTCCTTATTCGTGACAGTATGTTAACATCGTTCGCTAACACTGTTAACATACTATCACAGAGTTTTTTGATTGTCAAGACTATCTATAACCATAACTTGTATAATAAGTATTCTCGAATCAGGTTTTGCTGCTTTAAATATTTTATCCATCTAGACATTCATTTGCATCATATAATCTATAAAAATAAGAGGCTTTTGCTCCATAAATGAATGATTCATTCATCTATTTTGCAAAAGCCTCTTCTAAAATGCATATTTATTTATGTAAGATTTATTTTTCTTAATTGTCCAAATTCTTTTTTCAACATAATCATAATAATGAATGTTAGTATAAAATCAATTACAAACGATCCTACATAGATAGAACCTACTCCAAAGAACATAGGAAGAATAATCATTAGTGGTATATATAAAAGCAATTGTCTTCCTATACCGATTAACATGGCTGGTTTTGGCTTTTTGATTGCCGGCCAAAAGGTCATCGCGGTGAGTACAATAGAAAGCATTGGCGCTATGGATATAAATACTCTAAAATTCATGATTTCAGAGCTGCTAAATGTAGAAAGAGGCAGCATTGTTTTTAGCACAGTATCTGGAAATGCCATTGAAATCAGCCACAATGGAAGCATAACAATGAGTGCCGCAAAGGAAAAAATCTTAAAAGCACTGATGGTTCTGTCATATTGTTTTGCTCCGAAATTAACACCCACCGCTGGTTGTAACGCTCTCATCAATCCATAGATCGGAGTTAAAAATAAATTATAGAGTCGAAATACGACTCCATAAAATGCTACATCCGAAGTAGTCCCATATGTTTTTAAGGCTTTCATAATAATAATTCCCTGAATAACCGTCATGATTGTCATAACAAACGATGGCATACCAAGAGAGATGATTTCCTTTATGATTTCCTTATCACAGTAAATTCTGAAAAAATCCACCTCAAAGCTTGCCTTACCGCGAACGCTGTAGATGGTAAATAATAACACGTAAATAAACATGCCAATATTGGTTCCCCATGCAGCTCCTTCCACGCCAAAGTCAAAGATTACCATAAACACATAATTTGCCAACACATTAATAAGAAGTCCGATTCCCATCATAATCGCAGCGGTTTTCATTCTTCCCTCTGCTCTGACAATCATATTGTAACCAATCCCTGCAATCCAGAATATGCTTCCAAATAAAGTGATTTTAAAATAATTACTCGCATAAACATATTCTTCTCCGGTCGCTCCGATAATATTTAAGAGCGGTTTCATGAAAACGAAACCAAAGAACATCATAATAATCGTAAGCATAAGAAGAATAAGATTTGTGTTTCCAATTATCCTGCTTTGTGTTTTTTTATCATTCTCACCAATCAATATACTTAGATAAGAGCCTGCACCTACTCCAACCAAAGAGCCTAATCCCAGGGGTATTTGCGTTAAAGGATATACAATGGATATTCCCGCCAAAGCTGTTTCTCCTACAAATCTTCCCACAAAAATACCGTCAAATATAACATTGAGTCCAAATAAAACCATTGCTATAATAGCTGGCAGTGATAATCGATAGCAAACCTTCCATAGATTATCATTTAATATCATTTCTTTTTCCTTATTCATTTTTCCATCCCTTTCCTTTTTATAATATCGACATATGCTTCAGATATGCCCTAAGCATAACTTTTAACATGTCTCTTAACTCTGTTTCATCGTCATTGCCTAATATATTAGTCCCCATTATCAGGGAATTAATAAAAAAATCACACGCTTTATTGATAAGTGGTATGTACTCCGGCAAATTCTCACTGATGCAAAACTGTATAAATTCCTCCTTGGATTCTTTATAAATCCGATTATATAGTTCAGTCAGATTCTTATTTGTACTTAACTCCGTTAAAAAAATCGCATATATTGTTTTATATGGATTTTTATCTAATATTTTATCTAAAAGCATATTCATAATCAGATCTTCTCTATTCATGCCTTTATTTTTATTGATATATTCGACAACCAGCTTTTTTCTATATGTCATCGAATCTTTTATCAATTCCTCAAAAATTTCCTCCTTGTTATTATAGTGATGATAGATTCCCCCTTTTGAAATACCTGTTTTTTCTATCATATCGTCCATCGTGGTTCTGACCAAACCTTTTTCAATAAAGAGCTGTAAAGCCACTTCCTTGATCTGCTTTTTTCTCTCTTCTTTCTCCAATCTCACCCTAGTCATTCTAAAATATCTCCTTTCACTACCGACCCAATAGTCGGTAGTGAAATATTACTATCCTTTGTGACCGTTGTCAATATGCCATAGTATCTTTTCCCTTTGTTAATAAATATTCTCATCTATTCCTTTCAATCGACCTCACTTATAGATACCATTGATGTTTTTTATCATAAATCAAATTTGACCATACCTTTATTACTTTTTTTGTTGACATTTACTGTTCATATGTTATATCTTATAGTTGTGGTTAGTCTAAGCTAACTTCAACTATTATTATTATAATTACATACGGAGGTTATTATGAATCAGAAGTTACAAGCGAAAGATTTAATTAACGTTGGAATGTTTACTGCGTTATATTTTGTATGCTTTTTTGCAACTGGAATGTTAGGATATATTCCTATTTTTTTAGTTTTACTCCCACTTTTTTGTCCACTTGTGGCAGGAATTCCCTTTGCTCTTTATCTGACAAAGGTGAAGAAGTTTGGTATGGTTACAATTACCGGAACCATACTCGGTATCCTTATGTTTATTACCGGTCATCCCTGGCCTGTTTTAGTATCTGGATTTGTATTCGGCTTTTTAGGAGATCTCATTATGAAAGCCGGCAATTATCTCTCTTGGAAAAATCTGCTTCTTGGCTACATAGTTTTCAGTGAATGGATATTGGGTGCACTTGCTCCATTATTTTTTATGAGAGAAACCTATTTTGAGACCATGCGTGCCGGTTATGGCGATACCTACACAGATACATTAATGTCTCTTACACCCATGTGGGTGTTTTATTGTATGATTCTGCTTGCCATTGCAGGAGGAGTTGCAGGTGCTTTTCTTGGAAAGGCGGTGTTAAAAAAACATTTCAAAAAAGCAGGTATTGTTTAGAAGGAGGTTTTTCATGCAAAGTAACATTATGCTTGGAGTTCCAAAAACAAGGTTGAGACTTGACCCCAGAACAAAAATACTATTGACTGCCTCTGTAAGCATTGTATTAATCAGCGGGGGAGTCATCGGCTATGATAGGATTGCCCGCATTATACTTGCCATATTACCTGCTGTCTTGCTGATAAGTGAAGGGAAACTGAAAAGTGGTTTTTTATATTCAGCCGTATTCCTTACTGCTTCCTTTGCCGAATCGGTGCTGCTTATGCATACAAAAGGCGTAAGCAGCTTTGTGATATTGATTTGTTCGGGACTTGTAACAAGATTCGTCCCAGGTTTAATCGCTGGTTATTATTTGCTATCCACTACTACCGTCAGTGAATTCAATTGTGCTATGAAACGAATGCATCTGACGGATAAGATTACGATTCCGCTCTCTGTCATGTTTCGTTTTATCCCCACAATTTTAGAAGAATCACGGTCAATTAATGTTGCTATGAAGATGCGGGGAATCAGAAGAAGCAGATTATTAACAAATCCTATTCTCTATCTGGAATATAAAATTGTTCCCCTTTTAATGTCAGTTGTGAAAATCGGGGAAGAACTTTCTGCCGCATCTTTAACAAAAGGACTTGGCAGCGAGATGAAACGTACCAATATATGCCAGATTGGATTTCATAAGGCTGATATTATCATTGCTTTTATTTCTTTATCCGGTCTTTTATTATGCATCATCAATTAAGCGGGAGGTTCTAAATGATAGAATTTAAAAATGTATGCTTCACATACAATGGTGGCGAAGAAAAAGATGGAATCAAAGACTTTAATCTTACCATACATAAAGGTGAAACTCTGCTCATTACCGGTGGTTCCGGTTGCGGAAAAACCACAGTAACCCGACTAATAAATGGACTGATTCCTCACTTTTTTGAAAGCAATCTTACTGGTGAAGTTCTGATTCATGGAAAAAACATCAGCGATGAGCCTATTTACCATACTTCAAAATATGTAGGCAGCGTATTTCAAAATCCCAGGTCTCAGTTTTTTAATGTGGATACCACCAGTGAGCTTGCTTTTGCACCTGAAAATCAGGGGATCGCCATAGCTGAAATTTCCAACAGAATAAATAAAACGGTATCCGATTTTAATCTTCACTCTTTAATGGATCGAAGTATTTTTGAGTTAAGTGGCGGTGAAAAACAAAAAATTGCATGTGCCAGTGTTTCTGTTGCCAAATCTGAAATTATCGTTCTTGATGAGCCTTCCTCAAATTTGGATATTGCAGCGATTGAAGACCTTCGTAAGATGATTTCCCACTGGAAAAAAGAAGGCCGGACCGTTATCATTGCAGAACACAGGCTTTATTTCATGCGGGAACTGGCTGACCGTATGATTCTCATGAGTGACGGAAAAATCGTAGAAGAACTCTCTGCTGAAGAAATCCGAAGCTTAACTATTGGAGAATCTAAAAAGCGTGGAATTCGACCATTAAGTATCAAAAATCTTTCCTATTCAAATGATTATGTCCACCATAGCACTTCCTTTATTGAATTGTCCGATTTGCGTTACACTTATAAAGACAAGATTCATAGAATCGGGATTCATGATATTAAGATAAAAAAAGGATCTGTTGTAGCCGTTATCGGACATAATGGGGCAGGGAAATCCACATTTGCCAAATGTTTATGTGGTCTTGAAAAAAAGTGCAAAGGCATTCTTGAGGTGGAAGGTAAAAAATGCGCTGTTAAAAAAGGATTAAATTATAGTTATATGATAATGCAGGATGTAAATCACCAGCTCTTTACAGAAAGTGTCATGGATGAAATCCTGCTTAGTATGAGTGATAAGGTCACCGTTACAGATGAGGAAAAAGAGAAACAGTCGGAAGAGATTTTAAAGAGTCTTGATTTACTGTCATTAAAAGAAAAACACCCTATGGCTTTATCCGGCGGACAAAAACAACGTGTAGCCATTGCAAGTGCTATTGCAGCGGAAAAAAGCATTATTCTTTTTGACGAACCTACCAGCGGCTTAGATTATAGGCATATGCACAAGGTAGCAGACTGTATTAAAGACTTGAGCAAAGCCGGCAAAACTATATTTGTCATTACACATGATTTGGAACTTATTTTGCATTGCTGCACAGATGTTATTCATCTGGAGCAGGGGATGTTAAAAGAAACCTATAATCTTAACCAAGAATCTATCGAAAGATTGAAGAGCTTTTTTCTTGAATGTTTTGAACAGACCTCTTAATCTGTTAATGCATATCCATTTCTCATATTATGCTAATGTAAAGAAAGGAAACTGCTGCTTTAAGTTCTACAACAGTTTCCTTTCTGCCTTATAATTGTATCTTCATGAATTGACTCAATTCTTTCATTATATAGCTATAATGTATATTTACTTTCTTCCGCATCTTAAAAACCGCATTTTTCCGATTTTATCTGCCCTTTCTACTTTGAAGCCAGCAGAGCAGTATAATCTTTTCACTTCATCAATACCATATACATGCACATCTCCTTTTTTCATCAACGGAAGCAAAATATGATTATTTATCCATCTTCCTACTGCTGGTATAGCCATATCCAGGATAATCAATCTTCCACCAGGTTTCAATGTACGATAAGCACTCTGAAAGAATTTTTCTACATGAGGATAATGATGGAAGCTTTCTTTACATATAATTACATCAAACTGCGCTTCTTTGAAAGGAAGATTTTCAGCATCTCCTACCACAAAATTCGCTCCTGGAATTCTTTTCTTCTTAGCAACTGCTATCATATTTTCTGCAAGGTCGATACCGATATACTTCTTTTCCGGAAATTCATTCTTTAGCCTTTCAATGGAATTACCTGTGCCGCAACCAACATCCAAAAGTGACCAAAATGTCTCTTTTTTGACCTCTTCCAGAATTGGAATATAGCTTTCTTTACACATTCTATACACATCCATGCCTTCTGCTTGATCAAATTTCTCTGCTTCTCTGTTAAATTCCTTTCTTGATAGTTCCTTATAATCTTTCATTACAATATTCTCCTTTATATCTATACATTTTAATGTAATCCAATTATTTCTAACTTCTCCATATTTGCCAAATACTTATGCAGTTATAAAAGGAATCGAAAAGACCTTATTTAAGTATCAGGAAAATTTATTTGTTTTACATACTAAAAAACTTATTGGAAAATTGTGACCCTTAATAATCTTCTCCTCCACAACTGTAAACCCTTTCCCCTTCATAAAACGTACATAGGAATGATGCGTCCATCTGCTATATGTTTTAAATCCAACCGCTTCCATGATATGTTCAATCAATTTCGATTTTATATTTTCTCTTGTAAAGGTTGGAGCAATCAATATTCCATCCTTTTTTAAAACCCTTTTAATCTCTTTCAAAGCCTTTGCCGGTTCCGGCATAATATGTAACGCATTTGCTATCACTACTGCATCAAAGGAACGCTCTTCATAGGCAAGATTTGTAGCATCAGCAACTGCAAATTTCACATTTCCGGATATCTTTCTTTTTTTTGCCTGCTCCAGCATGGCCGGAGAAAAATCTGTTATTTCTAAAGATTCACAATATCGTGCTATCTTTGGTGCCATAATTCCGGGTCCTGCGGCTAATTCGAGAACCTTCATATCGGCTTTTAAACAATTGCATATACTTTGTTCCATTTCACAATATGCCTTATCAGCTGATTTACCCCCTCTCGTAAATTTCTCATATATCCATGCAACTTTAGACCAAAATTTCTTATTATCATTCATTTCCTCCTCCAATTATTTTATATTTATTTTGAACCACAATATTAGTTAGTCTTGTCTAACTTATTATAGCACTCCTTGATTTTATTTACAATTAATATTACCTTATAAATATAAATCCGTTGAATATACATCACCTCATAAAGCAGGGAATTGGAATTTTTACAATTTTCCAGTTCCCTGCTTACAAAAGTCTTATTGAATTTATATTATTTATTTA
>NZ_JBANEW010000001.1:0-99581 GCF_049890855.1 Lacrimispora sp. 38-1 | reverse complement strand
CATACCAAAGCTTTCGACAAAAGTCAACACTTATTATGAATATTTTGTCGATAACTTTTTAAGGTTTCAAACTATGTTTTTTATCATTAAAGTAACCAAAAACCAATCATTTGTGTTATATTATTGTTACAAACTGCCGATATAAATATATATTCATAACTATAAACAAAAGGAGGTGTTCTCTGCTGCCTGTTTGATTGGATTATTTTGTAGTTTTTGATCATTATGCAGTACGTCTGTATTCCGTTTTCAGTAAACCAATCCAGGCAAATACGAAACCATAAACAATCTATATATTTATTTAACCGGCGAATGTAATATGAAGTAACTAAGGTATTGCAGTCTTACGTGTGATTGCTTTCCTTATAAGAGCGCAATTATGGGGATTATATTATACTCTATTTGCCGACACCGGATAAGATATGTCTGGTAGTCCATATGTTAGGGGAGAAAAAAATGAAAGATAAGAACAGAAAAGGATTCTTTGGCCTTTTTCAAAATGCAAAACGAACTTCAGAGTCTTTGGAAGAAACCGAAACACCGCATTCTGAACCAGTCGAATTACCAGAAAGTGAAGAAAGCGGGGTTATCGATAATAATACATCAACAAGTTCCAGTTTGCCCCCAAGTCCTGATCCGTCAGACGAACCAGATGTCAAAGAAACTGTTGAGCCCGTATTAATATGGGAACCTTCTGATGATCCTCTGGTTCTTCGTGTCAATGAAGATCTTCTGGATGTTGAACGCAGACAATTTGCCATGAAAATGAAAACCCTGTCCAATATTTATAAGAAAAATGCAGAAACCATTGCTGAACCAGCTGGTGAACCAGAACCAAAAGCGGCTCAACCACAATTACTTATTTCCAGAGACTGTATGGCTGCATGGGTATATGTTATTCCGCCTTTAAACGGCGGTCCTGATATCACCGAAGAGAATCTGCGGTCTCTTCTTGCGCAGGACCATATAAAAACAGGAATATTGGATGAGACGGTAAAATCAATTGCAAAGGAACATATCTATGATCAGGTATTATTGATTGCCAGAGGTGTTCTTGCAAGGAATGGAATCGATGGTTCGATAAAAGACCACTTTGAACGTGTAGTACAGCTGGAGTTCGAAGAGGATGAAAATGGTTCTGTCGATTATAAAAACCTGAATAATATACAGGCTGTCAAAGAGGGTGAGATCATTTGTGAAATCACTACAGCTGTTCCCGGAGAAAACGGAATGACCATAGAGGGTCAGGTTTATCCCTGTACCGTAAAAGGGACACCCATAGCGGCCCCCGCTGGACGCAACACGCAGCTAACAGAGGATGGTACTCTCCTGATCTCTCAGAAAACCGGGCATGTTACCTTTTCAAATGGTAAGTTTCAGGTTGATCCACTGTTGAAGATTAATGGTAATATCGATAATAGTACAGGAAACGTAGATTATGACGGAGATATTTTTATTTCAGGAGATGTAAGAAACGGATTCTCTGTAAAGGCCACCGGAGGCATTGATATTCGCGGATCTGTAGAAGGAGCTGAGATTTCAGCACAGGGACCCATTACAATCGCCAGCGGAATGTCTGGAAACGGAAAGGGGACCCTTACTTCTGAATCATATATCAAATGCCGTTATCTGGAACATTGTACCGTAAAAGCCGAGGGCAATGTCTATGCAGAAAGTATTATCAACTCTAAAATACAAAGCGGTGAAGACATTGTAGTAACTTCAGGAATCGGTGTCATTATTGGAGGTTCTCTCCTCGCTGGAAGCAATATCAATGCAAACATTATCGGTTCAAAAGTGCGCCGTCTGATTACAGAATTAATAATTGCAAATGTTCCAAAAAACGTAGAAGAATCGTCCCGTCTCACCAGAGAGATGGAACAGCTTCATCACAATCTGTCGGAAATCAGGAAAAATATCAATTATCTTGAATCAGTACAAAGACCAGATAAGCAACAGCTGCTTGAAAGCTTAAAGCAGGCTGCAGATTATTTAAATATCAGAGAACAGGAAATAAATAATCGTTTAAATGAAATTGCTTCAAAAGATTCAGAACAGGTCGGTCTGATAAAATGCAGGCAGCTTTTACCGGTAGTCCGTGTGCGAATGGGTTCTTCCAGTCTTTTAATTCAGGAGGAATGTTCCAGCAGTATTATTTACAAAAACAGCGAAGGCGAGATTACTATAGGAACTAATTAGTTCTTAGAAAGGGAAAGATTATGAAAAAGACGATTATGATTGTTGATGATTCCATTTTAATAAGGAATGAAATTGGAAAAATTCTTGAGGGGACAGATTACGAAGTGGTCTGCCAGTGCCGTAGCGGAGAAGAGGCGTTGGAAACATACGAGAAAATAATGCCGGATATCGTCACTATGGATATAATTTTACCAGGAATAGACGGATTAGAGACTTCCAAACGCATTCTGAATAAGCACCCGAAGGCAGGCATTGTTATTATCAGTTCTCTCGTGTATGATAAGACACTGCAGGTTGTTAAGGAACTGGGTCCGGCAATTCCTTTTGTCTTTAAGCCCATTAATAAACCATTTTTTATTGAATCTCTTAAAAAGGTGAGCATTAATTTAGAATCATCATCACAAATACATAGCACGCAGTAAGGTTGGTCAGGATTAAGCCAGTATATGCCAGTGCAAAAAAAATACACCATCAATTGTATATGCTGCAATTGATGGTGTATTTTTTCCGCCATTATCTGATCTTAAGATCAATAACAAACACAATATTATAATAAACTTCCGCCGCTGGAATCATCTACATCAAACTGACCGGATACTCCGCTTGAAGCCATCTGCATCCGAAGCTTCATAAGTTCAATCAGATATAAGGAATTCGTTTTCTGAGATGCAAGATCTACATCAGTTCCATCTGCATTTCCGGCTATTGATTTCAGCACATCCAGCCACTGAGATGCCCCATAGCCATTAATGGATCCCTGATCTGAAAAATAATCGGATAGGTCGGAAACAGTATTTTCAGAATAGCCTGATGCGTATACGGCTGTATCTTCCTGATCATCTGACACTCCCATATCTTTCATGATCTTCTTAACATATTCCTGAGTCTCTTTAAATGGAGGAATCCCTCCATACTTTTTCACATTGTTGCTTCCTGCATTGTATGCTGCAAGAGCCAGCGTTACATCTCCATTATACTTATCCAGTTTTTCTCTTAAGTATTTGGCGCCTCCCAGTATATTGCTGCGTGCATCATAGGGGTCTGAAACTCCCAATGATCTGGCTGTAGCCGGCATCAACTGCATCACTCCTGCTGCACCTTTGGGAGATGTGGCCGCCGGGTTATAATTAGACTCAGCCTTGGCGACTGCTTTCAGCAGTTTTTTTGAAACCCCATATGTCCTGGAAGCCTCTGAAAAAAAAGTTTCCAGGTTTTGGGGCACATCCATGACTGACTTCAGAACCTTTTTAAAATCACCTGCTGAGCTTCCTGCAGTCTTTCCTTTTTCCAATGACTGCGTTCTCCCTAACGCCATCATCTGCAACTGATCTATCGTCGCCACTTTTTCATCCTCCTGCTGCTCTTAACCTCTACTGTGTCCATCTTCCGTCAGCACCAATCCGATAACCGCCAACATTGGTGCTGCTTGCCATACTTCCATCCGTATTCATGTAGTACCAGATTCCCGGCTGGGGTTGAATCCAGCCTGTCAGCATCTCTCCGCCTGCCGGATTCAGATAATACCATTTTCCGTTAACAAACTGCCAGCCTGTAAGAAGCTTCCCATCAGCCGGATTTAAATAATACCACCTGACTCCCGTTTGAACCCAGCCGGTCCGGCGTACTCCGTTACCATCAAAATAGTACCAGTCATTCAAAATCTGCTTCCAGCTGTTTCTCGGCGTACCCCCGTCTTCTTCTACATAGCTGCTGCCTTTCCATTCACCGGAGGTACTTCCTTCATACTCCATAGTTATATCCTGTGAGGTTACATAGTCTCCCTCTTTTAAGTACTTACGGTCATCTGCTGTAAAACCAATTGCTTTAACTTCATAATAATAAACTGCGTTCTTATCCATAAGATCGGAAAGATCTGCCGTATTGGTTTCTACTGATATTCTCTTTTTTAATTTATCATCTGCATAAAGGGCAACCTGATAACCTGTTGCAAATTCCACTTTATCCCATACTGCTTTTGTCTTTTTACTGTCAGCCCAGCCTGCACGTGCCGTATTACCCAGTTTTACCACCGGAGTATAATCTACTTTCACTTCCAGAGTATGATTGTCCAAAGCTTTCGCAGATACAAATTTAGCACCTGTGATCTTACATTCTGTACGGTTGTATGTCTCTGCAAAGGCCATATTGGAAGAGGTTAAAATAACACTAACCCGCTCCTGTTTGGCTGCTTTCCATTTGTCAATATCACGCTTCCACAGGGTATCCTGAATGCTAACATCTGCTGTTGTTGTGGATATCTCCGGCATGAGAATCTCCTGGTCTCCAAACTGACTGGTAAATTTTAAATTCAGACTTCGGATTACCACTGATTCCGCGGCATGAATCCTGATCGCTGCTATTCCTGACAGCAGCAATGCTATAAGAACAGCTGATATCAGACTGTTGAAATATCTTCTTTTCATACTTATCATTGTTGCCATACTCCATCCTCATCTATGTGATAGCCATCAATTACCGTACTGACAGCCATAACACCATCCTGCTGGTTAAAATAACGCCATACTCCGTCCACCTTTTGCCAGCCGGTCAGCATTACTCCGTCTTCTCCAGTATAGTATGTCTTGCCATCACGGGTAAACAGCCCCTTTAACATAGCCCCCTCTAAGTTACCCTGTATCGTATTCAGATAATACCATCTTCCGGCCTGATTGATCCAGCCTTTCTGCATGGCACCCTGATTATTAAAATAGTGATAATAACCATCAACAATCTGCCAGCCGGTTGCAGCCGCACCCATTGGTGCTTCATAGCCATTATCCGGATAGAAATAATACCAGCTGTTGTCGATCTTATTCCAGCCTTTTACCATGGCACCCTTTGAGTCCATATAATAAATATCGGAGTCTGATACAAACCAGCCTGTTATCATCTTTCCATTCTGGTCAAAGCGGTAGTAAACATCATCCAGCATAAGCCAGGAATTGGCCTGAACGCTTCCATCCGCATACCGGTAATACCAGACTCCGGACTGCTCTTCCCAGCCGGTCTTCTTTTCCGGATTGGCTGTGGTTCCCGCAGTCGTATCAGACTCTTTTCCTGTCCCATCTGAAACATCCCTGTCCCTGATGACCAGTTCATCTGACTCAACCCAGCCGCTTTTCTTTCCGTTCTTGAGTTCATCTGCTTTAAATGGAACTGATCGGATCTTAAAGGAATACGTGCCTTCCTCCGTCATATATGGATAAAAATTATAGGTGGTTGCTTTTACCTGTTCTTTCTTAAAAATCACTTTTTTACCGAGGTACAGCCATATTTCATAAGCTCCTGAAGTGTTATCTCCCTTGGACCAGACAGCCTGCCCCAGTCTCGTATCCTTCCAGCCAATATCTTCCGGTTCCGCATACAGTCCCTTAATCGCCTTGGCTCTCAGTGTGACAACCAGATCACTGCCGCTTCGTTTGGCGCTTACATAGGATCCGCCGCTTATCTTAATCTTTGATGCCTCATAGTTGGATTTAAAGTAAGCATCATATTCATCGGAAGGTGTCAGTGTAACATTCATCTTAGGTTCTTCCCCGATTGTCATATCCTTGGAGGTAGAGGTCACCCACTCCGCTTCCCTGATTGTATATTTCTTATCACCGGAATTTACATAACATTCACCATCAGTCTTATTAATCTGAATGTTGGGCAGCCGGTCACCGGCTTCAATATTCATTGATACTTTGATACTTACTCTGTCTATGGACTCCGTCGCTGTTACCTTCTGAGCTGTCAGACAAAGACAAAGTGCGCTTAGAATGCCCACCGCCAAAGCTTTCCTCTGTTGTTTCATTCAATCGCTCCTTTACTTTTAACCTTATAGGATAATAAAGCCTATAAGTAATGTATCGGCATAAATTGAAACAATCATAAGCAATTACTCGATTTTTCTCCTTTTCAGCTGTTCCTGAAACGTGAATTTACGAACCATGGACTCCTGATAAGCGGATAAACCGAAATATCGGCTTCCATAGCGGTAAAATGGTTCTTCTCCATTCTCTGCGATTTCTCTGACCCACAAAACGCTTGCCTTTAATCTGGTATCTCCGGCATCTGTCTCAAACATAAAGGAAAAAATCTGATTCTCCTTTAACTTTTCCGGGGATTCAAATCCGATTCCTCCTGCACTGATGTCTTTTAACTTCGCTGGTAAGTGAATTACTTTTCCCTGTTCGTCAGCAGTTTCAATCATAACAGGAATTGAAACTCTTACCTTTAAGTCTCTTCTTCTTTGCTCCACCCCAATGAGCTCATCAATTCTGCAGGGAACCTTATAAATGGCTGTTCCTAAGTCTCCGCTCTCAGTTCCAACAACTTTGACTCTTGCAGACAGACTGCATTTGCATGTTACAAGTCCCTGTAAGCCATCATAGAATACAATAACCGATTCCGTATTGACCTTATCCATGTCTTCTTCCTCAAAGATCAGTGCCATACTATCCTTCTCGGAATCAACCACTTTTACCTCTGCAAGAAAAACGCCATCAAATGAATAAATACAAGCCTTATCACATTCCCTTAACATAAATTATTCCACCGTTTCTTCTATTATTGTTTCCTCTTCCTCTGTCTCTTCCAAATCTTCTTTTACTATGTCTTTTTGTTTACCAGGTACATAATCCAGAAAATAAAGGTAGATGTCTACAATAGCCTGGTACAATTCTTCCGGGATCTGACTCCCTAATTCAAGCTGCGTGAGTATGGTAGCAAGGGAATTGTCCTCATAAACAGGAATTCCGTTCTCATTGGCCACCTCCACAATTTTTTCTGCCGTATAACCCATTCCGGATGCAACGATAACCGGAGACGGATTTTTTGAGTCATCGTATTTTAAGGCAACCGCTTTTTTATTGAGTGTACTTTTAAATTCTGACATCGACTGAATTCTTCCTTTCCTGTATTTTAGGAAATACCGATACAAGAGAAGAAGGCCCCTCTCCCGCCTGCAGGATTACACGATCAGCCCTGAGGTGATTTTTTTCAAGAATCCCCTTAATTCCCCTCTGGATACTGGCTTCTGATTTTTTCATCTTCTCGGGATAATAGAGCTGGAAGGATGAAGTGTTTTCACCATAAAGCATTAACAGTCTGAACTGGCCAAGCTCTGCTATTTCGAATTTAATGAAAATTCTTGCAACCCGTTCCACGCCTGCCTGAGTACTGCTGCCCTCTTCATCCGGATCAATCCACATCTCGGTGAACAGTTTTCTGCCATTAATATCCATAGGAAATGCCAGGTGAAGAAGCGGCATATATACACTTTCATTCATTACAAGTGACTGGATTATATTCAGAAACGTCTGTCTGTTTTCAAGTCCTGCTCCTCCGCTGACCCCGGTTCTTAAAAAATCAACAAATTTGTCTGACCACTGATTTTTTCCTGCTGCCTGATCCATATCTACCTGGCCAAGCAGCTCTCCAAACTCTTCTGCAGTCGTCGTACCAAAATGCTTGCGAAATCCCTGATAGCCCGTAAGTTTTGCAAATGCCTGGAGGACTTCCTGCCTGTTTCCGTTTTCATATCTGGCCATAAGCACCGTCAAAAGGGAGATCTTGTCACGTATGGTACCCATATCATGGTTTGCAGCAATGTAACGGCCTAAAAACGGAAGTATCTTTTCTTTCAGCAGAGCACTGTTTCCGTCTGTGTCTCCTTCTGCTGCAGATGTATCCAGTTCCTTCAGCAGCTCATCGATCTGGGCAGCTGTCTGTTTAAATACGTACCCTTCCATATCTTTCACTGTATTAAATATATCATGAAGAATATGCTTTCCGGAAGACATATCGTTAAACTTTTTTATAAAATTTAAAATATCTGCTTTTAAATCCACAGAACCTGTCTCAGCCATAACCTGCCTTAACTGGTCAAAAATCCCCCCATTGAAGCGGACCGATGATTCTGCCTGCTCTTTTAAAAAGCCCAGGACATCTTCCTCCTGCATCTGGGTGGCTTTAAAAAAAGAAGCGATCTGTCTGGCTGCTTCTTCTCCCATCACCCCTCCGGTTAACATCTCTTCTCCCTGGAAAAAAATATCGGAAAATATCCGGGAAATATCCGGTGAATTTTTTATCATATTGAGAAATGTACCAAAATTGGAACGATACTGAAATGCCAGCTGCTGTTCCTGATTTCCTCCGGAATCAGTCCGGTTATCCCCCCGCATCACTTTCGACGGATCTACCGGATTCTGTATCTGCGGTCCCTGGCCTGCCTGGGGGTTATTTTTAATCGTCGAATTATCATAGCCGGACATTGGAGTTGTTACTTTCAGAATATCTGCCATATTATGCCTCCATACAAGTTGTGTTTCATATATTTTTTTCAAAAGGTTGTTTGATTTACTATTATTTTTTTTCCAGCCATACCGATAAATAATTATATACTATACTAGACAAGGCGGTGTAAATATTATGGATAACGGCATGGATAATATGCTTGATATGTATCTCTTTGAAACCAATTCCCTACTGGAGCAATTGGATGAACTCCTGATAGAAGCCGAAAAAGCAGGAGATTTTACGGTGGACGATGTGAATGAAATTTTTCGTATCATGCATACCGTTAAGGGTTCTTCTGCAATGATGGAGTTTAATTCTTTGATGCAGATCGCTCATCACATTGAAGATTTATTCTTTTTTATCCGTGAGAACGGTTTGGATTCACTTGAAAGTTCTCACAAAAGCACCCTTTTTGATTTAATGTTCCGCTCTACCGATTTACTTCGTGCTGAAGTTTCAAAGATTCAAAACAATGAACCACTTAGTGATAATGTCGACAATCTGACCGAGGAAATTAATAGTTTCCTAAAAAAAATCAGTAAGGATAATAAAGATGCTCCCGCAGAAGCAAAGAAAACGGAAAAGCCGGCAGTAAAAGAAAGCGGGAAGCCGGTAGCCGCTTCTCCCGTTACAGCTGTGGATCTGGACGAAGTCCGCATGGATCTTGCAGAGTGCCCGGATGATAATTCCCCCTATTTTCTCCGTATCTTTTTTGACGAAGGCTGTGGAATGGAGAACCTCCGCGCATTTATGCTCATCAGCTCATTAAAGGAATCCGGTCTGGAATTTAATTTTTATCCCAGCGATGTGGAAACCAACAGTCAGAGCAGTTCATCCATTATTGAAAAGGGATTCTATCTCGCTCTTGACTCCCGTGAGACTGCAGATGCAGCAATCTCCCAGATTAACAATATGAATAACCTCCGCTCTTATGAGCTGATTCAGAATGTACGGGCAAAGAGTGCAGTTGAAGAAAAGACTGCAGAGACAGCCGCTGCCCCCGTTAACCGTGAAAGCACCGCACCCGCCAGCACACCCGCCGCAAACACCAGTCATCAGATGCCCAGCAAACAGAATCTGATCAGTGTTAATTTAGCAAAGCTTGACAACCTCGTTGCAATTGTTGGAGAGATCGTCATAACGGAATCCATGGTAACCTCTTCACCTGAAATCCAGAATCTGAAGAATCTGGACAGTTTCTTAAAGGCCACCAGACAGCTTCGCAAGCTGACTGATGATCTGCAGGATATTGTTATGTCTCTGCGCATGGTACCTGTTTCCGGTGTATTCCAGAAAATGAACCGTATTGTAAGAGATATGAAGCAGAAACTGAAAAAAGATGTACGCCTTACAATTGTGGGCGAGAATACAGAAGTGGACAAATCCATTGTGGACAGTATCGGTGATCCGATTATGCATATTGTACGTAACTCTATGGATCATGGAATTGAAGAGACTGCAGAAGAACGTATCAGGGTTGGAAAAAATCCTCAGGGTGAAATCATTCTTTCTGCCAGCCATACGACCAATGAAGTCATTATTTCCATACGCGATGACGGACGGGGCGTGAATCCTGTCGGTGTTCTTGCAAAAGCAAAGAGAAACGGAATTCTTACAAAGCCGGAAAGCGAATATACTCAGAAAGAGATTCTTGCTCTCCTGTTAGCTCCGGGCTTTTCCACCAACGAAACTGTAACCGAGTTTTCAGGCCGCGGCGTGGGT
Source organism: Lacrimispora sp. 38-1 (assembly GCF_049890855.1). Classification (NCBI taxonomy): domain Bacteria; kingdom Bacillati; phylum Bacillota; class Clostridia; order Lachnospirales; family Lachnospiraceae; genus Lacrimispora; species Lacrimispora sp. 38-1. The sequence continues at coordinate 89,378 of NZ_JBANEW010000001.1, read as the reverse complement.
ATGGATGTAGTGAAGAAGAACGTGGAAGCAATCGGCGGAACCGTTACCATTACAAGCGATCTCGGAAAGGGAATGTGCACCACCTTAAAGATCCCGCTTACCATGGCAATTGTTGACGGTATGGAAATCTCCGTTGGTAAATCAGTATTTACTATTCCGATTGCCAATATCCGTCAGTCATTCAAGGTGAAAAACGAAGAAGTTATTTATGATACAGAAGGAAATGAAATTATCAGATGCATGAACCAGTTCTATCCCATTATCCGGATTCACAGACTCTACAATATTGAGACAGAAATCACCAATATTGAAGACGGTATCCTGGTATGGGTTGAATCCGGTGATAAATCCTATTGTCTTTTTGTAGATGACCTTCTGGGCGAACAGCAGGTTGTTGTGAAGCCTCTGCCGGTATACTTAAACAGCTTTAATATCAAAGATTCCGGTATCAGCGGATGTACCATTCTTGGTGACGGCAATATCAGCATCATATTAGACGTTTTAAATCTGTATGCTGCAGCTCATAATTAATTTTAATTAGAAATGGAGGAATACAAATGTCAGCAGAAAGTACTAATACAGCTATGGATGGTGCAGATAATTTATCACATGACGATTTTATTTCTGGCGCAACGGAAGCCATGGAGCGTTATCTCACCTTTCGCACCGACAATTTAATTTTTGGTGTAAGCACAAACTATATAATAGAAATCATTACCAATCATGTCATTACTGCCATGCCCATGATGCCAAATTACGTAAAGGGCATTATCAATTTAAGAGGCCAGATCGTACCGATTATTGATATACGGCTCAGGCTTGGAAAACCCGCCATTGAATACACCAGCACTACCTGTGTCATCGTGCTGAATGTTGATTCTGTGTTCATCGGCATCATTGTAGATGCAGTGGAGCAGGTTCTGGATATCGATTATTCCAGAATTTCCTCTGTTCCTGCAAGCAACCGGGAAGAACTGGTCAGCGGCATGATATCCATGCCGGACAACAAAGTTGTTCTGCTTCTGGATTGCGAAACATTAGTTAATAACTCATAAAGGACGGCTATCTATGTTAACACTCTCACAGCAAGACTTCACGCGGCTGGTTCAGTTCGTGAAAAAAAATTACGGGATCGATCTTTCTAAAAAGATGCAGCTGATTATGGGGCGGTTATCCAATACCATTATCTCAATGGGATACACCTCCTTTACGGATTATATAGATCAGATCACCTCATCAAGAAACCCAGCCGACCTTGAAGTAATGCTGAATAAGCTTACAACAAATTATACTTATTTTATGAGGGAAGAGGCCCATTTTAATTTCTTCCGGGATACCATTCTCCCATATTTGTTAGCCACCAAGAAAAACAAGGTTTTAAGTATATGGAGTGCAGGCTGTTCTTCTGGTGAGGAACCCTATACAATTTCAATGATCATAAAGGAAACCCTGGGGGCGCAGGCCGCCCTCTGGGATACCCGGGTTCTGGCTACCGATATATCCCAGAACGCCTTGCGGGCTGCAAAGGAGGCCGTGTACGACGAGGACTCCCTCAAAAATTTATCACCTGCATGGATATCCAAATATTTTGTTAAAACAGCAGAAAAGGGGATCTATGCTGTAGCACCTTCCATTAAGTCCAATGTTATTTTCCAGACATTTAATTTAATGGATCCCATTCGGTTCCGATTGAAATTTGATGTCATTTTCTGCAGAAATGTAATGATTTATTTTGACCAGAACACCAAAGACGCTTTAATCCAGCGTTTCTATGATGCGACTGCTCCAGGCGGCTATTTACTGATTGGACATTCGGAGACGATAAACAAAGAAAAAACACCTTATAAATATCTCATGCCAGCTACATACCGAAAAGAATAATCTGCCTAATATAAAATCTATTTACTGGTGTTAAAATCCGGTAAATGGATTTTATATTACACAGATTTATCCATATAATATGGATGACCATAAAATCATTTTCTGACTGTATAATTTCAGTATAAAGAATGGAGTATATTATGAATGAGAAAATTAAAGTTTTTATAGTAGATGATTCCATGCTTTTTCGCAAGGTTTTAATTGACAATCTCTCACAGAATCCAAACATAGAAGTAGTCGGGTATGCCATTGATGCATTTGATGCAGAGCGCAAAATCCCAGCAGTAAAGCCTGATGTTGTTACGGTAGATGTAGAAATGCCGCGTTTGAACGGGATTGATTTTGTAAAAAAACTGCTTCCGATCTATGCGGTTCCCGTGATTTTAGTTTCTTCCCTGAATTTAAATGTATTTGAGGCTCTTTCTGCAGGAGCTGTAGACTTTGTAAGAAAACCGGATATGTCTATGAGCATTAACGCCAATACATTTCTTAATACATTAATGAGCAAGATATTTATAGCCTCCCGTGCAAAAATCAAGGTGCCTGCAAAAGTGGTTCCCCCTGCGGTTCCTGTGGCTGCATTAGGAGGAAATAAGCCTTTCGGCCTGAATGCCTATAATACAGTTATTGCGATCGGCGCTTCAACCGGAGGGACTGAGGCCACGCTCCAGGTTTTAAAAGATCTTCCAGCAGACACGCCCGGCATCGTAGTTACTCAGCACATGCCAGAGGGATTTACCAAGATGTACGCAGACCGTTTAAACCGTCTCTGCCATATGAAAGTGAAAGAGGCACAAAGCGGTGATGCGATTGAACGTGGCCAGGTACTGATTGCTCCCGGTGATTATCAGATGAAAGTGGTACGAATAGGAAACCGTTACAGTGTAAGCTGCTATTCCGGTGAAAAGGTAAGCGGTCACCGCCCTTCTGTAGATGTACTGTTTCAGTCCGTTGCAGACACGGCAGGCGCTTCCTCCGTTGGTATTATTATGACCGGTATGGGCCGTGACGGAGCAGACGGACTTCTTAGTATGAAGAAGAAAGGTGCTTTCACCATCGGACAGGATGCGGAAAGCTGTGTGGTGTACGGAATGCCCATGGTCGCCTACAACATAGGTGCTGTGAAGACCCAGGTTTCCTGTTCTAACATTTCCAATGTGCTTTTAAAGCATTTATACTCACTTTAATAAAGAAAATCCAAGAGAAAAAGTTAATATTTCTTATAAATTGACGATAATATAACTGTGATATAAAAGTAAAGTTATTTAGAAGCTCTCAGAAAGGAGTAATTTCATGCGTATCTCATCGAATTATCTTAATACGCTGTATAATACATCCATGATACGACAAAATCAGGACTCCAGCAGCCCGGCTAACGAATCAGCAAAAACCAATTACGATGAAATCACCATACGTTCCGCTTCCCTGGAAGATATGGATTCCAAATTTGCTGCCACGCTAAAGAATATGCTCATGAATGAAATCAAGAATCCGGCGTCCGACGAAAAGCTGAATCAGTTAAAGGAACGAATGGAAAGCGGTACCTATCAGGTAGATGCCAATAAGATCGCAGAGAAGATTCTCTGGTACAAAGGAGCAGATAGTAATGAATGAGTTTACAGCTGTAGTTGAAGATCTGGTTAAACTCTTCGAAGAGTTGATCGAGATTGAACAGATAAAAATAGAAGCGGTAAAGAAGAACATGGTCACTTATGTGGAGGACTGCATGAACAGGGAACAGGCTGCAGTGTTAAAGCTGAGAGGTCTGGAGAAAAAACGGGAAGCCTGCCAGAAGAACATGGGTTTCGAAGGATATACCTTTAAGCAGATATTAGACAGCACATCAGGAGAAGAACACAGCCGGCTCCAGATACTGTTTGACACACTCTCCCACCATGTCAGCCTTTTTCAGGATACAAACGAAAGTGCCCGGGCCATGCTTGAAATAAGCTTACATAATATTAACAAAGCCATCATACGCACACATCAGAATAACTCAAAAGATAAAAAGAATTGGGAGGGTCTCATATGACACGATCTACATTTTCCGGCTTTACGATTGCCCAGCTTGCTATGACCGCCAGTCAGCGAGCCCTTGATGTTACCGGACAGAATATTGCCAATATTAACACGAAGGGGTATACAAGACAGCAGGTCGACCTTGTCAGCCTTAATTTAAGGGGGGCCGACCCCACCAGCAGTAACCCGTCATCAAAGATTGGTTATGGTGTTGAGATCACAGGAATCTCCCAGGTCAGAGATCCGTTTCTCGATGTACAGTATCGTAACCAGATTGCAAAGGTAGGTACTGCTGATGCCCGCCAGGCAGGTCTGGACCAGCTGGCAGATATCTTTGACGAAACAGACAGAGATGCTTTAAAAACGGCTCTCAGTAATTTAAGCAGCAGTTTAGACCAGTTATCCTCTAATGCAAACAACAGCGAATTTGACAGTATCGTGCGTTCCAGATCTCAGGTTCTTTTAAACTATATTCATCAAAAGGCTACAGATTTAAAGACCACCCGGGAAGAGACAATATACGGTCTGGAGAACACAGATATAAAAACCGTTAACGGCCTTCTCTCTGATATTGGTGAATTAAACGATACTATTTGGAATGGTCAGATATTGGGTAACCCATCTCTGGAACTGATGGATCAGAGAAATAGCAAGCTGGATGAGCTTGCTGGTTATCTTCCTATCAGTGTAAGCTACAAAGAGGTTACTATTGGCTCCAATGAAAAATATAATTACCCTGTTGTTACATTTAATGGATCCAATGGGCTGAGCTATGAACTGACAGCTGGAGAGCATGGAGAAAATTTTGCTTCCTTTTCCATGGAGGAGCATAAGGACTCAGACGGAAACCCTGATGGAACCGTTCGCATTTCTATGATTCCAGCCACCAATTATCCCAAGGGTGTGGATACTTCTTCTCTGAAGACAGATGTTACCGATTATTTAAAAGATGGTTCTATAAAAGGTACAGTGGATTTGCTAAATAAATCCGGCGAACTGGATGATCCTGCTACGGATTTCAGAGGATTTGGATATTACGAAAAAACCCTGGATTCCTTTGTTCAGACCTTTGCAAAGACCTTTAATGATTTAAATGGTAACATGCAGCCTTACACAGGAGCCAATGTCATGCCATCTTCCGGTGCAGCCAATGCCATGACAACCAATGGAACACAGAAAGCAGAATTTGCATTCGGATTTTCCAATACCATCGGCAACTTTTTAACTGGTGAAACAATTAATTTTAATGGTACTGAATACACCTTTGGTGACGGTTCAGCAGGTACCATTGAAATTGGTGACACCCTGGATAAAAGCCTTGAAAATCTGGCAGATAAGCTTAATACAGGTTTTGCCAGCTTAAATGTGAATGGCTCATCTGTACCTGGTCAGTGGAAATATAGCGTAAGTGGTAAAAAACTGGTTTGGACCAGTGATTCACCCATGGCTTCCGGAACAGTCATCACAAAAGACAGCATTAAGTTTACAGACAATAACACAATCAGCTTTTTGTACAAAGCAAACCCTTACAACGTTAAAAATTTTGATTTATTCAAGACATCTGACGGCAGTAAGAAATTTACAGCATCAAATATTAAAATTAACGATGACTGGATGAATAACTCCATTCATATTATTTCTTCCCACGATCCGAATGCTGGATCTACAGCTAATGACAATATTCTGAAAATGTTGAAATCATTAACTGACAGCAGAGAATTCAAATATGAATATACTACATTGGACAGTGGAGGCAATAAAACAACGAATTATATATCATTTTATACGGGAAACTTTTCTCAGTGCTATTCGACGCTGGAGAATAATCAGGGTATTGACAGTTCAACAAACAAGGCAATACTGGATAATCATGTTTCAGTTGTAAAGCAGACTGCCAATAATAAGGATGGAGTATCCGGTGTATCTTTAGATGAGGAAGGTATAAATTTGATGCATTATCAGAAATCCTTCAGTGCAGCTGCCCGTTTTATGACAACTCTGGACCAGGCACTCGATACTCTAATCAACAATACTGGAGTAGTTGGCAGATAAAAGGAGGTAAGTAAATGAGAATCACCACAAATGCGATTATAAGAGATTACAAAACCAATCTTTCAACATCAATCAATAACTTAAATATTTCACGAACTCATGTTATGACTCAGCGAAGTTTTAATAGTGCCGCTGAGGATCCTGCTTCTGCCGCCAGAGCCTCACAGCTTCACCGGAAATATTACAAGAACCAGGATAACTTAAAAATGCTGGAAGAAGTGCAGTCCAGACAGGATGGTCAGGAAGATTCACTGAGACAGGTTTCTGATATGGTTAAAACGATTAGTAAAAATTATAATATTCAGGCATTGAATGGAACCAATCAGACTAAGGAAGTACGTCAGAGTTATGCTTCTGCTATCCGACAGTTTCAGCAGTCCATGGTACTTAGTCTGAATTCATCTTATGAGGACACGTTTCTTTTTGCGGGCTCCGATGGAAAGAACCCGCCCTTTGAACTGACATCTGATGGTACTCTTAACTATCGTGGAATTGACGTCAATGCACCCAAAGGATCTGCTGACTATGAAAAATTAAAGACTTTGTCAAATGAAAACCTGTATGTTGATCTTGGAATGGGATTATCAATGGATGATTTTGATCAGGTTGTTTCTTCCAGTGCCTTTAACATGTCTCTCCCAGGAATCAATGCGATTGGATACGGCGTTGATGACAAAGGAATGAGCAATAACATAATTGTAATGGCCGGTAAGCTTGCAGATGCATTGGAAGCTGAGACTTTTGATGCAGATCAGTACCGTGATCTCATGGTCAAGTTTGACACTCTCAATACCAGTCTGTCAAATCAAATTACAGAGTTAGGTGTTAAATCCGAATTTTTAACCACTACAAAAGACCGGCTTGATAATGCAGAAATATCGATTCAGGAACAGATGTCAAGTGTGGAAGGCGTTGACATGGCGGAGGCTATTACCAATTACTCTTGGGATCAATACGCTTATAATGCTGCTTTGAAGGTTGGAACCAGCATTTTGTCCTCGTCATTCATTGATTTCATGCGCTAAGGTTTACAGGAGGGATTTTATATGGAACCATTGCTTCAGATAAAAACCATACCAATAAAATATGAAATGAAGATACAGAAGGCCGAACTCAGATATACAAAATCGAAGACCGATGTATTAATGAATAATGAACGCGGTGGCCTGGATATTAACAGCAAACCGATTAAGCTGTTCCTTGATACTTACGATGCCCGCAGTTCAATTTCTCCAACCACCATGGAAAGCGTCCGCCAGGCCGCTGCTTCCGGATTGGAGGCTGCATCAGAAGCTACTGCTACTTATACAGAGGAGGCTGCACTATTGTTAGACGCCAAAGTTTCTAATCCCCTTGATCAGATTTTCCGTCAGCGTGCTCAAATGCCCACAGGAGAGTTTGGTTTAGCTTTTATCCCAACTACAGGTCCCGATCTCGAATGGTCTGCCCCTGATCTGAATATTAAGTATCAAATGGATAAGATTAGTTTTGACATCAGGGCCGCTAAGGGGGATTTTGAATTCATACCCGGCAGCATTGAAATTTCCATCACTCAAATGCCAGATGTAGAAATAGAATATATTGGCAAGCCGATGTATGTTCCTCCCAGTGCTGCTAAATACTTTGATCACACCCCGATTGATGTCCTGGCTTAAATTTATATTTGGAGGTACACATGGAAATAAAAACGCAATATTTTGGTTCAATTCCCTGTTCTGAGGAGGAACTGATTCATTTTTCTGACGGTTTATTTGGATTCTCAGAATTAAAAAATTATGTACCCCTTGCATTTCAGGATAATAGTGATGCCCTGATATCTCTGCAATCTATTGATGATTGTAGAATATCATTTATACTTATGAATCCGTTTCAGCTATATTCCGAATACGCTCCTGTTTTATCTGCAGAAGACAGCAATTTATTAAAAGCTTCCTATGATGAAAAAAATATTTCTTATTATGTGATCTGTGTCATACATGACCAGATGGAAGAAAGTACTGTTAATTTAAAGGCCCCCATCGCAGTTAATACAGATACCAGAGAAGCAAAACAGATAATTTTAGATAACCCTCTTTATAAATTCCGTCATCCAATCAAAGACTTTATGAAAAGGGGGAAATAATATGCTGATACTTCAGAGAAAAAAGGAACAGGCTCTAAACATTGGCGATAACATTTCGATTACTGTACTGGAAATCGGTAATGATTGGGTCAAATTAGCAATTGATGCTCCCAGAGATGTATCTATATTAAGATCCGAATTGGTAGAAGCAGTTTCTGCTAATCAGGAAGCAGTTTCTATTCCTCTGAATGCCGGATCAATTTCTAAGATAAAAGAGTTTTTTTCAGAGCAACACAAAAACAGCGAAAATACCTGATATTACTTAGGTATTTCCGCTGTTTCTTTTGATTCTTCCTCTGTATTCTCACTCTTTGCTTTCCTATTAATAATTGGGAGCCTTTTTACTGCCTTCTGAAACAAGCTTTTTAACTTTGGAAACACGTTGTTCCGTAAAGGGTTTGTGCATATTCTGCTTAAATATCGCAATAACCGTATTATCCAAAATAACGGCAATAAAATTCTAATCTTCCCTAATAAAGGATATATCGTTTCCATGTATCTTCGATCAGGAAAAAGCCAGGCAACCATCTTTCTCATTTCTTCCAATCTTCGGTTCCTTGCATAGCAATCTGCAACCGTCTTAATCAAAGGCAGAAGCTTTGAGCTGATCTCTCTTCCATCTGTTCCCTTTGACAGGATATAAGACTCCATGGCTTCATAGATTTCAACATTTTCAATAACTGCACCAGTTCCAAACCATCGCAGGATCAAATGTTCCAGGCGCTCTGCAAAATCAGCGATTTTCAATTTTTTTAGTCTGCCATATATATAAGGCCAATTAAAACTTTCACCATAAGTCTTATAAAAAATCCAAAAATCCATAATCTGGCTTAAACTGATATTCCCCCTCGCATAACTATCAGTCAGTCTGCACATCAAAAACAGGTATCTGTCATCAAGAGGCAGTTCACGAATATACCTGCTGCCAGCCTGTAGTGGAGATAATTTAAGCAGGCTCCTAAAAAACCTGCGCATGGAGGTACTGAAAAAAAGTGTATAGTCAAAATTCAACACTCTTACTCCAGGAATACGATAATACAACCTTCCAGCCTCATCTGTTCTACGTTCTTCGAAATCTACCTTTTCCAGAATCCCCCATATCACACTGGTACATTTTCTACTGGACCCAATCTCAATTGACTCACGGCAGCACATCTCTTCGATGGGATAATTTTTTACTATATCTGAATAACTGAGATAAAAGCAGTTGATTTTTTCACGTTCCAGCAAAGCCACCAGCTGCGTCTCGCTTTTCTGTAAACGTCCTACCCGATAAACTGATTCTAAATATTTATCAAAAAACTGTTGTCTTATCGCTTGGGATATCTCCTGGTCAAGCCCCAGAATACCATAATGTACAGCATGTGCCACACCATGGTAATCAGCTAACCGAAACATCTTTTCCCAATCAAGTGAACGTATGGGCTCTGGTGAAGGTTTCTGATTCATCACTGCAGATAGTAATATTAGTAAATACCGCTCTTCATAACCTTTAATCATTCATTTTTCCATCCTTAATTAAATCCCATGTGCCGCACACCGCCTGCAATATCATACAGGTCTATAATATATATATCGGACTTTTCATCTCAATCTTAACTTTATGGAGTGTCTATCCGATAAATAACATATAATATTAAAGATAAAGGTGAGCCGTATGAACAGATTATTTAAAACACTATTCAAGACCCTGTTCGTAATCGTCATCCCGTTTGCGATTTTTTCTTCTAATTATCAGATTGACGGATCAGCCGCTGATGTCTCTCAACCTACAACCGCGCTACTGCCTGAGATAGTTGATGCAGATATCCCTCAGGAAGGCAAATACGATGTAATGCTAGACAGCGTTTGCGGTCCTCTTACTTATTATAATCAGGCTGATGCCAGGTGGGGAAATTATCTGTGGGGGGGAAGAGATCCTCTGGTTACCTATGGATGCGGACCTACTGTTATGGCCATGGTCATAACCAGTCTGACTGGTAATCAGGTCCTTCCAACCGATATGGCAAACTGGGCAGCAGTCAATAACAGCTGGTGCCCCGGACAGGGTTCTTATCACCGCCTCATTCCTGACAGTGCGTCAGCATATGGTCTTTTAGTTTCACCGATTAAAAACCGTACCGTAGAGGGGATTAGGAATGCATTGGATTCCGGACAACTGGTTATTGCCTTAATGAGAAAGGGACATTTTACTCAGCAGGGACATTTTATAATCATAACAAGTTATACCGCTGACGGTTCCTTTCGTATCGCGGATTCTAATAATTATGATAATACAAAGTGCAATTGGGATCCTTCTGTGATACTGCATGAACTGAATTACCGAGCATCCAATGGAGGACCACTTTGGGCTATTTCTCCTCCAAAATAAAAAGCTATATTTAATTATAAAAGGAATGGGTACCTGCGATACGCGTACTGATGTGTCTGTCGATTTCAATAGTACGTTTCAGTATATGCTGGATATTCTTTCCTTTTTCCATTATTTTTTCTGATATCTGTTCATTTGGATTCCAGTTTTCCTGCCCCTTCACCAAATTATCCACTTTGGCAGCTTCTTCCGGAGGCAGAACCGATATAAGACAGTTTATATTTTTAGTAAACATATCAGCCTTATCCATCTCCTCCTGGCGCATTCCCAAAAGCATCTGTACTGAAGTCTGGTCATTGCGGGAAAGGAATTCACCAATTTCACGGGTTATCCTCTCTATTTCTGCCATACACTGATATTTTTTCTGCATCTCTTTTAGAATCTCCAACAGCATGGATTCTTCCATTTGTACTTCCTCCTGTTTGCAGCTTATTGATAAATGGCTGGAGAGAACGTTCCTCTCCAGCCTGAATAAAATCAACCGCCGATGCGCTGTGCCTCTCTAAAGGAATCCCTCAGATCCATAATCAATGGTCTTATCTCTCCTATTACTGCAGAATTCCTGCCTGCTTTAATACGAACTAATTCATAAAGGAAAAATTCATAAAGACGTTTTAATTCATTACTTATTTCATATTGAAAATTAAGAGTATCTCTTAAGTATGTAACTATATCCATAGACCGTTGTATGGACTGCTCGAAAAGTTCATAATCTTTATTTTCCAATGCCAATTCTGATCTGGTCAGCCTCTTTAATAATTCATCATATAAAAGATTAAGCATTTCACCCGGAGTCATTGTATTCACGGTCTGTTCCTTGTAATGTTGATATCCATTTACTGCCATCTTACACTCCGTTCCTTATGAACCAAAGGATTGACTCAACCAGCTGCTTTGAGAATTCATCTGGGAAATCAATGTTTCCAAATTGGTAAATTGCTTGATGTACCGGTCTGTTTCTGTTTTAAGCTGAGTATTAAGCCGGCTAATTACGGTATCCAGACTGTCCATGGAACTCTGTAAGGAATTCTTGAGAATACTCGTAGGAGCATAAACGGAACCAGCTTTCTCAATGAGAATACCCTTCGTTGCACCAGTTGTACTAGCATACTTTTCAGTAATCTCAGTCATTCTGGCCATAACTCCGCCTTTGTCACCTGTTGATGAATCTGCAGCTCTTGTGAACAATTTCTGTAAATCTGCCGAATTCGATTCCAGTGATGCCCTGAATTTTGTTTCATCAAGAACAAGCTTACCGTTATCACCGTAATTTGTGCTTGTCGATATTCCGAAAGAAGCCAAAGCAGCTGTATCTTCAGAGCCACTTTCAAAAATAAACCTCATACTGTCAGAAAGGCCACGTAAATCTGAATCATTAAAAAGCAAGCCTGTTTTAGCCTTTTCTTCCCATTTTTTAATCTGGTCCTCTGTCATATCCGCTTTCTGATCATCCGTAAGCGGCTCATAATTGCGGTTTGGTTTGGTAGAAACCTCTTTGTTCACCAGCTCAATCATATCATTGTAATCTTTAATCATATCCGTGACAGCTTTCACAATACTGTCAGAATCAGTCTTGGCATTAAATTTAACAGGTTCTGTTCCTTCAATAAATGTATCTCCGCTATAACCGAATGTACCATTCAGTGTAATATTCAGGCCATCCATATTGAATGTGTTACTTTCACGCGTCAGATTTACCACATCATCGGATCCGGCGTATTTAACACTAACAATAGCGTCTTGTCCCTTGGTTACAGTATAGTCTGTATCCTTTACACCAAACAGCATTTCTGCATCAGAACCCTCGATTTTAACATCACCGGCTACCCCGCCAACGGTAGACTGAATCAAAAATTTATCTGCATTCTTCATATAGCTGATTGAAACTTTGGCATCCGAACTATTTATCTTGTTCATAATGTCGGTAATTGTGGAATTATACGTTAAGCCTTTTATGTCCACACCATTAATTTTTAATTTCATCTCCCGGCTGTCTACGTAAGAATTCAGCTTGGTGTTCAAATCACCAACATTGGCTGCTGACTCATAATCTATAGCATCATTAATACTGCTTAAATCCTGATCTGACATATTAGGATTTTTTGTAGCGATCAACTGTTTTAAATCGGCAATAGATGTACTGTCATTTACCAGGCTTCCAAGTTCCTTAATCGCAGCCTGAGCCTTTATGGATCCTGAAAAATAGGTAGTGTCCTGATCCAGTTTACCTTTTGTGATCAGGTTTTGCTCAATATTTTTTAAACCTGAGTCTGCTAAAGATGCACTCGTATTCAGGCGGTTTGATTCGCCGCTTGAAACTCTTAATGCACCATATTTACCAAGTACACCGTTATCTGCACTTGATAAAGACAGAATTGATGATGTATCATCCAAACCTGTAGCTGCATCTTTTGTCTTAAATACAAGCTGATATTTTCCGTCAACAGAATTCAGCTGAGTATCGACTTTTATTCTTCCAGTACCAAACTGATTGTCCAGTTTTCCCTGCAGATCAGCAGCAACAGACTTGAGCGCTGTTTCGTCATTGCCTCCTGCATCTGTTACCATCTGCTGGATATCTGCAGCACTGGCAAACTGAATGGACTTAGTTGTACCGTTATAAGTAAAGCTGATATTCATATCGCCAACACGCTGGGCAAATGTCTTCGGTTCAAAAAATTTCTGATTATTCATAAAATCAGCTGTAAAACCTGTACTGGTCATGGTTCGTGCTTCAGTACTTAAACTATTAAAATTTGTAAATCCAAGAGCTTTAATTGCGGTTTCACTTCCACCGTCGAAAAGAATTGTATTACCCGCTGTATCAGCAGATTTGAAATTAAGTTTAAAAGGGGTACCTTCGGGATCTGCGGCATTCGCTGGATCAGCCGTTACTTTAATCACATCTGCCAATGTCTGTCCGTTACCAATGGATACCTCTTTTAAAGACCTTGTAATGGAATCCTGAGCATTTTTACCGTTGGAGTAATCATAGGTATAACCATCTGTTGTAGTACCGCTTTTCAAAGAGACAGAATATGATTTGGTCCCATACTTAAAATACAGATACTGTCCTTCCAGATTACTAACCTGGCTTTCTCCCAGATCAATGCTGCCAGTTGTAAGACTATTATCAGATACTACTGTTTTAGAGGTCATGGATGCATTCTTGGCAAGCTGTTTCACCCCTACTACAGACATTGAGTCTGATAGGGCTGAACTGCCGGATACGCTGACATAATTACTGTTAGCGCCCACAGGTGTAATACTGCTTTTAGCCCAAAAGCTGGGACTGGATAAATTGGTAGACTGATTCGTATAAGAGGTGTATTTTTTGGAGAACTCCACAAGCTTTGAGCTGATGGAACGATACGACTCCTGTTGCCATGCATAGGTCTGTTTCTTCTTCTGCTGTTTTGCAATCTTTGCCTTTGTGGATGCTGTCATTCCCTCAATCAGAGTATCTCTGTCCAGACCACTTGCCAGACCACCGTAACCCCTTAAGGAAGAGGCTGTACTGTTTTTGATACTATTCAATGCTGTTGCCATACGAATAACTCCTTTCTTAACTATCTAAATAATCCATTTTTCGTCAAAAATCGGTTTTTTTTATGTTTTGGCTATACTTATTTATCGTCATATTGTATACTAAAGATAATAGTATTATCTTAATTTACGAATGGAGGAATACAATTTGTCAACTGTAATTACTATTACAAATCAAAAGGGCGGCGTAGGCAAAACCACCACTTCCTGTTCCCTTGCCTGCGGTCTTGCCATGAACAATAAAAGAGTACTGGCCGTTGATTTAGACCCTCAGGGTAATCTGGGATTTAGTCTGGGACTGGAAATTGAAAACTGTGCAACAATCTACGAGGTATTTCAGGGTTCTGCCACTCTGCAGGAGGCTATCCGTCCTGCAAAATATTGCGATGTGATATCATCTAATATTCTTTTAAGCGGCGCTGAGCTGGAATTTACTGGAAAGCAGAGAGAGAGTATGTTAAAGAATTTACTGTCTACTGTTGCCGGTTATTACGATTATATTATTATTGATACTCCCCCCGCTCTGAATATTTTAACAGTTAATGCCTATGCTGCTGCGGATTATCTGATTATTCCCATGGTTCCTGAGATTCTTAGTCTTCTTGGAGTTTCCCAGATCAAGGATACCATTAATACCGTCCGTGCTTCTGTAAACCCAAATCTGGTCGTACTGGGAATTCTGCTGAATAAATTTAATCCCAGAACACTGCTGTCCAGAGAAGTGAAGGAGATGGCTCAAAGCATTGCTTCTCAGATCGGGACACGTGTTTTTGAAACGCATATAAGATCCAGTGTCAGTGTCGCGGAAGCCCCCGCTCAGGGAGAAAGCCTGCTGGATTATGCCCCAAGATCCAATCCTGCTCAGGATTACAAAGCTTTGGTAACGGAAGTTCTTGAATTAATTAAGAAATCAAACTAATTTTATCTTGAGAGGAGCATATAAACATGGCTAGGAAAAGCAGCAAAACAGCTCATGTCATGAATCTTCTGGCCGGAGGTGAGGCTGAATCTTCGAAATCAGAAGCTGCTAAGGAAAATCTTGCTGCCAGCCAGGCAGCCGAGTCAAAGGGAACAATTAAAGAATTGACAGTATTGGCTCAGCAGGCCTCAATACAAATGCAGGAGGGACCCTTGTCTCCCAGCCCAATTTCTATTATTGACCTTTCTTCTTCCGTTCAGGACCCGGTAGCCGAATTAATCCGGCAGCAGCTTGAGGAAGATGAAAAGAAAGAGAACCAGACGGACTTCCATCAGGACGGAGAAGATAATGCAATTGTTGAACATGAAGATGAATCTGTATCTGACTTAGAGGAACCGGACAGTGATGAGGAACCAGCAACAGTCACAGAAGAATTGCCAGTCGCAGAGCCATTCACTGAGCTATCTGACAATCCGGCAAACATGGGAAATGAACATAGTAATTCAGATGGATTGGATACTGATGACGGTGTATCAACGGATTTTTCGGACACTGATGTGCAGATTCCAGCGGATCTGCCGGACGCAGATGAACAGATTCCAGCGGATATATCGAACATTAATGAGCAGCTTTCAGATGACCTGCCGGACGCAGAAGAACAGATTCCAAAAGATCTGCCGGTCACTGAAAATCCTTCCGCTCCTGCCACTCCTAATTTTAAATATTTAAATGTTATGGAACATGTAGTGGAGAATATTGCAAAGGATTATATGGAGCGGCTTGGTGGCTGTACCTGTGAGCGCTGTATTGCTGATGTCATTGCACTGACATTGACAAAACTTCCTCCCAAATATGTGGTTGTAGAACCTCCGGCTGCTTCACCTCTGCTGAATTTTTATTCCAGCCGTTTCGCTCCTCATGTAATTGTAGAGGTGACAAAATCCTGCTTTACAGTAAAAGAAAACCCACACCATTAAGTGCGGGTTTTTTTACTTACAGGTATTTCAGCTTCCTGCTCTGTATTGCTGCTTGTTAAACCGTTCCAGATCTCATTCACTGCTTCTACACAATCCATATAAGTCTGTGCCAGCTGTCCGGAAGGTATATTCAGCTTATCGGAAAGCTGCTTGACTTTTTTCCATTCTGCGCTTTCATAGCTAAGAATCAATTCGTATAAATCACCGCAGACTCCTTCCTTACGGATAAGAGCATCTTTTATTTCCTGGGCAACCGGAACTTCTTCAAGGATCTCTTCCAAAGGTGCGCTGATCATGTATTGAAGAGTAGAAAACATACCCATCATATATACTTCCGACCGTATAATGGGAAGGTTCTCAATATGATCCGAAATAGTCATTGCAAAATTTGCTCTGAGGAAAGACAGCTTCATCATCGCTTCCAGAGACTCCTCATTATCAATGTCATTATTGAAGCTTAACAAATATACCCATTGCTTCAACTGACTGATACCCATGGTAACCAAAGCCTGACGTATAGAGGAAACCCTGCGGCGAAGAGCAAAGTATGCGGAATTAACAATCTTAAGAAGAGCATAGCTTAAAGCGGCATCTCTGTTTATAATTTCTTCAATCTTTTCTATATCCGGTTCATCTTTGGATACTTCGACTACCAGCTGGAAGAAGTTACCCTCTAAAAATTCCATGCGGTTCACTTTACCGGCCATGGCTTCCGCGACATAACTTCCCTCCGCATAATCTGCGCCTACCTCAATCGCAAGATCATAATCTGCCATGGAGCTGACCCCTGTCACAATACACTTCTTATCAAATCCCTTCATCGTATTAATGAGATTTTTAAGAGAGATCCGCTCTTTCCCTTCCTGCTTGTTTCTGATATCAATCTTTATGTAGGTAACATAATCCAGCATGGAGAAATATTTGGGAGAAAACTGGAAGTCATTGATGGCAAATACATACCCCTCTGCTCTGTATTTTCTTATGATGGTTGGAGACAAAGGATGAATCATGACGTGATCTTCTATCTGAATCACCATCTTCTCCTTATCAAAAATCTTCGGTGTATTCCGAAACAACAAGGAAGGAGTAAATGTAACAAAAGTAAGCTTATCATGAAAAATGCTTTCTGTATTCTGCATCAGGAATCCTGCAATTGTGTCAGCAGCTGCTACATCGGAGCTGCTGTAAAGAGAATCATAGTCCTTCTGAAACAATACTTCATAGCCGATAATCCTGTCCTCCTTCAATGCCTTTATAGGCTGCCGGGTGACATACTTATCCATTCGTCTTCCTCCTCTGAAGTAAATGATCAATTACTTCCACCAGATGGGCGATTTCCGGCTTGCTCAGCTGTTCATCCGCTCCCAACTGTTTTCCTTTTATCATCAGTTCCTGATTAATCATGGAAGAGAATATTACCAAAGGAATGTGTTTTAGTTTCTTATCTTCTTTTACCAGCTTTGTAAGCCGGTGTCCATCCATCTCAGGCATCTCAATATCTGTAATAATAAGGCTCACTTTTTCATCTAAATCTGAATCGTCTCTTATCTGGCTTAAATAATTCCAGGCTTCCTGACCATTATTCTTAAAAGTAAGATTTTCATAACCGGCTTTCTTAAGAGCAGCCTCAATCATTTTAGTTAAAAGTATGGAATCTTCTGCAATCAGAATTGGATTGGCAACAGATGCTCTCTTTCCAAGCTTATTAATATCATCCAGCTGGATTCCGGTCTCAGGAGCAATGTCAGCAACAATTTTTTCAAAGTCAAGGATCGTAACAAGATCAGTTCCACACTGAGCGATTCCAGTCGCTACTCCTTCATCTCCACGGCTTATGGTATCATCCGGCTTTTGAATATTCTTCCATGAAATGCGGCTGATCCCCACTACGCTGTGAACGCGGAAAGCAATGTGCAGCTTGTTGAAATTGGTGATAATAAACAGATCCTTGCCTTGTTTTTCACCTTTATTTCCAGTCAGGTAATAAGGGAGATCGATTACGGTAAGAAGAAGATCCCTTGGTTTAAAAATACCCTCTACGGCTGGGTGGGCATGGGGGATAGGCTTCACCTTATCTGACATCATAATCTCACGTACTTTAGCAACGTTAATTCCATACAACTCACCGTAAATGGTAAATTCCATTATTTCAATTTCATTCGTCCCTGATTCTAATAAAATCTCTGTTTCTGCCATACTTTTTCTCCTTTATCCCAATATAATCCAGCAAAAACAACTGCCTGTTCATTTATCGGCAGATTTCTGCAAGTTCATAATGTTTACAAAACAATTTCTGCTCTGCCGTAAGTTCTGATTTTAACCTGCCCCGTGCTTACATCCATGGACATCGTACGTGCATAATTCTCTCCGACGTCCAAAGCTGCCAGACGGATCCCCTCTTTTTGAAGAATCTGTTTTACACTTACAATATTTCGGGCACCAATATTACCGAGGGTACTGTTTCCCTGCAGCTCGAACATCTTTGCCCCCCCTGCAATCTTTGCGATCAGCCTTGGTTTTCTGGCTCCCAGAATCTCTATTTTTCTAAATGTCTCAGCCAGTCCCGTATCTGCATACTTAAATATATTTCCGTCTCCTGATCCATATACTTCCGGAAGCATAATATGTACAAGCGCCCCCAGCTTTATCATAGGATCGTACAAACAGATGCCAATGCAGGACCCCAGCGCATAGGTGATCAGTGTCCCCTCCTGTCTGGCAAATTTCATGTCCGCAATTCCTACTGTTATCTGTTTATCCATTTACAATCCCCAACTTTTCCATTAAAAAGTTCAATGACATGATATCCGGCATCATTAGTAAGTCACTGTGAAGGACTTTTCCTCCTATTATAAACTGTCCGCTTATCATCATCATCTTATCTGTCTGATATCCGAATTCCACCATGGGAACGCTTAAGATCCCTCCCAGCATATTAACTGCAATATCCGGTACAGAAAGATTAATTGTAACCTCACTGAGTGTTGACATTGCATTTACATAAGATGAAATAATAATATTACCAATCTCTTCCAATGCGGAAGTCTCTAAAACATTGAGCTGGTAATAATCTTCAATCTCCTCCTGCATGACACTGGATAAGACTTCATTAATAAAATCCATTTTTAAAATGAACAGCATTAAACCATTGATTTCTCCTGTCATCTTTACCAGGATAGCCGCCACAATTTCCTCCGGATCTCCCAGAAATTTTATGGCTTCGTTGTATCCAAGAATCTGAACATCGGGAAGTGTCATTCGAACTGTCTTGTTCAGCATGGAAGAAAGTGCAGTAGCCGCATTGCCTGTACCAATACTGCCTATTTCCCGTATCAGATCAAGTCCAAGCCCATTCATTTCATCATAACGTGTTATTTTCATATGATCGCCCTCTTTCATCGAACTCTGCCATATTTACCGCAGAGAATTTATTGTCGACTCAACTTCATCGGAAGTCTGTACCATTTTAAGAGCATAGGAATATGCTCTCTGGGCCTCCATCATTCTTGTCATCTCCAATGCAAAATCTGTGCCGGACTGCTCCAGCGAACCAGATACCACTTTTGCGTTCTCCAGCAGAATGGGGGTGCCATTGGCTGCTGTTGCAGCAAAAACATTATCTCCTATGGGTTTCAGACCATTGGTATTTGCAAAGGTATAAATTCCAATGGCATGAGGATCATGTTCATCTTCCTGCAGCTCTTCCGTTTCTTCTTCCTCATCTTCGTTTTCTTCGGAAGGGTAGGATGCCGGTTTTACATCATAGGAGATTTCTTCCTGATCCATATTAAGAACTCTTTTACCATCCACATTCACAAGATAAAATTTATCCGTTGTCTTTGCAAGCTGGAAACGTCCGTCTCTGCTATATGTAATTTCCCCGGTTACAGGATCTTTCAGCATGAAAAATCCATCGCCTTCCACCGCATAATCATGTTCCTCTCCTGTTGACTGATACGGCATTGCTGTCATATTGGTTTTTACCTGGTCAATTTTAGTCCCGCTGCCGGTTTTTACATTGGGGCTCTCAAGCGAATTCCTTGTCTGCGTATAGATAAGATCGGAAAACACACTGTATTCTGGTTTAAAACCGACTGTGTTGACATTGGCAATGTTATTAGATACCACATTCAATTTCGTCTGTTGATTCATGGCGCCCAGCGCGCCTATGTAAAAGGATTGATTCATCCGCTGTTCCTCCCTTATACTCTGCCAATATCAGTTACTATTTTTCCCATCAGCTGATCATACATCTTAAGCACCTGTGCTGCACTCTGGGAAGCTCTCTGACTGGTCATCATGGCTGTCATCTGTTCAATTGGATCAATGTTTGACCGTTCTACAGACTTCCACATAAGTCCTCCGTCAACAGTTTTCGCTTCTGCCTGGGAAGTGAAGGTTCCGTTATCCCCTTTTACAAGCTGGGTTTCGTCATCGAAATTTACCACTCCGATTTTTCCGAGAAGGGTTGGCTCTTCCTCCTCAGAGTCAGCGTTGTCTTCATCGGTTTTAAGTCCTTTTAACGGTACTTCATATATATTCCCCGACTGATCAACTGTAATGTGATTGGAGGTCATTTCAATGGGATTTCCGTCTTCGCCAAGTACTCTGCCCAGATTTGATAAGCAAAGATACCCTTCCTGATCAATATCAAAAGAACCGTTCCTTGTATAGAGACGATTTCCGTCAGCACCCTCAATCGTAAAAAATCCAGGCTTTGTTAAAGCAAAGTCTAAATTTCCTCCGGTCTCTTCCACATTCCCCTGATTAAAACTGGTCTTCACACCCGCTACGGTACGCATCATGGATGCAGTACCAATCTGAACGGGATTGCTTTTATTGACATTCCCGCTCCTGTAAAGCATCTCATCTTTAAATGTGGTGCTGGTCATTCGGTCTGATTTAAAACCAGGAGTACTAACATTTACCATATTATTACTGATGGTATTTAAATTCCGGTTTTGATAAAGCATTCCGGAAGCCAGATTATAAAATCCTTGAAACATCCCGCTATTCCCCTTTCCTATTTCCCATTTATAAAATTAGTCAGATTCAGTCTCAGCTTTTGAATCGCATTCGAGTGGATCTGTGAAATTCTTGGTTCACTGACATTCATGATCCTGGCAATCTCTTTCATATTTAATTCGTCCATATAATATAAAGAAATAACCTTTTGTTCATTTTCTTTAAGATTATTTATGGCAGATACCAGAATCTGTTTAAATTCCTCCTGAAGATAGTGAGATTCCGGCTGGTCATTCTCACTGATGGATGGCAGCTGGACTGTCTTCTTGTTATCATTGCTTCCCTCCAAAACCATGTCAAGGGATATCACACTGTAAACATTCGTCTTTCCCAATGCTTCCTGATATTTATCCAGGGATACATTTAAATAATCAGCAGTTTCTTTTGAAGATGGAAAACGTCCCAGACGGTTGCATAATTCCATAACCGTATTATCCAGCTCCTTGGCATTTTTCCTGACACTTCTTGGTATCCAGTCCTGCTTTCTTGCCATATCTATAATCATACCACGAATTCGCTTGGAAATATACGTTTCAAACTTCACATTCATATCAGGATCAAATTTTTCAATCCCATTCATGATCGTCAATACACCTTCATTAACGATATCCTCTATTTGAGCAAAGCTTAAATAGACATCACGCATTTGAATAGAAATGCTCTTCACCATATACATGTAACGCATTACCAGCTCGTGCTTGATTTTAATATCCTTAGTACGCTTATATTTAATTAGTAAATCTTCATTGGTATATTGGCTTAACTCCTGCTCCATTCCGATTAACACTGCCTTTCTGACATTAAACCCTGTCAAACGGTAATATTTCCGACTGCCTGGATCTGAATATTATTTGCAATTTCATTAAATGAAAGAACATATACATTAGGATAGAATTGCTCAATCAGCCGGTAAAAATACAACCTTACTACCTGACTTGTAAGAACCACAGGTTTTTGTTCCAGGTCATTGAACTTCTTTATCTGTTCTCCCAGCTGACCGATCACCGACTGCATCACATCAGGGCTGAGCGCCAGATATACACCCTGTTCACCCTTGGCCATGCTGCTGATAATATTTTTCTCCAGATCTGCATCCAGAGTCAGAACTTTCATCTGACCTCCATCACAGAACATTCTGGTAATGGTTCTCTTTAAAGCAATTCTGATATTCTCAGTTATGAGATCAATGTCTCTGGTTGTAGAAAGAGCATCGACAATGGTCTCTAAAATGGTCTCCATATCTTTAATCGGCACACCTTCCTTCAACAGGCTGTTGAGTATTTTCTGAAAGTTGCCGTAAGACAGCTGGCCTGGAAACAGCTCTTCAACAAGTTCTGCCGAATGCTTCTTAACATTATCCAGTAGCTGCATAACTTCCTGCCTTCCAAGCAGCTCATATGCATGCTGTTTGATAGTCTCCGACAAATGGGTCAGCATAACTGACAGGGGATCAATAACTGTATAACCATAAATTTCGGCCATTTCTTTATTTTCGGGACGGATCCATTTACTTGGAATTCCATAAGCCGGCTCTATCGTTTCAATTCCATCCACTTCCCCGGAAAGGACCTGGGGCTCCAGTGCAAGGTAGTAGTCTACAAGGATTTCACCCTTTGCTACTTCTTCGCCTCTGATTTTAATCACATACTGGTTTGTATTCAAGCTGGAACTGTCTCTCAGTCTGACTGATGGAATGACAAATCCCATGTCCTGAGCATACTGTCTGCGGAAAATGACGATACGGTTAATCATTTTTCCTCCGCTGCCTTCATCAATCAGAGGAATGAGACTGTAGCCAAATTCCAGTTCTATGGGTTCTACACTAATAAGGGAATAAACATTGTTTACATCCCTGTAATAGGATTCTTCGTCGGAAGGTGTCTGCTGGCTGGTATCCTCCATGAACGGATTCTGATGCTGCTCCACCTCTTTAAAGGCAGCCTGCTTTACCTTACGTTCCAGCTGATAGCCGGTTCCCATAAGCAGGACCGCCATAAGACCAAGCTGGAGTTTAGGCATTCCCGGTACAAGCATCAACACAACCATTACGAAACCGGTTAACATAATGGCTCTTGGCTGGGCCAAAAACTGTGCTGATACATCTTCGTTCAAACTGCCGTCTGATACGGCTCTGGTAACAACCATACCGGTAGCTACCGCTATCATAAGGGAAGGAAGCTGGGATACCAGTCCATCACCTACCGTAGCAATACTATATACAGTCAGAACCTCATTAAAGGGCATATTTGACTGAACAATACCAATGATGGCACCGCCGATAAAATTGATAGCGGTAATAATCAGAGAAACAATTGCATCGCCCTTAACAAATTTGGTGGCACCATCCATGGCGCCATAGAAGTCTGCTTCCTTCTGGATTTTATATCGTCTCAGCTTTGCTTCCTGTTCATTGATCAGACCGGAACTTAAATCTGCATCAATCGCCATCTGCTTACCTGGCATGGCATCCAGGGTAAATCTGGCTGCAACCTCAGATACACGCTCTGTACCTTTTGTAATAACCAGAAAGTTTACTAAAACAATAATAAGGAATATAATAAAACCAACTACAACATTTCCCTGTAAAACGAAATCACCAAAGGCTTTAATGACAAGACCGGATGATCCCATTCTGGTTAAAATATTACGGGTGGAAGATACGTTAAGTCCAAGCCGCAACAGTGTGGTTATTAACAGAAGCGATGGAAATATGGAAAATTCCAGAGGCTCCTTAATGTTCATGGTTATCAACAGGATAATCATGGATAGGGAAATATTTATTATAATCATTACATCCATAAAAAATGGAGGCAATGGGATGATCAAAAGAAGCACAATTGTAATGA
The DNA here is from genome assembly GCF_049890855.1 of Lacrimispora sp. 38-1. NCBI lineage: Bacteria > Bacillati > Bacillota > Clostridia > Lachnospirales > Lachnospiraceae > Lacrimispora > Lacrimispora sp. 38-1. The sequence continues at coordinate 65,620 of NZ_JBANEW010000001.1, read as the reverse complement.
CAAATACTACAACGGAATTTTTAAGTAAAGTCTTCATTCTTTTTACACCATTTCTTTCAAGTATCTATGCCGCATTTTCTACTCTATGATCTTGTTATTCATACGGTATACGTATACCAGAATCTCAGCGACCATACCATAATATTCCGGAGGGATTTGTTCCCCCACTTTGGTACTGGCAAAAATTCCTCTTGCAAGAGGTTTGTTTTCCAGCACATAGATTCCATTTTCCTCGCCTATGGCTACAATCCTTAAAGCAAGTTCATCCTGACCCTTGGCAAGCAGAACAGGTGCATTATCTTTTTCTATGTCATAACGCAGTGCTACCGCATAATGGGTCGGGTTACGAATAATTACATCTGCAGTAGGAACTGACTGCATCATCCTGCTGCGGGCTCTTTCTCTTTGTAAGTTTCGGATACGCCCTTTAATTTCCGGATTTCCTTCCGTCTGCTTGTATTCCTCTTTCATCTCCTGCTTTGACATCTTAATCTGACGTTCATAATCCCACCACTGGTAGAAATAGTCAAAGCCGGCTATTGCCATAAATACAATCGATACCTTTATCACCATATCCATAATGGCATCCAGAACGTATACTGCCGAATCCATTAAATTCATATCAATGGTTCTTGCCACTGCTCTTAAATCACTTTTTATAATCTGATATAAAATTACTGAAAGAATGGTAATTTTAACCATATTCTTGATAAGCTCCACCAGACTTTTTAAAGAAAGTAGATTTTTAATCCCTTTAATGGGATTCAGTCGTTCAAACTTGGGAGCCATATTACTTTTTGTAAATAAAAATCCTGTCTGTATTCCTGTTCCAAGAATCGCCAGAGAGGTGGAAACAAGAATGATTGGAATCGCTGCTTTTGAAATAGCAATTACCGTATCCCAGAAAACCCCTGTTGTATAATCTGACAGTGTATCTGCTGCCGGAGCCAGACTGACATATTTGATCATATAATCCCGCATGGTCCGATACATGAGCGGAAGCAACGCTTTCAGCATCACGAAAGTTCCAAGAAGAGTAGCGATCATAACCACATCCTTACTAACTGCAACATGACCCTTTTTACGTTCATCCCGCCGTTTTTTCGGTGTGGCCTTCTCGGTTTTGGAATCATCTGCCATTTCCGTTCATCACATCCTTTGCGCTATAAAATCCTGATCATATTCTCCACTGCCAGAAGCATCTGACTGATAATGACACCTACATAATCAGACATAGGTGAAAATAAGAATATAAGCATTAATAAACCAATTAAAACCTTTGCCTGAATATTAACTACAAATACATTGATCTGTGGGATAATCTTCATCAAAATTCCTACCGCTATTTCCGTTATAAACTCAATTGCCATTATAGGAAAAGCAAATTTAAGTGCCATAACAATACATTGAATAAATACTTCAAGAATGGCCCATGCAACTTTTGTCCCAATCACAGCCTGTCCGTAAGGCACAATTTCAGACGACTGGATCAGAAGCTTAAACAGGGCCAGATGACCGTCTACTGCAAAAAACAATAATATGAAATATGCATGAAAGATACTGCCTGTAACCGCAACCTGCGCGTTGCTCTGAGGATCAAATACGGTGGCCATGGATAGTCCCATCTGAAAGTCTATAATCGTTCCAGCATATGTGATTATCATGACAAACAGTTCCATAACAAATCCAATCGCATAACCCATCGCAAATTCTTTAATAAGAAGCACCGCATATTCGATGGAAGTAACTGGCTCCGGCACCTGAGAAGAAGAAAACGAATACAGCAGAAGGGTAAATACCATAATCGTACCGCCCTTCACATAACCGGGTATATTCCGTCTTCCTAAAATGGGATTCAGAAGTATAAAACCTGACATCCGCATGAAAATCAGGGAGAAAAGCATCATCTGTCCTATATCCGGCATTTAACTCTTCCTTTCGTGTATCCAAATCTACCCCAGCATGGTATTGAATATATGTACGGTAAAATCACTGAGCGTCTTCATCATATTACTGCCCATCATCAAAAGCATCAGTCCCACAACAAGCAGCTTGGGCACAAAGGTAATGGTCTGTTCATGGATCTGGGTTGCAGCCTGCAGTATGGAAATAAGAATACCAATAATCATACTGACCACCAGAACCGGCCCTGCCAGTTTAACGGCCGCTCCGAACATTTCGTACATCAGGGTGCTGAGTGCAACTTCTGTCATAAAGTTTCCTCCTGTCATTAGTGAAAGCTTTTAACGAGATTTGTGAATAATAACTCCCAGCCATTAACTGTAACAAACAAAAGCAGCTTAAATGGAAGCGATATCATGGCGGGCGGCAGCATTACCATACCCATTGACATCAGTGTACTGGAAACAACAATATCCACCAGCATAAATGGAAGAAAAATCATAAAGCCTGCAGTGAATGCACGTTTTAACTCCGATGTCATAAATGATGGAATGATTACTGTCATTGGTAAATCTTCAATTTTTTCCGCTTTTTCTGTATTGGAAAGATCTACAAACAGATTTAACGTACTTGTTTCCGTCTGCTTCAGCATAAAACGCTTCATTGGTACCTGAGCCCGTTTGAGTGCCTCCGACTGGTTTATTTCTTCTTTAATGTATGGCTGGTAAGCCTCCGTATTGATATCTTTTATAACCGGATCCATAATAAACAGTGTTAAAAACAACGCAATACCTACCAGAACAATATTGGGCGGCGTCTGCTGTACTCCAAGAGCATTCCTGGTAAAAGAAAGGATAATGATGATTCTGGTAAAGGAAGTCATCATAACCAGAATAGAAGGCATCAGCGATATAATGGTCAGAATGAGGAAAAGTTCCAGGGTAGGCACCCTGCCTCCATTAATGTTAACTAAGGCATCTGTATTCATTCTGTTCCTCCTACATGTCTTTCCGGTTTTTGTCCGTATATTTTTTCAGAATGCTGATGAAATCAGGGTATCCCTCTCTCACTTGAGGATTTGGGATATCCAGACCTTTTTGAATATCCTCCTCCGTCAGTTCTGCAAGAATCGTAATCTGTGAAGAAGCAATACCAATAAGAAAATAATGGCTGCCTGCACGAACTACCGCAATAGACTTATCCTGCCCAAGGGGAAGCCGGTCCAGCATCTGCATATAATTTCCCCCGCGTTTTAAGCCCATTCCTTTTCCGATACTTTTCGTAAATATATAGCTTAAGTACAGAATGAGAATGGTAATAATCAGTACCGACAACAGACTGATCACACTGTTCATCTACAGGCACTTCCTCTCTATTCAACGTTCCTTTTGATTATCTCCGAGATACGAATACCAAAATTATCATCAACAACCACTACGTCACCTTTTGCAATACATCTTCCATTTACATACAGATCAACCTGTTCTCCAGCCAGCTTGTCTAAAATAACAAGGGAACCCTTTGTAAATTCCAGTATTTCTTTGACCAGTTTTCTGGTTCTTCCGATTTCCACAGATACCTCTAAAGGCACTCCCATAATCAGCTCACGGTTTTCTTCCTGCTCCTCGAAGCTTACCTGTCCATCTGTAAGGTTATTCTGAGGTACAGGCTTCACATTGATGGTCTTTGGCTCCGGAGCTTCTTTCTTCGGCATATTCATCTGTGAATTCTGCATCTGCAGAATCATCTGCTGCATCTGGTTAATCATTTGCTGCTGCATCTGCATCTGATTCATCATCTGCTGCATGGCAGAATTGTCTGTATCCGGCATCTGGGTTGGCATTGTCGGCATGGAAAATACCGGCTGTGCAGCAGGTGCAGGTGTTGGGACTGGTGTAGGTGCAGGTGCCGGCGCTGCGTCCGTTGCCTTGCTTCCGTTTAACAGCATCTCAATTTCCTCCTGGGACAAGATACCACCTGAAGACTCCTGCTTTGGAGGTGTCTGCGGCTGGGGCTGTGGTTCTGGAGCTGAACTGCCTGCAAGAAGTTTTTCAATTTCTTCCTGGGATAATATGCCGCCTGATGAAGCCGGTTCAGAAACAGGTTCCGGAGCTTTTGCAGGAGCAGTTTCTACTTCCGGTTCGCTTTCTGCCTGAGGAAAGAATCCTGCTACCAGTTCTTTTGCAAGAGCGGGAGGCATCACGTTAATAAACTCACTGGCCATCTGATCGGCTATCTTTAAATTAAAGCCAACAACAACCATTAAATCTTCGTCATGATAGTATTTTTCTTTAAAATCTCCCACATCTTCAATCTCAAAAGAAGTAGGGGTTGAAATATTGACCGCCTTGCTTAAAAATTCGCTGAGAGCGGTTGCAGAAGCACCCATCATCTGATTCATTACTTCACAGATAGCACTGATATTTAATTCATTTAATTCAAAATCCTCTTCCGGGGTTTCCGTTCCCATCAGCATATCTACGATAACCTTAACATCATGCTTTTTCAGGAGCATAATATTGCTTCCGCTAAGACCCGCAATGTAAGTAATCTCCACACCCACTGCCGGTTCCAGGTTTGATATTTCGAACTCACTTTTAGTCAAAACCCTTACTACTGGTGTGGTGATATCAACTCTGGCATTGAGCATGGTAGATACTGCAGTGGCTGAGGCACCCAGGCTTATGTTTAGAATTTCACCTATGGCATCAATCTCAAATGCGCTAAAATTATTCGAATCCATACAACTTTTCTCCCTTTATACTCATTTAGCCCTCTATGCCATATTTTACCTTATTTCCCAATCTCCAAAGCCTTGGAAGCCATCATCTTTATGGCATTAAATGCGGTTATATTGGCTTCATAGGACCTGGTTGCAGACATGCTGTCTACTGTTTCCTTTATCAGATCCACATTAGGCATCTGAACATAGCCGTTCTCATCTGCATCCGGATGCTCCGGGTCGTAAACGGATTTCAAAGGACTGGTATCTTCCACTATCTGTGATACCCTGACTCCGCCTGCGCTCTGCTGGCGGCTTTTTCCTGCTGCATTCATTAAGGTTCTGCGGAAATTGTTTTCATTCTGCGCTTCAAGGACCACCATTCTTCTTCGGTATGGGCCGCCGGAAGCCGTTTTGGTAGTATCGATATTCGCGATATTTTGTGATGCAATATCAAGTCTGAGACGCTGGGCAGTCATAGCAGACGCACTGATATTCATCGAACTTAAAAACGACATTTGTACCCTCCTCAATGAATCAGCTTAACCGATTATACCAGTAACTGTCTTTAAAATTCTGTCCGGTTTGAATGGCTTAACAATAAAATCCTTTGCTCCTGATTTAATAGCTTCAATTACCATACTTTCCTGTCCCATGGCGGAGCACATAACAACGACTGCATTGGGATCCTTTGCTTTAATCGCTTTTAACGCTTCCAGTCCATCCATATTAGGCATGGTAATATCCATGATGATAAGATCAGGGCTTATCTCTGTAAACATCTGAACAGCCTGAGCTCCGTCAGCTGCTTCATACAGATCGGTATATCCGTTCTTTGTCAGCGTGTCCTTAATCATCATTCTCATAAATGCTGCATCATCTACTAATAATATTTTTGCCATTTTTTACATCTCCTTTATTATCCTATAATTCTTTATGTAATCCCTGACTCAGCTTTCACTGGTCTGGTAATTTCCATTTTCATCCTGCTCATCAATTTTAACAGCCATATCATCAATTTTAACAGCTACATTCCGCTTGTGAACGCCCAGCTGACCTTTAAACCATGGCTGGCCTTCTACAAAAAGCTTTACATCAGAATCTTTTGGCGTATTCAAATTGATTACATCTCCAACATGAAGATTATATACATCATCGAGTGAAATTGAGGTATCATCAAGCTGGGCCCTGACAAGTAAATCTGAGGATTTAATACTATGCATAATCTCTCTCCTGTTGTCCTGGCTGTTGGCTTCTTCACCCAGCGCACTATGTTTGCGCTTGTCCATGATGTCAAAAATATTCATAAGAAGAGACCCTGGAATGCATACATTCAGTCTTCCTGAGCACTCCTTCATATCTACATCTATCACTACAATAACAATGGTTTCATCCACACCAATTTCCTGAAACATACTTGGATTTTCTTCCAGCCTTGTCAGTTCAAAATTTAAATTAATATAGCTGGACCAGGAATCCCTTAATGCACCGATTATATATTGAATTACTCTGTGATACAGAGCCATTTCGATCTCTGTATATGTATAGGATTCATCTACATTAATATCAGCCCCCACACCTCCCAGCATGCGGTCAATTAAATTGAGCATCAGCGTCATACTTGCATTAATAAGAAGCGGAGGATTTTTACTGTTGTTGGGCAGTGTTACGTTGACTACAGTAAGAACATCATTATCACTAAGTGCGTTACCAAACTCATAATATCTCTGTTCCTCAACGGTAAATACGGACAATTCGCTGGTAGTCCGAAATATACTGCTGATCTGGGAGCCTGCTATTCTGGAATAATTGTCGAATATACTCTTTAAAATTTTCAGTCTGTCCTTGGTAAATTTCTTCGGACTGTAAAAATCATATTTCCGGTATTTTACTTCATTTTCCTTTTTCTCAATCTCATCAATTGGCTCATCAGTTCCACTCAGGGAATTGAGAAGCGCATCGATTTGACTTTGGGATAATACTTCAGCCATTTGTTTCACTCCCGCTTATTATTTAATTGCCCGTATTGTTCTCACTATTGTGATACACCTGATTGTAATACTCTTCCAGGGACTTTTCAACGGTATCATTTTTAGTTATTAAGATCTCCACACGGCGGTTTTTTGCACATCCTTCATTGGTATCAAACGGTGCGATAGGGCGAAACTGTCCAAAACTCATCCCTACCAGTTTTTCCGGTGCAACAGCATTCTGACTCTGCAGATAGATAATGACCTCTGCGGAACGCTGCGCAGACAACATACGGTCATTACGTATGTTATTTGGTTTGTCCGGATTCCCCTGTGAGGTATGTCCCAACACCTGAACTTCCTTAATATTGCTATTGGCCTGTGCCATGGCAGCTGCAAACTCACTCAGGACATCCTTGCCTTCCTGCCTGAGTACAGAACTGTCTCCATCAAAAAATACTTTATCACGAAATGAGATAAATGTGAAGCCATCTCCACGTGTAATTTCGACAGAATCCTGCATATTCCGATCATCAATTATTTTTTTCAGCATCAGATACAATTCGTCAAAATCTGTACTCTCTCCGCCTTCCGCAGGTGGATTTCCTTTTAATTCCCCCTCACCATCTTTCGCATTGGCATCCAACACAATCTGATCCGATGATTCAACAGCACTGGGATTAAAACTCTGCACCAGAATCTTCCATTTCGACTGGTCAATGGAGGACATTGAATACAGAAGAACAAAAAAGCACAGCAACAATGTAACCATGTCTCCATATGTATCCATCCAGCTTCCAAGCTCTTCCGGCTTTTTATTTTTCTTCATCATTAACCACCTGTTTCCCTGTTAAAATAAATGCTGTAAATTTACTGCTCATCAGGAATCTGCATTATTGCCTGAACTGCCTCCGCCTGACCGTTTCTTCAGGATCTTGTTCTGCTGTGCCTGGGAAAGATAAGATAATAGCTTTTCTTCCAGGTATTTCGGATTGTCTCCAGCCTGAATGGACAAAACCCCTTCTATTATTATCTGCTTGTACAATAATTCCTCATCATTCCGAAGCCGGAGTTTCTTTGCCATAGGAACAAATAACAAGTTTGATAAAACACTGCCGTAGAAAGTGGTGATCAGGGCTACCGACATATCCTTTCCTATACTGTTGGATCCGTTGCCATCCATATTCATACCTTTCAGCATGTTTACCAGTCCCACCAGGGTTCCAATCATACCAAATGCAGGTGCCAGTGAGCTTCCTTTTTCATACACGCTGACGTCCTGATCATGACGCTCTGACATAGCTGAAACTTCACTTTCCAGCATTTCTCTTATTTTTTCCGCATCCATCGCATCCACGATCAGCATAATGCTCTGTTTCAAAAAGGGATCCTTAATGCCGTTAGCCTGCTCCTCCAAAACCAGTAATCCCTTTTTTCTGGCTGTCTTTGCCATGTCAACCATAGTATCAATTACTTTTTCAGCATCGTATCTCTTGGGATTGAGCATGATTGCAATGTGCTTTGGAATCTGCGCCAACGTTTTAAACGGAAAACTTGCTATCAGAGCAGCAATCGTACCACCAACTACAATAAGTACACTGGGCATGTCTATAAAATTTCCCAGCTTATCCATGCCAATTCCATTTATTATCAGAGCGATACCAACTACCCAGCCTACAATCAACGATATGTCCATGAATAACCTCCAACTGTCCAGGCATTTCCCGGATTAATCTTTCATATTCTTCCCGCGGGCATAGATTCGGGCATTGTAATCGATCGCCCGGTCTATAATTTCCTCAACACTTTCCTTCACTACATAATGCTTCCCGCTTACCAGGATAACATTGGATTCCGGTATTGATTCCACCCGCTCAATCTGTGCGCAGTTTATAATGAATTCCTCATCATTCAGTCTTGTAAGACGAATCATATATTACCTCTCCTTAAGTCCGGGAAGGCGGAATTAATACCTCCCCGGATTGTTGTGAAACCAATTATCGTTTCATATTAACTAATTCTTCCAGCATCTGATCGGTTACAGTTATGATTTTGGAGTTCGCCTGGAAACCTCTCTGTGTGGTAATCATATCTGTCATTTCTGTGGCGAGGTCTACTTTGGCCATTTCTAAGTAATTGCCCATGATACGGCCTTCTGAACCACCGCCCTGAAATACGCTAACATTACCGGCACTGGCACCGACAGTGTAATAATAGCCGGAATCTTTTTCCAGACCGCCCATGTTCTGAACACTTCCCAGCGCTATCTTACCGATATTAACTGGCTGAGAATTTGCGGTAGTACCAACAATAGTTCCATCCGTCTGAATCTTATAGCTTGCAAACTCAGCAAGAGCATCGTCTGTAGATGTTCCACTGCTTGTACTGGTGCTTGAAGATGCTGCAGTGGTCTGAGCTGTGGTCAAATTAGCCTGTGCCTTCGTAACAGCATTCTTGGCTGCTTCAAGTTTTGTCTCTTCTGTACTCACAGTAATTTTAGCTGCATCGCGTACACTTTGAAGAGAACCATCTTCCAATGTACTCAATTTGTTTTTAAAATCAACCAGTGCTTTTTTTGCATCTTCATATTCTTGCTTTATAGTAGCATAACTTGCTAGAGTTTCATCAGCAGTCCGAAAAGCCTCTAATTTGGTCTGATAGTCCGAAAAATGATTATCAGGAGATGGGATGGTTTGCTCTGCAGTAGGTGCTACCAGCTTAGCCTTCAGCTTGATTAAATCATAATCAGCCTGTTCATAATCCTTAAGTTTTGCATAATAAGCATCTCTCAAAGTATTACTCGGGTCAGTTGTGGCATTCTTCCAGGCATTATAAGCATTTACCATATCAGTATTTAAAGTGGCTAATGCTGTTTCCTTGGCTCCAATGCCCAACGCATCATATTGAGTCTGATAATTAGTCTGGGCTGTAACATATGCCTGTCTTGCTGCTGACAAAATCGCATTCTGACTATTATATGCAGCCTGTGCATCACTCAAAGCTTTCTTAGCTGCAGTCACATCAGCGCTGTTTTTATCATTTTTCATCTTATTAAGCACCGATTGATTAGGCAGCTTTAATGGAACCAGTGATCCCGTTGCATATTCCTTACTGTCCTGATCATAACCGAATCCATATACGTAACTACCACTGTCATCTGTTAGGTAACCATTGGGATCCACTTTAAATTTACCAACTCGCGATAAATAAAGGCCACTTGACTTCACTGCATCATCCCCCTCTAATGACAGGGATCCGCCATTTAACATAGGACCAACAATGAAAAATCCGGTTCCATCAATCATACAATCCAGTCCATTTGAAGAAGGTGACATGCTTCCGGTTGAAAAATCGTAAGTAATTGCGCCAGTATTAACTCCATAACCAATTTGGTTCGCATTTACAGCACCGATCCCTCCGGTTTCGGTGTTACCACCAGATCCGGAACTGCTGTTCTGATACATAGCATCCTTAAAAGACATACTCGCAGCTTTATATCCCCATGTATTTACGTTTGCTATATTATTACCGATAACATCCATCTTTGACTGATGTGCCCTAAGTCCTGCAACACCAGCGAACATTGATCTGACCATATTTTTTAATCCTTTCTCTTTTTGAAACTGCCGCCTCCCGATGTCAGTCAGACATCCAGGTTAAGCCCCCATAAATGGTCCGGCTATAATAAAACGGCACTGTCAATATTGGTAAAAATGTTCTCTTTCATTTCATTTCCCGACATGGTTGTTACCACTGTGTTATTAGGAACATTTACAATAAACGCTCCCCGCTCACTGATAATAACAACATCTTTTGCACCTTTTAAACGAGCTTTTTCCACAGCAGATTGCAGATCATCTAAAAATGATGGTGTCACGTCGATCCCCCGCTGATTCGCCCGTTCTGTCGCATGCTTGGAAAAGTGAAGCTTTTCTTCTTCTCCAATCCGGCTGTTAAGAACATCACTGAAGCTGCTGCCGCATTCCGTTACCCCTGCCGCACTGCGAAGTTTCAGCTGCCGGACATCTTCAAATTGGTTTATTTTTCCTATCATTTTCAATCACCAACCATATCTTACTGGCCTAAAATTCTCAGCCATATTGCTTGTTTATACCGACTGTTTATTATCCGTTTTATCCTTGTCAGTACTGTTTGCAGCGTTGTTCTCTGTATTCTCAGTGTTTGTATCCGTTTTAGTTTCATCAACCGGCTCATGCCCCTTTTCGTAAACAGACATTACTCCAGACACCGGATATCCTGTCTTCACGTCGTCATCAAGATAAAGGGTAGGTATTCCATTATAAATATCCACACGGGTTACCGTTCCGTTATGCTTTTCCACATTACCGTTTTTGTCAAGAACGCCCACTAAAACCGACTTTCCCATCATGGAAGTTCCGTAATTGATTGTGTTTACCTGCGCAAAATCATCCATTGATGTGGAGAAGTTATCCATTGCCTGCATCATGGCAATCTGTGTCATCTGTGTCATCATCTCAGAGTTATCCATGGGGCTTGACATATCCTGGTTCTCAAGCTGTGCTGCTAAAAGCTTAAAAAATCCCTCCGTAGACAGTTCACTGTTTTTTTTCGTACTGACCTTGGAATCGGTATCGGTCGCAGCCGAGTTATATAACAGATTACCTGTGCCGCCTATTGCATCCGTACTAGCCATCTTTTATCTCCTTATCGTAAATTATTCACTCATTTCATCAGAATCAAGGTCTGATATACCAAGTCTCAGCTTTTGGATAAAATCATCTCCAAAATCATCGGATTGATTTTTCCGGTGTTCCTGCTGTTCTCTCCCATTGCCCTGATGTTCCTGGTTATTATTTAAGTAATCCGGCTGCTGTTTGTCTACAATCACATGAATGGGACGTTCTAAGTTGTTTTCCAGGATATTTCCTAATTCTCCGGCTGACTGGGACAGCATCTTTAAGGTCTTGCTTTCCGTACAGACAACAGATACACTCACCTGATCTTTCTCATATGCAACTTTAATAAGAATCTTTCCCAGGTTATGTGGTTCCAGCTGCACTTCCAGACTCTTCCTGCCTGTTTCAATCTGTGATATAATTTTTTCTGAAAGCTTTGCATTCAGTTCTTCCAGATTCTGAACCGGTAAGGTAGTATCAGCTGTTTCAGCTTTGTGGGTACTTAATTCAGACATTTGTCTCGGTGCAATGAGCTTCTCCTGAAACATACCAGGGATCTTATCCTGTGCGGTATCTTCGTCATTTAGACGGTCCTTTTCAGCTGTTTTCAACCGATAGCCTGGTCCATCAGCCCGCGCCAGTTTTTTCTCTGTCACACCGGGGCCATACTCTGTAATAACCTTCTCTGACACAGTATTTTCCTGTCCGCTCATTTTTAAAAGTGCTTCTCCAGGTCCCTTTACTTCTTCCTTTTTTCCATCTTTGAGCGGAGCAGCATTTTCTTCCTGTGCTGCCAGCCCGATTTGGGAATCCGGCACCGTCTTTTTGGGCATCAGACTGTTTAATGCATTGAAGTCTTCCTTTTCCTTAATCAAAGTACTGTCATCCTTCGGATTCCAGTTCTTAAGGCGAAATTCTTTAAGCAGCTGAAATGAATCCATAGATTTCGTATCCCCGGATTCTTCCTTTGAATCTAAGGAAACTGGCATCTGACCTTTTAAAGATTCCAGACCTGCAATCAGTGCATCTTTTTTCTGCTGATCAGGAGTATCAACCATTTCACGGGTCTTTCCATCCTGCTGAGCCTGGGGTACCCCTGCGTTTGAAGCTGCAGTCTCAAGATCCTTATTCAAATCCTTCTTGTCCTTGCTTCCAGTGTCTTTCTTTAAATCTTTTTCTCTCATCATTTTCTTAAAACCGGAACTATTATAAACTGATGTATCTTCCGTTTTCTGAGATTTTGGCATCTGCCTGATTAAAACTTCCACACTGTTTGTTTTCATCTCCATTGTTTTCCCTCCTTTCTCTATTCTGCCGTCAGGCATTGATTTTATGGTAACTGCCGGCTTTTGATCCGACAGGACTACCTGCTGCTGCGAACTGACATCGTATTGGAAACAAACTCTTCGATAAACAGTTCTTCACTTTTTAACACATCTTTGTTGTATTGATCCAGTTTTTTCTCTTTTAACTTGTCAATGGAGGCTTTTTCTTTTTTAGCCTCAATCACTTCGATGCGCTTTTGTTCCTCTTTTTTCTTAAGCTTTAAGAGTATCCCCTGTTCCGTAACAATTCTTTGCTGAATGAATGTTATATAGCGTTCGTATTCTCTCATAATATTGACAGTAACACCGCATAGGGTATCTTCCCTGTAACGGACAGCCGCACTCTGGCTCTTCTCCATCAATTCCTCGATCCGCCTTTCCTGCTGTGCTACACCGGCAAGAATCTGCGCATGTTCCGTTTTGAGATTCTCAAGCACCTGGTCTTTATAATTTAAAACAGTATCAAGAGGAAAATTGAATTTTTTCATCTTCAGCCTTCTTTCACAGAGTTTACTTTAAAATTGCTCTCATCTTCTCAAGTATTTCTTCATAGCTGTCATTCTCATTGATCCCCTGGCATAAAAACCGGTTAATCTTCTCTATCTTTGCTATGGCAACATCCAGTTTCGGGTTGGTTCCCGACTTGTAGGCGCCAATGGAAATTAAATCTTCATTCTTTTCATACAGGCTCAAAATATCCCTGATTTCAGATGCCATCTTTCTGTGCTCGTCTGATACAATATTGGTCATAAGACGGGATATACTGGCACTTACATCGATTGCCGGAAAATGGTTGGCATTGGCCAGTTTTCTGCTCAGTACAATATGGCCGTCTACAATACCGCGCACGGTATCGGCAATGGGTTCGTTGGTGTCATCACCTTCCACCAGAACTGTGTAAATTCCGGTAATGGAGCCTTCTTTAAAATTACCGCTTCTTTCCAGAAGTTTTGGAAATTCAGCATATATGGAGGGTGTATACCCTCTCGCTACCGGAGGTTCACCGATGGCAAGACCAATCTCTCTCTGAGCCATGGCAAAACGGGTCAGAGAATCCATCATAAGGAGTACATCTTTTCCCTGGTTTTTGAAATACTCTGCGATCGTGGTAGCGACCAGCGGGCATTTCATACGAAGCATGGCCGGCTGATCCGAAGTCGCCACAATCAAAACAGATCGTTTCATTCCTTCCGGACCCAAGTCCTTTTCAATAAACTCTCTTACCTCACGGCCTCGCTCTCCAACCAGTGCCACAACATTGATATCTGCCTTGACATTTCTGGCGATCATTCCAAGCAATGTACTTTTTCCAACACCGCTGCCTGCAAAGATACCGATACGCTGGCCCTTACCGATGGTATTCATACCATCGATTGCCTTGACACCGAATTCCAGCGGATCCGTAATGGGGGGGCGGGTCATGGGATTGATATAAGGATTCTCAACATAATAATACTTGGGATTTTCAAAAGGTCCTTTCCCATCCATGGGTTCTCCCTTGGCATCTATAATCCGGCCTCTTAAAAAATCTCCCACAGGGATCTTCAAACGTCTTCTTGTATTTCTTACAAAACTTCCTGCTGCTATTCCGCTCATGTTTTCATAGGCCATGAGCTGAATCTTATCATCTTTAAATCCAACCACTTCCACAGGGATCTGTTCTTTCCTGTCCTCATTGTAAATATAAGCGATATCCCCAATGCTGGCCTTTCCTCCGGATGCTTCCATAGACATACCAACAATATTTTCAATCTTGCCGATATGGTCTATGGTCTCTGTTTTCATGATTAAGTCCGATAAATCTTTGAACATACGGATTCCTCCTGCTACAGTCTTGCGTTATTGAGAATTCCCTTAATATTTTCTATCTGGGTATTTACGCTGACATCAATAATCTCTTCCGGAAGTTCGATAATGCAGGTCCCTTCTTCTGAATGGTCCATGGCAATAATCTTGATATTTCCGGATATATGGGAGAGTTCATTTAACAGTCCCACATCTCCCTGGATCATCATTCCTGCATCCTTTTGGGACACGTAAATTTTCACCCACTGAGTTTTTTTCAGTTTTCCTGCAGCAGCGACTATCATTCTTTTAATAATCTCACCGCTTGATTTCAAGCTGGTCTGTATCACCTTTTCCGCTATGGTTAAAGTGACCCGTTTTAAATCATCAATGTAGGTTTCCAGAATCCTGTTTTTTTCTTCTGTAACACTTTCGATGGTTGATTTAATGGTTTCACGGAATTCCTTCATCCGCAAATCCAGTTCTTCCTTATGCTCTTCGTACGCAGCCGTGCGTCCTTCCTGCAATCCGGCTTCATAGCCGTCCTGATAACCGTTTTCTCTGGCATCTGTGAGTATCTTTTCCGCTTCTTCCTTTGCCTGCCTTACAATCTCCTCGGCCCGTTCAGATGCTTTTTCAAAAATCTCAGCGACCTGAAGATACTCATCTTCTTCATCCGTCTCAAACTGTTCTGCTTCCGGACCGGCTACTTCTTTTTTCACCATTATATCTTCGAATTTTTCTTTAAATCCATATTCCAGTACCCGATCCGCAGCCTCAGGACCCTTGATAATATTAGGCAATGATATCATCCTTTCCGCCCTTGCTGATTATCAGCTCGCCCTCTTCTTCCAGACGTCTGATAATGCCAACAATTCTCTGCTGTGCCTCTTCTACATCTTTCAGACGTACATTAACCGTAACTTCCATGTCGGACTGAATGCTTTCTTTCATACGGGTTGACATATTGTTGAAAATAACATCTGTAATCTGCTTATTTGCATTCTTAAGCGCATAAACCATATCCTTCATATCGCATTCGCGGATAAAACGCTGAATGGATCTGTCGTCCATTGTAATAATGTCTTCGAAAACGAACATCTTCTTGCGGATGGTATCTGCCAGTTCTGCATCTTTTCTTCCCAATTCGTCGAAGATAAGTTTTTCGTTTCCTCTGTCCATATGGTTCATTACGTTTGCTATGTAATCGATACCGCCAACGGTTGTGTAATCCGTTGTAAGTATACCGGAGAATTTCTTCTTAATCTCATTCTCTACAATCTTAATGGCTTCCGGAGAAGCACTTTCCATTCTGGCAATGGATTCCACTACCTGAAGGCGCTTCTCAGGAGGAAGCTCAGAGATGAGCTGTGCTGTCATCTCTTCATTGGTATAGGATAAAACCAGCGCGATGGTCTGTGCTCTCTCATGCTGAAGAATAGAGAAAAGATTCTTGGAATCACTCTTCCGGATAAAGCCAAAGGATCTGGATTTAAGGGACTGGGTTACTTTCTGAAGCAGGCTGTTGGCTGTGCTCTCTCCAAATGCCTTTTCCAAAACGGTTCTTGCATATTCCAGTCCGCCGTCTGTTACCACCTTCTGTGTTAAACAGGTTTTATAAAACTCATCCAATACGGCATGGGTGGTTTCTGACTCAACATGTCCGAGCTTTGCAACTTCGACGGTTAATTTTTCAATCTCCTCTTCACTCAGATACTTATATATTTTGGAAGCCTTATCCACGCCGAGTGAAACAATAACTGTTGCCGCTTTCTGTTCCGGCGTTAGATTAGTCGTCATTATTGTTTCCTCCATTTAACCAGGTCTTTAATAGCTGTGCTGAAATTTCAGGATTCTGTTCTGCAAATTCACGGACGCTTTCACGCAGTTCCGCAACTTTGTCCTCTTCAGGAGCAAGGACCTCGATCTCCTTTTCCTCTGTATCAGACATCTGCGGAAGAATCGGCATATCTTCCTGACTGTCTTCCAGCTCTTCAGCAAGCGCTCTTTTCCTTCTTCTGCGCCGAATAATAAGAATAATAATAACCAGAAGAAGCAGTACTCCAGCCAATGCTCCAATGAGAATCCACTGATTAATAAGAATACCATTGGTGCTTGCCTCTGCAGGCTGATCCGGTTCTTTCGGCACATCAATTGTGTAGAATGGCGCTGCTACAGCCGTAATCTTTTCAGCCCGGTCTGCCTGAGCAATTCCCGCAGCATTCCCCGCAAGATTGCGTATATCATCTACAGACAGTGAACCAAAGTCATTGCCATTGACTACTACAGAAACAGTAAGGTTCTCGATACTTCCAGGATTAACCTGTCCCTGTTCCTTGATCTGGTTTAATAAGTATTTTCTGTTTAAGCTGCTGGATCCATATGCATTATCTGAGTTTTGCCCGCCTGCATTATACTGGGGAATATCCGCATTGGCCTCTGAGCCGGCAACTCCTGATGCAGTCTGTCCATCTCCGGAATATTCCTTGAAAATGGATTCCTCAGAAGTAAGACCCGTTTTATCCTTCTCATCAATCTTTTCCGGTGTATTATAGACGATACTTTCCCGGATCAGCTTTTCCATGTTCACTGTGCCTTTAACGGATACCCGCACATTGCCGTTTCCGTATACCGGTCCCAGTACATTCATAACCTTTGCAGAGATCTGATCTTCGATCAGCTTAGATATCTCATCGGCTGCTTTTCCGGAATCTGCATCACTGTCATCGGAATTGGTTGATACCTCACGTCCGTTGCCGTCAAAGACAGAAACATTATCGATTACCATTCCGGGAATACTTTTTGAAATTAATAGCTGAATGGATTTCGCCTGTTCTTCCGTCGGCGATCCCCCGTCCTTCATAACGACAACAGCCTGGGCACTCGCTTCCTTTGCGCTGTCTTCGGACAGTGCATATTTAGAAGTTTCTCCCAGGGCTATCGTAACGTATGCTTCTTTTACTCCATCAAAAATTTGAATCGTAGATCCAATTCTTGTCTCCAGATCATACAGCTTAAATGTCTGACGATCTGAATCTGTAGTCATAAGATTAACATTGTTTCTGAAAACGTCATATGTAAAACCGCTCTTGGGATATCCTTCTGACACCAGCTTGGCTCTTGTGGTGTCCATCTTCTCAGTAGGAACTTTTATATCACCGTTGTCGTACTGATAATCGACCCCATCTTCCTGCAGTTTTCCAATAATCTGTTTTGCTTCTTCACTACTCACCCCGGTAAACATAACTTCATACGGTTTCTGCCGCATGGACAGTGCTGCAACGACTGCACCGCTGATCACCAATACGCCAATTACTCCCGCAATAATAATCTTTTTCGTCTTATCACTTAGTTTACCCAACAAATCTTTAATTTTTTCCATCATCGCGTACGTCCGCCCTGCTATCTGTTTTAAATACTAATACGAATTATTTCCGTATAAGCTTCCAATGCCTTATTCCTAAGTGCCGTTAAAAGTTCTACGGATAACTGGGCCTTTGCCGCTGCAGCTGGCACTGTATGTGCGTCATCAATCTGTCCGGTGGACAGAAGATACTGCTGTCTGGTTAAGTCTGATTCCGTTGTATTTACATTCTCAACTGCCTCTTTAAAAATATCCTGAAATGAAGGGCCTCCATTCTGTCCGGATACTGCCTTTTTAGCTGCTCCTATATCCCCAATGGAATCCAATGAGCGAATGGGCGTTATGAACATCTGTTCCATCTTATGTGCCTCCCGTTTTAACCTTTAATAATTGTACGAAGTCTGCTGATATCACTGTTTAAAGAATTCAGTTCGTATTGGTACTGCAGGGTAGTCCTTGCCAGTTCCACATTCTCTACATCTGTATTGACATTATTGCCGTCTAATCTTGCAGATTCATCGTTGGTGTTTCGTACATAATATCTGGAGCCATTAATAATCTTACCGATTTCCGCAGAAGTACCTCTCCTCGCTGCCGACAGCCTGTTGCGAAATTCGTCTTCGAAGGTCACATACTTGGCCTTATAGCCGGGGGTTTCACCATTCGCGATATTATTAAGTGTCGTCTGCTGCTTTGACCACAAATAATCCAGAGATTTTTCCGCCATGGAAATGCTGTTCCCAAAAATTGCATTCATCGGATTGTTCCTCACTTTCATTTCTACCGGCAATCTGCCATTATGACGTATTCGGACTGTTACAAAATGGAAAAAATAGTTAAATTTTAACAGTCAGATGCAAAATCATTCATTTTTTGTAATTTTCTTACTCCATTTTACATTTTATTACAATTATTGTCAAGAAAGTTCTAAGAATTCGACACGGTTTTTCGTAAGGAAAAATTAGGAAATAGCAGAAAACCCCGTATTTACGGGGTTTTTGGGGATTGGGAGAGCTAAATTTTACTATATTTTTTATTGCAGATGGGTAAATATGGGTTAATTCTTTGGCAAATTTTGCGTATTTTATTCAGTTTGTAGTTACTGATTCTAGCTTTATATTATTATTATATTGACTTATGTAACGTTTTTACTTTGAAATTACGATAATTTTACGCGTATAATAAGTCTTTGGAATTGTATAGATAATTTGTCAACTTTCATAATGAAAATCAAGCTTGACCTATTTTACTTTTGCAAGTATAATTTTATGAATAATTATTTGTAATTTTGTTGTTTTTCGACAGTTCTTAATGAATATTCCAATACAAATCATTTTTAACGATTATCCAATATTTTTGTTGTTTCACAAAATGGTGTCGCACTGAGGAGGTAAAGGTATGAAATCAAATAACATGATAGAAAACGAACAGACCGATAATTTTTATGATTTACGTGGCAAAGGATTATCGATTAATGAATTAAGAAAAGAAAAGAATTTTATTTCGTACTTAAAATTGTTGAAAACTTTTTCAAAAAGATATACACTTTTAATTTCTGTTAATAATACTCCTTGCGGTCCGTACTTTACGCAAGAGACCGCTGCTGAAATTATGGATTTAGGTCTAAATATAAACTTATTCAATCGTTTTCGTTATGCTTATGCAGCAGTTATAGATGCAGGTGAACTTTTGATGGAGTGCATGTCACCTTCACCTGCTGATACAGTAGAATGGCAAAACTGTATAGGAGAATGTAATGTAGAAATTTTCAGTTCTGGCTGGAATGCTAATAAAAATCCAAATACTGCTACTCTATGTATTGATGGTAAAGACTATGCTCCAAATTTGCGTGGATTTAATTTTGTATTGTTTGATTCTGTAACAAAAACAATTCTAGATTCTTGTTGTTTTGATACATATGATTCTCATTTTAATTGTCATCGACCATCAGAAAAGATAGAAGCTTTGAAGGATTATAAAAAAAACCATCCTGATGTTACTGTTGTTTGTTTTAACATGCCTAATTTTCCAAAAGAAAATTTAAGTATTATTGAGACTTTTATAACTCAAAATTCTCTTTCCATCGGATTAATTATGAATAATCTGGAAAAACATGTGTTTGCGTTAAACAAATATTTTACTAATAAAGAAGACATTACAGAGGTGTTAAGTCCACCCAAATCGTATCTGGATATTTATGGTATACGTCGTTTTGAAGATACACACGGCAAATACGTCAATACTTCTAATGGCATTCGAATTACAACATCTCAACCCCAGGAATACAAACGTTCCATATTTATTTTGGGAGGATGCACAATTTTCGGAGTAGGTTCATCTGATAATGGGACTATTGCATCCCAATTGCAATCGCTACTGAATAAACATATGGAAGAACTAGGGTTTATTGTTCATAACTATGGTTATTACCTCTCTGATTTAACAGGTTTAGCTACCGGAGAAGAATTTTTAATTCTTAATTCTTTACCTACTAAACCAGGTGATATAATTTTATTCCCTTTTGAACAAACGGAGGGTTTTCCTTTCTTTGATCTTTCTACCGCAGCAACCCGTCCACATAATTATGGAGAAGTATTCTTCGATATGATGCATTATACTGAAGATGGGAACTGTTTAATTGCAGATAAAATATTCGACTGTCTCAATCATCATGATTTTTTTAGTAGAATGACAGAAAATGAATATTTTATACCTACCAATCAATCGAAACTTAAGCAAAAATATGCCGGATTGAATAACAGTGATCTAGATAAACTTGAGAAATATAAAAATATACTTTACGAATTTTATGACTCATTGTTCTACATTAGAATTGGCGCTATCGTAATGAATTGTAACCCTTTTACCTTGGGACATCGTTATTTGATTGAACAAGCTCTTTTACAGTGCGATCACTTAATGATATTTCTTGTTCAAGAGGATAAATCGATTTTTTCATTTAATGACAGGCTTAAACTAGTTGATGAGGGTACATCGGATTTAAAAAATGTCACTGTAATACCTAGCGGGAATTTTATTATCTCATCATTAACATTCTCTGAGTATTTTAATAAAGCAGAATTACAAGATCGCATTATTGATTCATCCCTTGATTTAACTCTTTTTGCATGTGAGATTGCACCTTGTTTGAATATATCTGTTCGATTTGCAGGTGAGGAGCCCTTTGATAATGTAACGCGACAATATAACGATGCCATGCGAGCGGTTTTACCGCAATATGGGATTGAGTTTATAGAAATTCCGAGAAGAGAATCCGGTGGTATAGCAATCAGTGCTTCTCGTGTTAGAAGATTAATAGAAGAAAAAAACTTTGATGTTCTACCTTCTCTGGTACCAGCAACAACGTTTGAATATCTAAAAAAACGTTTTATGATAGAAGAGGTTTAGGGAAACACTAAATTCTGAAGTTTTCCAGTGCCTTAGTTACTACCAAGACACAATAAGACTCAGACGCCATCATTAATATGCTATCTACATGTGAAAAGTGTGGTACAGCCCCGTCAAAAACGTAAATGGTAAATTTACCATTTACATCATCTCAAACACCCAGAACTTCTAAATCAGTATTGATGACGTATAATTAATTTCGCAAATTTAATTATACGTCATCTTTGAAGCACTTACTATCATGTATAATGAAAACCGAATAGGACACCATCTTTTGGAGCACTTACACACTTTTTCGCATTTTGCTTAGCAATCGATCACCCAATCACTCATTGGTACATCAAATTTTCCACGTGCTGTCCAAGGGACAGTTTCAATTTTTCGATCAGGGTTACAGTATCTGCATGCCTCATGCGGTTTATCTAGTATATTATTTAGCTCCCATCCATCAAGCTTAGTATTATGTAAGTCAATCCTGAGCTTTGATACTTCGGTATCGGATAACTGATTCGTTTTTACCCCATAGCAATCTTCAAATATGTAATTTAGTGGACCAGAACCACAAGGATATAGGTAACCATCACGCAAAAAATTACATAATATAGTTGAGCCGCATTTTCTACGTGTCCACGAATCAACAGGATCTCCAACATACGATTCATTCAGTATAACGGACTTGTTGAAGGATTGTATCGGGATAGTATCACCGCTCCACTCCCCATATACACCATGCTTTTTTAGAAGGGCAGTAACTTGTTCACGTTTTTCATAGATCGGAGGATATGCCGAGATATGAAATACACAGCGATAGTTTCTCATAACTTCAAATAACGGAGCCAGATGCTCGCCAAGAAGTAATCCATTAGTAACAACCGACATATCGGCTGCCGGAAACACCTCACGTGTAACCTTAATCCATTCTTGCAGCTCAGGATTCAGTAATGGCTCACCACCCATGAGCCTTAACCTTGATACATTCCACCAAAGATCACCCAGCTTCCGTACATCCTTATGATACTGTTCCAAATCGCACATTTTAGGTTCTTTAACCAAATTACAATAGTGACTACAGGCCTTACAATTTAGGTTGCAATGATCTGCAACGTGTGTCTCATAGTATTTTAAATCCGGCTTACTGACATCTACTCTAATCAGTTCGCTTGCCAAGTCACCTTTTTCAACGTCCCTCATGTAATAAAACTGGTTTACTACATAGAATTCCGGAACTCCAAGTAAACGAAGCGCATTTTGTATCGCTCGATATGCATAACAAACATTAGCAATAATAATAGTGTCAATTTCTAGATTTTTATACATTCTAGTGAGAACTTCTAATGATACTATTTTCTTATTTTCTAAATACTTATCTATATTTTTCCCTGTCTCATCACAGAAAACGATAAGTTTATATTCATCACCACTTTGGTCAATTCTCTGTTTAAGGATCATTCCATGATTATTTACGCCTATAATCGCTACTTTTTTTGACTGTTTAGACATAATTGATTCTAATTCATAGTTAATGGAAGCCACCTCAGAATCCTGCGGTATTAACTCTCTAAGTTCTTTTATATATGTATTTGCTTCCCCGTAGCGTTTATTTTCCATCAAAAATTGCACACGAATTTTTTTGAACAATACCCATGCATCTGAAGTTTCCGTTATTGCGGCTGCGATTTCTCCAATAGCACAATAACGTTCAACCTGCTCATCCGGCACTTCCTCACGCGAGAGCAACCAATCACTCAAAGTAAGAAATATCTGTTTACGTCTTGCGGTCCATTGCTCATATTGACCGAAATGCGAACCTAATTGTGATTCTGATACTAATTTTATTGAGGCTGGACACATAAGAATTTCAAATAGAATGTCAATTTTTCCGGAATCCTTAATAGTTTTTGTCAGCAATGTTTGAAGTGTTTCTTCCAGCCCGTTCATGTATAGATAGAGTAAAAACTCAATATTACGTGGGCAATCGGCTTTAATCTGCATAAGATATTTATAAACTTGTTCATAGCGACGATTATCTTTTTGAAAATAATCTAATTTTTTTGTGTTTGTGATTACTTCTGGGTTAGCATATTCATAATGCAATATTTTTGAAAAAAATCCGACACGTTGTGAGTTTTGAAACGCAGATGATACTCTTTCAAAATCATCAAAGTCTTTACATTTCCCTAGTGAATCTTTATTTTTCTCAATACATTTACTCCCTAACGTCGCCCTGTATAGCTTGCCTTCAGTAAACTTCATAAACTCAAAGTATTCTGTGAAAAACGTGGAGAATTCTTCAGCTTTTAATACAAGTGTTTTGTCTACACTTACTGTGGAATTATCTTCTTCTGCAGTACCGAACTTATCGCTACCACAACATGCAATATCTAGATCATGTTCAGACGCAAACTGCAACATCGTTTCTAGAAATGCTGGATCGTATGCATGATTGACATCAAGAGCGCAGATATAATCATTTTCAGAAAATGTACGCGGCAGTATATTTTCTATATTTGAGCTATCATTATCATAAAACACTCGGATTCGGTTGTCCTTTAATGCATAGTTACAAATCATTTCCCTTGTATCATCTGTTGATGCACAGTCTATAAGGTAATACACAAAATCACTATATGATTGGCTAAGTACGCTATCGACAGCTCGATTCAACATTTTATGGGAGTTATGGGTTGTTGTAATTATATATATCATTTCATTTTCCTCTTTCTAGAAAGGCTATTTCTAACTGATATACTTATTATGACTCAGCATGAGACTTCACCTTGTTTTGAAGCGGTTACTACAATAGATGTACTTATCAGGTAGTCTAGTTACAATTTTATGAAATAGTTATCATTCATCTTTTCGCAATTTCTTTCTAAATTCTGCAAAGTCACTATCGTTAGGTAAGAGTGATTCATATTCATCAAATTCTAGGGTTGCTTCTTCAATGCGAGAATCATTTATAAAATAGGATATCATCATTTTCTTAAAGTATATAAATGCGTCCATATTTTCTGCAAAAGCAGAGAGATTTTGTCCTAGCATAATATAAGATTCCAAATCAGCGTTATTAACATACACATTATCAATAGAAATAAAAGCATCAAATGCTTGAGGTATATTATTTCTCATAACCCAACGGACAGGAATATTGAAATCACGTGCTAAACTGGGGCTTAGATTCTCCAATAAAGGATATTTTGACAGCAGTTTAATAATTTGCTCATCAACTTGTAATTCCTTGCTAGAAATAGGTCGTTTTTTTTGAACTTCTATTAAAAAGTCAAAAAATTCATCATCAGGAGTATCCAAATATGATAATGCAACAAGCTCTAATTCTGTTATTAGATGGTTGTCCTTATTATGCTTATTATGCTTTTTATACCATATATCAAGGTTTTTCAATACTCTAAAATAATCCTTATTAATTAGGCATTCAACCTGTTCAGGCATTTTCATTATCAAGTACTCAAAACAATTGTTGCTAATTGATTTTTGAAAATCTATGTACATCAACCCGATAATTTCGGCAATTAAGTGGGCACATTTTGAGCCGCGAGCATCATTCTGAGTGATCAAGAATTTTAGCAGATTTTTACGTAACAATTTATAATGAAACAAATTATCATTATTAAGAACATAAATCAGCACTGTATTCATATATTTGCTTACAAATACTTCCCGAATAAATTGCATTTTTTCTAATATTGACCGATTAGAATTAACTAATACATTCAATGTATCCTTAGTTGCATTATAATAAACTGCATATAAAAAATTTAAATTTGCTAAGCTGACTACTCCATAAGGTTTGAGCAGATCAAGTGCGGCCTCATGAAGAATGATATCACATTTTATACGATCAGGATCAAAATTACTAGAAGTGGATTTATTTGAAATATAATATTTGTGTAAAGATTTAGCTAAAATACCTACTCGGTTAGCACCTTTTAAAGCACACATAGTAAAAAAGGTATCATTGCCATATGTACGTGGTATAAGTTCATTAGGATCAATACCTAAAATCGTCTTTTTCGTTGTTTTACCTTTAAATAATTTACCCCATATAGTCCTTATAAATTGATGGTATACTGGCAAGTGGTTTGCAAAATCATTTCCTTGTAATATTAGATTTTGAGATAAAATTCTATATCCTACTAATTTATTGTCTCCAGCATTAATAAAATCATTTCCGCAAGCCGCAATATCCAAATCCTGTTCATTCATAAATGCAAGCATTTCTTCCAAAAACGTTACACTATACTCATCATCAGCATCAAGGATACAAAAAATATCCTCATCATCAATATCATGGACAAGTGTTATAACTTCGAGATTATTGTCCCAAACATGATTCTTTTCATTATAAAATGGTATGATTCGATTATCAGCCTTCGCGTATTCTTCGATAATTTCTCGAGTTTTGCCATTATCGGTAGAACCATTATCGCACAAGTAATATTTGAAATCACCATATGTCTGATTTAGTATACTGTCTACTGCACGTTTAAGTGTTTGCTCTGCGTTATAAGCAACTGTTCGTATATAAATCATTCTGCAATAATTCTCACTTTCCTAATATCATTCTCGGTTATAAAACAATCAGATGTCACACAATATCGACTTTTATCAACATTAAACTTTTTAAAAAGCTGCACTGCTGCTCCCCCTGCTCCTACCGAACAAACTATTACGCAAACATCGGCATATTCTGTGATTTTTTTAGGGTGTTGGTATTTAAGTCCAAAAAGTTCACCTTCTCGAAAACTATCAAACACAGCCACTAATTTTGCATTAGGGTAATTTGATTCTATATGATTCTTCCAATATAGCGAATTATTCTCGCTTACACCCCAAAGTGCATATTTTATAGGGGCGTTTTTATTCCAAAATTCTTCTGCATATTCATCAAATTTATGCCCATTCTTATGTGTTATCTTATGTGATTCTCTATATTCTGTAGTAATTGTACGTTGTTTAAAAAAGTCTGTTAATTCTTGCTCCATTCTTTCTAAAACAACCTTGTCAATATTGTTTTGAATTCGTCCTAAAGCATGTCGAATAAGCAGTTCTTTTACTCCTTCAAAATCTTGGACACTAGGATTCCAATCAATTTTATAGTAGTTATCTTTGTCATAAATTGAAATATATTTTTCAATAAAAGAAAATCTTCCATCTACATTATCTTTTGCTAAGACAACAGGGATTCCATATGCAGCTAGCGGGAGTGCAACATGCAAACGTGAAGTAATAGCTATTTTTGCATTTTTTTTGTAATAATCATATTTAGTTTTTACAAAGTTAAAAATTTTACGATAGTCAGTTATATCAGAGTCACTGAAATGATATTGTTGTGTAGAAAACTCACAATCATCGAGTAAAGAATCCGGCACTAATGGTAATAAAGCTTTAGGTGCATCTACGAAAATAACTTTTTTACCTGAATCACCTGAATATTTTGGAAATACTGCAGTCATACACCCATTAATATAGGCAGGTATGGAGTATTTTGTCAATATATTGTAAGTTATTTCATCTCTGCACCCCACTGGTGAATGTTCAAGAAGATATTTGAAATTGTACTCATCACTAAGAAATTCATCTAAATCCATGAATTTATCTATTGTTGATAACGTCACACAAAAAAAAACAGGTTTAATTTTCTCTGAAATAGCAATTTTTCCATTCACTACAAAATCAATAATTGAATAGCAAAAAGGAAAAACAACTTCCTCTCCATTGTAATTCTCCAATTCTTTAAAACCTAAATAAACAATTTCATCTGGTGATATATCTAACAGGCTATATAAATAATCCGTTGCCAAAAATTGCAAATAATCACCAATATTTATATTATTTCTGCCTGTATCGCAAAAGTTGGCGTATTTCATCTTGCACCCCTTATTTTTTCTCAAATAGATAGATTGTATCTGTGTTATCCAATGGATCTGATTCTTTTTTGACTAATTTGAATCCGCCATCATCAAGTAAATGAATGATTTTCAATTCAGTCAAATCACTGAGGTATCCCGAGGTACGTCGACCAGTTATATTGGGAAATTTATCGACAGTCATATAAGATATAATAATCATGTTTTTAGTTTTTTCACAAACATGTTTTATTAAGTCTTCAGCTGTTATCAAAAATTCCAGCACTCCATTAAGGACGGCCACATCTGCTTGCAAATCAGGAAAATTACCCTTGTTTAAATCACATACTATTGTATCGTCAAAACGTTTCATGTAATCAATCGGATAGTATTTTACATCCTTCGATAGAAAAGTCTTTAAATACATTTGTCCAGCACCATAGTCTACAACTGACTTCATATTTTCATCAATCCATTTTGAAAACAGCTCAACACTAGGTTTCATTAAATCCCAGTTTATATTATCTTCCAAGTCTGGCCAAACGATATTTTGTGGTACAAACAAAGTATATGGTATAATTTGGCTTTCACTAAATCCAGTTTCTAGCAATTTTGTTTTAATTTCATCAAAGTATATATTTGTTGAAACTATAATATTCGCATTCATAAAGTCGGTTTTTAAGCTTTCAGGTGTCACAACTGGTTTGTCAACTAACTTTTGCTTTTCTATGGCATTTCTGTCTACAAAGGTATATTCAATTTGTTGTGAATCCAGCCAATATGAAATTTCCATTCCAATGGTTCCCATTCCATACAAGATAAGTGGTTTCAATGTTAATTTTTTTTTCAATTCTTCTATATCTTCAACTTTAATAACCATACGATTTCTCCAATTAAAAGTTACTTTTTTCGATCAAATAAATAGACTGTATGTACTTCGTCAAAAGGATCAACTGCCTTCTTTTTAAGCAAGAAACCTTTTTCAAATAACATATTTATTAGCTGATCCTCTGTAAAATCATTGACATAGTTTATACTTCTTCTAAAATTAGTATCGGGTAATTTTTCTAGTGTTACATATGACAGTATAATTGACTTTGAAGTTGAATTACAAATATGTTCAATTAGTTCTTCCGGGTTTTCAAAACTCATCAATACCGCTAAGCATGATGAAACTTCAGCTTGAATGGATTGATTTACCCTAACAACGTCAGCAAATAGCATATTCTCATTGTAATTAATATAATCTGGAGCATAATATATAGTGTTTGCCGGTAGAAACTCTTTCAAAAAATTTCTTTCCGCACTATAATCAAAAACTGATTTAGCTGATTTATCAACCCATCCTGCAAAAATCTTAGCTCTTTCTTTTACTGCATTCCAATCGACACTTTCCTCCAATTCTTTCCACGATATTTTTTTTGGCCAAAAAAGTAAATAAGAAAATATGTTGTTGTCATCAAATCCTATTTGCATTAAATTGAATTTGATTTCTTCATAATGATTGATTGACGCTATGACGACATTTGCATCGGAATATCTTTCCATAAGTTGAATTGGTGAAATGACTTCTTGGTTCGTTTGTTTTTCCATCTTATATGCATTAATATCACAAAAAGTATACGTTACTTCATTTAAATTGCACCATTCTGCTATGAGTTTACCTACATACCCCATACCATATATAATAAATGGTCTTGTCTTTAAAAAGCATATAAGTTCTTCTGGATTATTGGGTTTAACTATCATTTAAGTCTCCTAAATTCATTTCACGTTCCCTTTTTTTTAAACAGGAATAAAGGCATGGGGAAATTGCTCTTATTGTCATCTTTTCTATCTTGAACCTCAAACTGGTTGGAAGAAAACATATCAATGATTTCTTGTGCGGTGAAATCATTGCACATACTTAAGTGTCTACGCGCATTAAGATCTGAGAATCCTTCCAGTACAACATAGGAAAAAATAACCGTATGTAAAGTATGTTTACATATATGAGAAATCAACTCTTTTGCGGGTTTAACATACATCAATGTGCCAGTACAAACAGAAAGTTCAGTAACAATATTCGGGAAACACCCTTCATTAAAATCACAGATAATCGTATTATCTCCCCGATCTATATAATCAATAGGATAATATTCCGTAGATGCAGGAAGATGTTTTTTAATATACTTTTGGCCAGCACCGTAATCAGCCACTGTTTTTACATCGTATGGAATCCAATTCCATTCCGAAATCATCTCATATCTTTTGCTCATTACTTCCCAGTCAGTAAGTTTATTATCTTCCATCTCCAACCATGAAACTTCGTCTGGCATGAACAAAGAATAAGAAAAAATTTGTTTCTTATCGATCCCTATTTGTAACAATTCTTCCATGATTTCTTTGTAATATACAATTGATGAAATAATAATATTAGCGTCTTTGTGTTCATTGAGAATACTTTCTGGTGTTATGATTTTCTTTTCTGAAGTTGGCTGTAATTCAAGTGCATTTTTATCTGAAAATATATAGTCAATACCTTGTTCATCACACCACTTCGATATGCGAAGCCCTATACCTCCCATTGCATATATAATAAGTGGCTTTGTCTTTAAAAAACATACAAGCTCTTCTGGATTATTCGGTCTAATTATCATTTAAATTCTCCTCTTTATAATAAGACTACATCTTCTCTTGCTCTTTGAGAAAATTCAGTAACATATTGGGTCTTGCCTTAAACAAATAAACGGTACATGCCTTGTTGATCGGATCAGGAAGTTTTTTTTCTAAGTAGAAATTATTTGATTCCATTAAATCTACAATTTGTTTATCGGTCAAATCGCTAACATATGCAGAAGCTCTTCTTCCTTCGATATTTGGAAATTGATCTGCTGTAAGATATGAAAGAATAACCATTTTATTTGTATTCCTGCATACATGTTCTAATAATTTTTCAGCAGTATGGATAAATTCAAGGACACCAGAACAAACTGTAGCATCCGTTTGAATCTCTGGAAACTCTCCTAAATTTAAGTCACACAAAATTGTCTGTTCATTGCGTCTTATATAATCTATAGGAAAATATTTAACATCTGAATTCAAGTATTCTTGTAAAAACATTTTCCCAGCACCATAGTCACTAACAGATCGTATCTCTGATGTAATCCACTCCGAAAACATTTCAACACGAAAACGCATTAAATCCCAATCAATATTTTCATCTAAGTCTGACCAAACAATATCTTGAGGCATAAACAAATTATATGACACAATACGTTTTTCATTAACCCCAAGTTTTAATAGTTCTTTTTTAATTTCATCAAAATAGATAATAGAAGAGATAACAATATTTGCATTTTTGTATTCTACTTCTAGTACTTGCGGGGACACAACTACATTGTTTACCAATTGTTGTTTTTTTTCAGCATCACGGTCTGCAAAAATATAATCTATTTTATTTTCATCACACCATTTTGCAATACGCATTCCGGCACCACCCATTCCATATAAGACAAGTGGGGCTGCTTTAAGGAAGTTAATAAGATGTTGGGGATTTTCAGGTTTGATTATCATTTAAATTTCTCCTACTTTAGTTTTTTCAAATAAAAATAAAGTGTCAATTTTGTTTGAGGGGTCTGAGCGTTTCTCTTTTAAAATAAATCCGTGTGCTAAACAGATATTCACAATGTCTTCTTGTGTAAAATCATTAACATATCCTGAGGCACGTCTGCCTTTTATATTAGAAAAAATATCAATTGTAACATATGAAAGTATGATGATTCGAGATGTATTTTTACATATATGATTTAGCAAGGAGTCTGCTTTCGTAATAAAAACTAATGTTGCAGTACAAACAGAAATATCTGTTTGTAGTTTTGGAAATTCATCATTATTAAAGTCACAAAGAATCGTTTCATTTGAACGCTTAATATAATCAATAGGATAGTATATTATACCTGGGTTTATAAAATTTTTTAAACTTAGTTTTCCTTCTCCGTAGTCTGCAACAGATTGTGCATCATCGGAGACCCACTCAGATATCATTTTTACCCGACCAATATGTTCTCCCCATGGAATCTTATATTCCAAATCTTTCCATGTAACGTTATCTTTCATAAATAAATCATAAGATAAAATATGTTTTTGATCTATTCCTAAGCTTAATAGCTTTTTCTCGATTTCATCGTAATAAATTATCGAAGATATCACAATATTTGCATTAGGATAATCTTTTCTTAATCTTTCAGGTGAAATAACAATTTTATCTACTCTCGTTTGTCTTTTGCGGATATCCTGATCGGCAAAAACATAATCCACTTTATTCTCGTCGCACCACTTTGCAATGAGAACACTCGCACCACCCATTCCATATAAAACAAGGGGAGCAGCTTTCAAAGTGGCTACTAATTGGGCTGAATCTCTAGGCTCAATTATCATTTTTTTCACTTTTTATTTTCAAATTACGAATTAAGGTACTTATGCTCTTAATAGATGCAAAATTTTCACGTTTTATTTCATCATCAGGAATATCAATTTCAAACTCGTCTTCCAATAGTGTAATAAATCCCAAGATTGCCATTGAATCTAAAATACCCTCATCTAACAATTGTGTGTTTTTATTTATTTCAACATATGGGCTAATTTGATTTATTAATTTTACTATATTCAAGTAATGATTATTTTCTATTTGCTTTCCTGCTTGAAAGCGTTCTGCATTTGGATCAACACCTAATCCGTAACAATATTGACACCCTGGGTTGAATTCTGTATTGTGCATTTCCAACAAGCGGATTTCTTTCTCTTTTAATGACAATTGTTCGTCTGCTAAATCCAGCATTAATATATCTTCTAACGGCTGCCAGCCTACACGGTATCTGCAAAATGGCATAGCACATAATGTCAATTTAGTGCCATATAAAACAAATGGACGCTTCGTTGGCTGCCCATTCGCACACTTTAGGAACTGTTTTTTTGCTGTTTCCATATCAATCTTTTCTTTTCTAGGAGACCAATCAATCCAACCGTTCATATGGGCATCTTCACCAAAATACTTACGTACTTGATATTTCACCCCTAATGTTGAACAAAGCAATGTATTTTGTTCAACATTTGTAGAAATATCAGGACCGTAATGGTCAATAAACAAATTAAACTTACTTGACTTAGCCATGACTTTCAAAAGCTTTTCGGAAAAAGGTATAGTTCCATTTGTTTGAAAATCTAAACGGTTAAATTTGTTTTCATTTTTAAGTAAAAACTCACAAATTTCAACAATATTTTTATGTAGAATTGCCTCACCACCTGTAAGTGTGATAACATTTATTGTATCGGTTATTGCAAATATGGTGGTTAAACTTTGTATAATTTCATCATAATCATAATCATAATCAAGTTTTTTTTCATATGACTCCGGTATAAATGCTCCACATTTTTCACATCTTAATGTACATTTCCATGTAAGATGAATCGCTAAACGATTAAGAATTCTATCACCCATCAATTTCCACCTGCTCTCCTGGAGTAAACCTTTCTACGTCTTTATAAATGCCTAAGCCATTGCACCAAGCACAGCCTGGATTAAATTCAACCTTATCCATTTCAA
Source organism: Lacrimispora sp. 38-1 (assembly GCF_049890855.1). NCBI lineage: Bacteria > Bacillati > Bacillota > Clostridia > Lachnospirales > Lachnospiraceae > Lacrimispora > Lacrimispora sp. 38-1. The sequence continues at coordinate 33,035 of NZ_JBANEW010000001.1, read as the reverse complement.
ATAACTTACTGCCCATTTCCTCAAGCGTTGTGTTATCATCACACAAATCAATACACAACACATCTTTTTCAGGTATTTTCCCTACTCGGTAACCGCAATATGGTGTTGCACAAAACGCTAACAACCTGCCAAAAATGGTAAATAATCGACCACCTGGTTTTGCCACAACACATTTAGTAAAATGTTCCTTTGCTATTTCATCGTCTAATTTTTCAGATAATATACTTCTGTCTACCCAGCCGCCCAAGTAGACGTCCTCGCCAGAATAATTTCGAATATTATATTTGACATTGAATTTTTTACAATTTTGCTCAATTTCATCAACTTTTGTTGATATTTTAGGTCCGTAATTATCAATGAAAAGAGATACCTTTTCAGATTTTGACATAGTCTTCAAAAGCATATCTGAAATAGCAGTCGCTCCATTCGTAAACACTTCCAATTTTTGAAACGATTTCTCATATTCTAATAAATATTCTATTAACTCAGACAAATGAGGATATAAAAGCGGTTCACCACCAGTTAAAGAAATCAATCTTACTTGTTCAACCAAACTAAAATAAATTCTAAAGCTTTTCTTAATATCATCTATGCTGTATTCTGGTACATTTCCGCTTTCATAAAGTTTTGGGATATAAACTGCACATTTTTTACAACGAAGATTACATTTAGCCGTTACATGGCACGAAACTCTATCCATTATTAGTTTCTTCATAATATCTCCTTCAAACTGTATGTTAAAGCTAATCTATCGATTTTACCATTTAGATTTAGCGGCATTGATGCCCTAGATACGATTAATCCTGGCAGCATATAATTGGGAAGCATGCTTTTTATATGTGCATACAGTGCATTTTTATTAATATTTTCTGGCGTTACAAAGATAACTATTTGCTTGTTAGCGTTGTCATATATAGCACAACATTGTTCAATTTCCAAGGCAGACGATACCGCTGTTTCGATCTCACCGAGTTCAATTCTGTATCCACGATGTTTTATTTGAGTATCTTTTCTTCCAATATAAATTATTTCTTTATACTCGTTGTATTTCACCAGGTCACCAGTTCGATAGATTCTTTCGGGATATTTATGATTAAGAGGATTTTGAACGAATACTTCTTTTGTCTTCTGAGGATTCCCATAATAACCATGTGCGAGACAACTTCCTCGTACACATAACTCTCCTATTTCTCCCTCAGAAACCAATTCATCTTTTTCATTTAACACTAAAACATCAGTGTTTTTACAAGCGGCTCCAATTGGCAGGCTTTCCTCATCACCAAACTCACGGTCTACTATATAATATGTACAGTCAACTGCTATTTCAGTGGGGCCATAAAGATTTGCATATAGTGCGTTAGGTACAAAACGCCGCCATACGTTTAACTGTTTTGTAGGCATAACCTCTCCAGCAAACATAATTTTAGTTAGTTGATTCATAGATACTTTTTCTAAAATATGTGAATTTGCCACTAATATCATCGCAGATGGAACCCAAAAAATAGTATTTATCTTATTTTCATTGATAAATGTACATAATCTTCTACTCGATAAAAACATTTCCTCAGGTATAATTACTGTTTCACACCCATTCTTAATAGTACTGTATAGATCAAGAACAGAATTATCAAAAGAAAACGGTGCCTGATTACCAAATATAGTACTTTCGTTAAATTCAAAAACATCTGTTAGCCAGTCGATATAATCAATGACAGCTCTATGGCTAATAATTACGCCTTTGGGGTCACCTGTTGAACCAGATGTGAACATGACATAAAGGATATCTGTATCTATTACCTCATTTGCAATACTGTCAAGTAAATTATCATCCATGCCCTCTGGTTTGATTTCATCAATTAAAATCGATTCAGATAACAAATCATTTTTGTATTTATTATTTGTTATAATCATCGCAGGATTTAAAATTCCCAACAACTTTTCCAATCGTAACCTTGGCATAGTTGGATCAATTGGTGTATAAAAATTGCCACTGTATATCGTAGCCATAAAAGCGATAACAGCATCAACACCTTTGGGCAGATATATACCGATGGGCTGCTTTACCAAACCATTCAGCCTGTAATTTATATTACTGGCTAACAGGCGTGCATTTCTATCTAGTTCAGAAAAAGTAATTTCCTTTTCACCATCTCTAAACGCTACTTTATCTGGAAAACGCTTCGCTGAATTTTTTAAATAAAATATAATATTGTTGAACATATGTCACTATCCCTAACCTTCAATTTTTTGCAAATTGCAATCAATATCTATTTAATGGTGCAAACTTACTGAGATATTGAATTGATTTCAATCTTCCGTTATAGTTACATGTTTCGTCTATAGTATTCGGTGCTGCAAAATCTTCCAATTCCAATAAATAGCTGGCATCGACAACTTCGTATTTTAAATTGTCTTTCTCCAAAGTTTCATATAACTTTATAAAGTTTGTTTCGTATTTTTGTTTGAAATCCGCCCCAAATAATCGCTCACCCTGAAAATAATTAACAGGTGGGATGTAGAGGATAACAGGAATATTTTCTTCATTCATCATTCTTATGGTTTTTTTTAGATAAACAACCCCTTCAGTTGTCTCTCTAAATTTAAATAAATAGTTGATATTCATGTAAAGTTTTTCTTTTTCGGTATCTTTTCCTATTTTATTATCAAAAGAGGAAAATGCTTCTACTTGAAAACGCTCAAAACGCTCTTGTGTAAGTTTTGCGTATTCTGAAAATTCTCTGTTATTTGAAATATCTGAAAGAGATTTAATTAACCAAGGATGTTGGGTTCGAGGCATGATAGGAACTTTTGGTGCCATCGTTTCTATCATTAATAAAAGTAAAAATGCGGATGGCTTTTGATTACATTCAATTAAAGAATGTGCAATATGATAATAGGCTTGTTGCCCCATGCCATGCATATCAAGAACCTTGCAACTAGCTTCACCTGCTTTATTTCTAATCATAGTGCCCAGCGAATCAAAATTACTATCATCGAGAGCTATATGTGTGAATGCACAATCTCCCATCACCAAAAGGTAATCTTGGAGCGGTCGTTTGTATTCCTCAATATAACTATCATAAGCTGATACGCTAAAAGAAAACCACTCCTTATTTTCTTGTAACCCAGCCTCTCTTAATTGATCATGAATTTTATTACAGCCTTCTGGAGATACAAGAAAAACTTGTTCTTGTTTATAATTTAGTGCTTCTTCAAATGATACAATATCATAATCATTTATCAAATTATTTTGTTTTTCTGTATTGTTATCTATGAAAATAATATTTTTAAACCCGTTCATCTCTAATATTTTCAAGATGCAGCATCCACGGATACCTGAGCCAAAAATGCCAATTCTCTTATCTGACAAAAGGCCTTTAATATTTTCGATTTTTTTCAAAAAATAATTATATACACTCGCATTTTCTGAAGTGACAGGCCATGCATAGTTAATTTTTTCAGTCATAATTTTATTCCTCCAAATGCCTTAGTATTTCATCTTTATACGAGTCGATAATATCTTTTTTTGAAACAACAGTATTAACCGGAACAAAGCAATCTTTACAAAGTGAATAATTATATCTATTTAATTGCAAATGTTCTATTAAAAAATTACGTCTTTCTATGCTATTCCATGCATTTTGTAATGAAGTATCGCGTACGTTACCAAGACTGATTGGTGGCGGTAAAGCTGTACAAGGAAATATTTCACCATCCGGTGCTATCCAAATTTTATAAAACACAATCGGACAATAATTTATTTGTCCAAGATCTCCTCCAAATTTGTTCTTTGTTTCATCCATATCAAACTTAATATTTTTCCAAAGAGGTGTTACTTTTTCAATAAAAATAGAATCCGCTATGTCTCCAAAAAGTTTGTAAAACTTTTCTTCCTCTCTGGAATACTGATTTTTATCAAGTGCTGCTTCTGAAATTTTAATGTGTATTTCCAACTCTTCTTTATTTTCATAAAGTCTCTTCAGGTTATTATAAAATTTTTCCCAATTTATTTTTGCGCCACAAACATGTTCATATGTGCTTGAATCCAATCCTTGCAGCGACACAACAATACGGGAAAGTCCCGCTTTCTGGATTTTTACAATACTTTCCTCCGTAAGCAATGATGCATTTGTGTGCATTTCTATACGCTCAACCGTTGTAGATACTCTCAACAAATTAATCATTCTGGCTATATTAGGATTGCAAAGCGGCTCGCCATGTCCTGAAAGTGATACTACTTTTATTGGTTGCGGAAACTGTGAAATCTGCTGGACTACAGTTTCAAATACTTCCATTGTCATCAATTCATTTTTAACCGTATATCCCCAGCTTTCGTTTTTTTCGCCAGAGCGAAAGCAATAATTACATCTAAAATTGCAACGTTCACTTAAATCAATAATAACCGATAATGGTGTATCTAAAGGTAATTTCTCACCAAGACACAACCGTTCAGTATTATATGATTCTTTTATTTGGGCCATGCTAAAAACCTCCACGTATTAAATAGCATATAATACAGTTTCATAAATCGAATCAGAATAGTGCCTAAGAAAGAATTTATAATCATCACGATAAGTTTTTATCAACTCTGGCAATGTATAAATATCTTCAGGTTTGTGATATGCACAAATAGCCAGTTTAGGTTTGTTTTCAATTATTAAATTACGAGAACCTTTCAGTGATTCTAATTCTGCTCCTTCTACATCCATTTTTATAAATGAAGGCGGAATTTTATCTTTGAAATATATGTCAAGTGATGTCACTTCGACAACACTGGCACCACAATTATCTAATTTGGAACTGCTTTCGAAACTTCCACTAAAACAAAGTTGTGTTTCGTTACTCCACAAGCCTTTTTCAATAATAGTTATATTGCTCTTTCCTTGCAGGCTTTTCTTTGCCTTATGTGAATTTTCTACATCTGGTTCAAAACCATAGTAATGATTATAATTTCCGTTAACATATTTGAAAAACTGCTCGGCAGTATCCCCCACATACATACCACCATCGACGAAAACTTCGTCACAGCCAAGAGTTATGATTTCAGGGTCAAAATACTGAAGTATAGGGGTCGAATGTAAAAGTGAAGAAGATAAGAGACAACGCCTTATTCTATTTAATAAAACTTGTCTTGATTTTTCATCATCTAATAAGTAATATGCACGTTCATAACCTTCAAGGTATGGTTCAATCGACCTGGGAGTCATTTCGTGCAGATTCAAAAAACCTCGTTCAAATATCCTTTTAGGATTTATTCCGAGCATATTTAATTCTTGTTTCATTTCATTTGCATAATTTACGGAACATATAATGATATTTGTATCTGAATACTCATTTTTAAGTGCCTTTGGAGCAATAATGGGTAATCCAGTTTTTTCATGTGCGCCATATTTATTTTTATCACAAAAGCAAGACACATCAACACCATGCTGTTTTAAAGTTATATAAACAGAATATCCTAATTCACCCGCACCGTATAAAACGATAGGCTTTTGGGATAAAATATTCATCGTGTTTTGAATTTCATATTTATATTCTTTACTATTACATATTTTTTTAATTTCTGAAAGTTCCTCAGCAAAGTCTCTCATACGTGTTCATTCACCTACACTCTATTAAATTCTTATATCAATCACAACTCTTGCATTTCTTATCTATAATTATGGAACAAAATCTATAGGAAGGATATTCGCATTTAATTTACTCTTACCCTTTAAACATATTTCTGCATCCAATCTTTCTCAAACTCAAGTATATAGTTTCCTTCCATAAACTCTCTTCGTTTCTCTCTTAACTCTTTAATCATTATATTAAGCAGTTTTTCGCAGCCGCTTATCTCTAACCGGTTTATTTTTTCTACCATAGAAATCATAAAAGACCATTCAAAGTAGCAAAAAGCAGGCGCACTTTCAGGAAACAACTCACACAGCCACTGTGTACGTGTCCTATATGCGTCTAGATACTCCGCAAGAGTTTCCGGTGTAAGGAGACTATGATTGGTGGTCCAAGCCGAAATATTACCATCATGCCGGTAAAAAGTATATTTAGGAAGACCATGATATGCCACCTTGCCTGCCAGTGCAAGTAATTTATACATCAATGCAATATCATCATACTTTCCAGATTCAGGAAACCTGAGTTTTTTAGCAAGCTCACGATGAAATAGCTTTGTAGGAAATGCCATATTATAACGTCTTCTCCACATTAATTCAATAAGCGCTTCCTCCGCACTCATGACTCTCTTTTCATCAAAATTTTTATCTGCTGCTCCGCAAATAGCTACATCTGCACTATTTTCGATTGCCAAATTAAACAAGAACTCTAAAAAATCCGGCTCAGCCCAATCATCGTCATCAATAAACGTGATATAATCCCCCTGAGCCACACTCATTCCTGCGTTTCGGCCACTTCCAATATTTCCTCTCTCCCGATGAATAACACGAATGCGAGAATCCTTTTGAGCATATTCGTCTGCTATTTTACCACTTTGATCAGTTGAACCATTGTCAACTATGATAAATTCAAAATCCCGAAAGCTCTGTGTCAGTATACTTTCAATCGCTCTTCCAACAAGTAATTCTCTGTTATAAGTCAACATTATTACTGAGATCATAAATCCTCCCTGGCAGCCGGCTGCTGAAACAACAAGATTACCGGCGTTGTACCATTTTCGCTATTTGTTTAATAAAGATCTGAACAGCGCAAAGTCAACATCCTCTGGAAGTATTTTATCCCAGTCTGAAAGTTCTTCTAATGCGAATTCAGGCTTTGATTCATTTATTAGATATTGGATATTTATTTTTTTAAGTAAATAAAATCTTTATTTTTTTCTAATTTCGCAGATAGACTGAGACCCAGATCTAAAAATTGTTCCACATATACTTCCGGAATATCTTCTTCTCTCTATCATACTTCTAAATTAAATTGAATGCTTCATCCAATTTTTTCCTTACAATGCATTCAGTTAATTCATAAAATGAAAAAATTTATATTCGTTATCTGCATCTAATATACAAAAGTAATCATCTTCATTATGATTCCATAAGAAATCAAGCCATTTACTGCCCTCAAACCACTGATTCTTACTGATATTTTGCAAAAGTATAATCCGCTTATCATTATGAGCAAAACGTTGTCACTTGATCCATTACCCATAACTAGTTTATAAAATCTCCATAATCAACCCAGCCTCCTGCATGTTGGGCTAGACCGCTGTAATCCTTAATATCATACGGTATTCCCGCATTTTCAAGTGTAGCTGTAAATTCTTTAGCCTTAGGAGAATTTTTCTCATAATCATAAATTTTTAATTACAGCCATAACTAATAATCTGGTTAATCAAATTTTGTTTTGGTAATAAAGCACCATTTGTAAAAATACCTAATTTATGAAAACAATCTCTATACTGCATCGACTTGTCAAAAATTTCTCCAAAATCTTTATGTAGTAAAGGTTCCCCTCCACTTAACTGAAACCATTCAACAATAGAAAAGCAACGGTCAATCACATCAAATAAATACTCCTTCTCAAAATGTGGAGGAGTATCTATTTAGCAATATCGGTCACATAAAGTTTATAGCGAAGTGTAACCGTAATATTCAAAATAAATTGTGTTTTTCCAACTGACTTCCTCCCGAACTATGAAAAAATTATATTAAGATATTAATCAATATTTTCCAACGCTTCTTTTTCTTCAACCGAAAATAACTCATATACTTTATTTTCTAAAGCAGGAAAGTCTGCCATCTTAGAAGCTTTTAATAAAAATAATTTATTCTTCAAAGAAGTAGTATCATAAAGTTTTTGCAGAAAATCAAATGTAAGATTTGCGGATTGTATCTCTCCATTCTCCTTCACTAAAAGGTGTATAATATCCTGAAGGATGGGCATTTGATATAAGTTTAATCTAAGAGCCAGTACACCATACCGAATCATGTTAGAAACCAGTCCTAATTCCCGATAAGTACAAAATAACATTTGATACACTTCCACCAGACCACCTGTTATATCTAAAAAGCTACCACCTTGATATTGGTCAAGCAACTGCAATGCTTTTTCAAAGTATAAAACAGCACCCTCTTTAATATAATTTTTATAATGCCAATATCCTAACCAATACTCCAAATCAGGCGATACACACCCTGAAAGCTTTGCTTTATCATATATATCCAATAGTTCTTCTTCAGTTCCTGTATTGCTTATGTATTTTAACTTAATTAAACTACAGAAAGCCGCCTCTTTTCTAGCTTCCGAAAGAACCCGGTCTGCATTATCAATCACACAACGATATGCCTGCTCTGCTTCACCAAACAAGTATACCGCAAACAAAGCATCACCCAGATACGACCATGCATTATAATCATCCGGACGTTCTGCAACTTCGTTTTTTAGTATACGAATATTACGCTGTAGTTTATCTGATTCCCGATATACCTGTCTTGTATATCCTGTATGGTATATTGTTAGTTCTTTTGATGCATCTACTACAATCACATCACTATCATCTTTATTATACAAGGTCTCATGAATTCGATTATGGTAACACAGTAACGAAGTATTACGAAATATTCTGTCCTGTATTCCTGTCGAAAAAGCTCGACCGTCATCATCTAAATTAACCAGTGAACTTCTTACTGCATGCGGCCTTGCTTTTTTATCAGACCCGTTTTCAATACGCATCAGTATGGGAATAATCTTTGCTGTACTATCCTGTGAATAGTATTCATCGGCATCCAAAAACACAATCCAATCACCTTTTGCCTTACTAATTGCAAAATTCTTTGCTGCAGAGAAATCATTAATCCACGTGAAATGATAAACTGTAGCCCCCATCTCCCTGGCTATTTCAACAGTACGGTCATTAGAGCCAGTGTCAACAACAATCTGCTCAAAAACAGTTCCTTTGCCCCACTCTAATGCCCTCCTGATGTTCTTTTCTTCATTTTTGACTATCATACATTGAGATAGCCGTACAGAATGTACCATGTCAGGAACCTCACTAATTCTATAGAATATCCCTCGAAAAGAACCAATCTTTTCGAGGGATAATTTTTTTACAATCCAGTAGTCTTATATTATTTTAATAACTGTAATACACCCTGAGGAAGCTGATTTGCCTGAGCAAGCATAGCCTGAGAAGACTGAACCAGAATGTTATTCTTAGTATAGTTCATCATCTCTTTCGCCATGTCAACGTCGCGAATACGGCTCTCAGCTGCAGACATATTCTCAGTTGTTACGCCTAAGTTATTGATTGTATGCTCAAGACGGTTCTGTAAAGCACCTAAGTCACCACGGGTTGAAGATACAGTATTAATTGCACTCTTGATTGTCTTAATAGCAGCTTGTGCACCGCTCTGAGTCTGAACATCTACACTGTCAAGACCAAGCGCTTTAGAACTCATGGAGCCAACACTTACAGTCAGATTATTAAAGCTTTCTCCTGAGTCTCCAATCTGCAATGTCAAACCACTACCTATAGTTGCCCCAGGATTGGTTCCCTGACCAGTAATTGCAGTACCAGATCCTAATGCACCTGCAAGGGCACCAGCATTCACTCCTGCGCCTGTTCCAGTAATACCAATTGTACCAAGTCCTACACTTGTTAAATCAATATTTGCTGTCTCACCTGCTGCCAGAGTACCACCTGCTAAAGCAGTTCCAGCACTTGCTCCATTAGTTCTTGTAGTTATATCCTTAAGATCAAGAACTGAAGTTTTTGAGGAACCATCTATATTATTAGTAACTGTAACTATAATTGTGTCTGCGTTAGCAGTAATTCCAACAGACTGAGATTCATTGGGGGTAACTGTATTTGGGTCATCCACAGCAAGAGAAGCACCAGCTACACTTGTTACAATTGAAGCTCCAAGAGTACTTCCAACCACAACCATAGTAGTTGGTGCACCTGTTGTCTTACCAAGGCTGCCATCTAACAGGTTGATTCCATTGAAGTTTGTACCTTCAGAAATACGGTCGATTTCGCTCTTTAAAGAGTCAACCTCTTTCTTAAGGTTCTCACGGTCAACGTTATCCTGATAAGTTCCGTTTGCAGACTGTGTAGCCAGCTCAACCATACGGTTTAACATAGAGTGAACTTCTGTTAAAGCACCTTCAGCTGTCTGAACTAAAGAAATGCCGTCGTTTGCGTTCTTGGAAGCTGTCTCAAGACCTGTGATCTGTGCTCTCATCTTCTCAGAAATAGCAAGACCAGCTGCGTCATCACCTGCGCGGTTAATTCTGTAACCAGAAGATAATTTCTCAAGGTTCTTAGATACTGCACCGTTGTTGCTTCCTAACTGTCTGTAAGAGTTTAATGCTGCGATATTGTGCTGAATTCTCATGTGTTTTTCCTCCTTGAATATGTATCAGGGAAATCCTTTTCCCTGGATGATAGGACGCTTTCTGGTTTTCCAGATAAGCGTTAAGATGTTTGAAACCTCAGCGGGGTACCGGCCGCTTAGCGGGTTTCGTAAAAATCTGACACTTGTGTCTTCAAGAAGCCTGTCCAATGAACTGCCGCCGCAAAATCAGGTTAAAACCGCTTTGCAGAAGAAAATCATCATCATCTTCCTTTCACATACTTTATCGAGTGGGAGGCTTAAAAAGTTAAGTCATTTTTTGTAGAAATTTAAAATATTTTTTAAAAATTCAAAGAACCCGGACAACAGCCATATAATAAAGTGAAACCTGTATACCAGGCAGCGTCATTAAACCTTTTTTCTTACCTGACGCCGCCTTATATTTAAGAAGGAATCTATTATGACGCATAAACTTTTAGACATAGATACAATTTCTTACGATGACCCAATAAATTTCTGGAAGCGGGTAATTCAAAACCAGAATTTCCTACTGCATATAGCCACAACCCTGCTTCCCATGCTGCCCCATCAGGAAGACCGCCTCCTGATCAGTCAGCTAAAGATAATGGAATTCCTGATCGCTGACTTAGAACCTGCAATAACCAACCCTGCAATACAAAATATACCAATCTCTTTCCAGGCCATGTACCACAACGTAAGCAGCACTGTTGACCGGCTTACATCACTGAGTTTAAGCAGCAACCGGGAAAAAGCCGCCGCACTGACAGAATATCAGCTGATTCCATTTCTTCAGGAATGGCTGGAAGACACCTACTTCTGGACTCTCATCTATCCTGATAAAGAAAAAATGAAGGAATACTATGAAACTGAATTTGCGGAGAATCACAAAAACACCTACAGCAACAGAGGTGAAAAATATCTTATTTCCATTATGATACCTGTTTTCAACAAACTGGAATATACCAAAAGATGTCTGGAGAGTCTCTTTCGAAATACCGACCTCACCAAATACCCCTGTGAACTGATTTTGTTAAATGACGGCTCCACCGATGGGACTGAAGAATACTTTGAAAGTCTGGGAATAACGAAGGTAATAAATCTGAAGGAAAATGTAAAAGCAATGATCTTTTCACTCTTATTCCGGGTTTGTGAAGGAAAATATACAGCATTTGTCAATAACGACACCATTCTTACAGAACATTGGCTGGATAATCTGCTCACCTGCCTACAGTTTTACCCTAACGCAGTCATGTCTGTCCCCAGTACGCCAAACACCAGCAACCGTCAGGGCATGATTGCCGAATTTACACCGGAAAACGCAGAGGAAGTAGCAAAAGCCCATAACCGTCCCTGTCCATACCTTTGGGAAGAGCGGTGCAGACTCATGCCAGTAATCGCATTGTATGATGTGGAGAAGGTGAATACCTTTGGATTCGCGGACCGCTATTTCCACACTATGGAATTCTGGGATGATGATTTCAGTCTGCGTGCGAGAAGAGCTGGCTTTCAGCAGATTCTCTGTCTGGATACTTGGTGTTATCATTATGGAAGTATTTCTGGTAAGGCTGACCAGATCAAAAACAGGACCATTTTCAACGGCAGAGTGCTGTTTCAGACAAAATATGGCATTGATCCCTGGGGAAATAACTTTTGTTATGATCCCTACCAGTTATCTCACATTGAGCCTACCATCCCACAGCAGCCTGCGGACGTTTCCATGCTGGCCATTGATCCCGGATTTGGTGCAGATGTGCTGAAGTTTAAAACACAGCTTAGAAGGCGGGAGAAAAAGAGTTCATTTTCATTTCTGATCAATGACGCTGGTCTGAAAGACGACTTAAATCCGTTTAACAGCACTGTCATTGTGTCTCCTTCTGTTTTAGAGACACATAAGCATATTCCGGAAGGCTCCTACAACTATATAAGTCTGGGTAAAGATTTATCCGTTTATCCCGATTACAAAGAACTGCTTAAAGAATGCTCGGCACATCTTAGAACAGGAGGTTTCATATATTTTTATGTATCAAATCCCTATGCTTACCATCTGAAGCGGGAACTTTCCGAAGAACGGATACTGAACGGGAAAGCTTCCCTCACACTTATTAATATACAGGAACTTTTGCCGTTTCTTATCAGTCTCAATTTAAAACCACAGTTAAGAGCGATTCTGGAAACTGCACCACCGGCTGAGCAAAAAGGCGGTTATACGGAACACCTGGACCGTTATTTTTTGATTTGCGAAAAACAAAGCTAACCTTCACTTTCCATGCATACAAAAAAGTTAAGGAGCAAAACCAATAAACTGGTTCAGCTCCTTAACTTTTTTTCTTACGCTCTTACATCAACATACTGTCCTAAACCAGTTGTCTTAATCTGGTTTGGCACTGCCGCATCCATCATCTTTAAAAGATCGGCTGCCTGTGCTTCCTGGTTATCCATTGCCTTTTTGGTAACGCTTAAGCTGGCACTCTGTTGAATTTTAGCAGAACTTAACTGCATACTCATTGCTGCAATATCCATATCTTTCTCCTTTCACATAACATGTCATAAGAAATCATGGTCCAACACTATTTATATCGGCTATTATCATTGAACGCATAAGTGGTTATCCCTGTTCCTGATAACAATCCAGAGTAAACCAGAATTCGACTCCGCCTTCTACATTGCGTACTCCACAGGACTTATTGTGAGAGTCAATAATAGCTTTTACAATGGAAAGACCTATGCCGCTGCCTCCATACTCCCGTGTATGCGCCTTATCCACTTTGAAAAACTTCGTCCACAGCTTTGGTAAATCTTCTTCCGGTATACTCTGTCCAGTATTAAATACAGTTACAAGTGCCTCTTTTCCATTCTCTTCTGCGGTAATAATAATCTCCCGCTCTCCGCCCAGATGATTAAGTGCATTATTTAAATAATTGGTAATCACTTCTTCTATTTTAAATTCATCAGCATAGACACGGATGGTATCAAAGGTCTCCAATTTCACATTCGCTTCCTTTTGCTGAATCAAAATGCCTGCAGATCCAATCACTCCACGAATGAGTTCAGTTAAATCAAAGCTTTCCAACTGCAGATCATCATTTCCGAATTCCAGCGCAGTGAGATTTAACAGCTGCCGGACCATTTTATTCATCTTATTGGCCTCATCCATTATCACCTCACAGTAATAATCCCTGCTCTCCGGATCTTCTGCCATTCCCTCCGTTAAACCTTCCGCATACCCCTGAATGAGAGCTATAGGTGTTTTTAACTCATGGGAAACATTTGCAATGAAATCCTTTCGCATCTCATCGATCTTTACTTTTTCTGCAATATCCTTCTGCAATTCCTCATTAGCACTACGAAGCTGTCCGATTGTATCCTTAAGTTTGTCTGACAGCTGATTCATGCTGTTGCCCAAAACACCAATTTCATCTTTTTCATTACCGGTGTATTTCGCCTCAAAGTCCAGACTGGACATCTTCTCAGATAAATTTGCCAGCTGAAGGATTGGAGTTGTGATCCGCTTGGTCGTAAAATAGATAAACAAACTGCCTATAAACAATGCCATAGACCCTACATATGCCAGGAAACGGTTTGACAAAGCCACACTGTCCCGGATGCTCGACAACGGAATTGAAATAAGAAAAATGGTTTTATTATCAGAAAAATATCCCCAGCTTTCCAGATAATAGGAATCTGAACGTTTATCATAAGTTTTCTGAACAATATAATTGTCATGCTTTTTCAAAACGCTGGCCTGGGGCATATCTTTGCCGAAAATGTAATCTTCCACCCTGTTTTTTAAGAACTGCCGATCACCGCTTGTAGACATCAGGTACTCGTCAGTTGAACTGTCGATTAAAATCATCATCAAATTATATTTTTCGCCCATTGTCCGGAACATTTTCTGCACGGGTCCCTCATTTTTAAAATCGGGATCATAGGAATCATGGTAATACTCGATAATTCCTTTTCCGCTTTCATTGGCCTGGGCGACTACCTGATCAATCTCTGTATAGGCCATTTCCAGTATATGGACCTTGGCTCTGGTATAAAATCCCTCTAAAAACCAGTTGTTGACGCACCAGGTAGTCAGAAGAACAAATGCCATCAGACAGACAAATACTATGGCAAAACGCGCCTTTATGGAATGTTTCATTCACTCACCTCTAACGATTATGTCACTTCAAATTTATATCCCATTCCCCAGATTGTCCTGATGTAATCTCCTTTTTCTCCCATCTTACTCCTTAATTTCTTCACATGAGTGTCAATGGTTCTTGCATCACCAAAATAATCATAATTCCATACATTATTTAGAATTTTCTCTCTGGAAAGAGCTATTCCCTGATTTTCCAGGAAATATGCCAATAGCTCAAATTCTTTATAGCTTAATTCAATGTCCTTTCCATCAATCGTTACCTGATGTGCCACCTTATCAATGCAGATACCTCCGATCTCCACGGAATCCGTATTAACGGCATTACTGCGTCTTAATATGGCTTCTACACGTGCAACCAGGATCTTGGGGCTGAATGGCTTTGCAATATATTCATCCACGCCTAAATCGAAGCCCTGAAGCTCATCCCGTTCTTCTGTTCTGGCTGTCAGCATTATAATCGGAACCTGGGAGTATTTGCGGATGGTCTTACAAGTCTCCCATCCATCCATCTTCGGCATCATAACATCCAGTATAATCAGCACAATATCTTTCTGCTCAAAAAATAAATCAACTGCTTCCTCTCCGTTTGATGCTTCCACAACGGTAAATCCTTTTACACTGAGGAAATCCTTTACCAGCTTTCTCATTCTTGCTTCGTCATCTACCACTAATATTTTTAACTGTTCCATAAAAACCTCCCGAAATCAGATCTCAACTGTTTTCCTATATTTCTGAAACATATTGTACCAAATTGCAGGCAGGATATCTACATTTTCACAGAGATTTCACACCATTTCCCGATTTACTTCCGAAAATGCAAAAAACAGGCAGCTGCCCATACAAAAGCATCTGCCTGTCCAATCTAATCTTATCTTAATTCTGTTGTAGGAATGGTGTCCATATCATCAAACGCCTGGTTCTCACCGCCCATTGCCCAGATGAAGGTATAATTGCTTGTACCTGCTCCGGAATGGATGCTCCAGGATGGGCTGATGACTGCCTGCTCATTCTGCATAACGATGTGTCTGGTCTCATTGCCTTCGCCCATCATGTGGAATACCACATTGTTCTCCGGAATCTCAAAGTACATATAGATTTCCATACGTCTCTCATGAGTATGAGAAGGCATGGTGTTCCATACACTGCCCGGATCCAGTACTGTCATTCCCATGGATAACTGGCAGGTCTCAAGTACATCCGGATGGATGAACTGGTTGATCACACGCTTATTAGAGGTTTCCATTGCACCCAGCGGCTTCTTGGCAGCCTTTTCAATCGGAATAAAGGTTGTCTTGCATGCCTTATGAGCCGGAGCACTTACCATATAAAACTTAGCCGGGTTCTTTGCATCATCGCTGGAGAATAAAACTTCCTTGGTTCCCTTTGTGATGTATAAGCAGTCCTTATAACCCATGGTGAATTCTTCTCCATCAGCCTTGATCTTTCCTGATCCTCCGATGTTGAAGATACCGATCTCACGTCTCTCCAGGAAAAAGCCTGTACCAAAGTTTTTCCAGATATCAATTCCCTTGTCAATGGAAACGGTTTCTGTTGTTGGCATACAGCCCAGTGTTACCATACGGTCTACATGGGAGTAAACAGCTACCACTTCATTGGCAACGTATAAGTTCTCAATTAAAAATTCGTTTCTGGTTTCTTCTGTTGTGTAACGCTTGAAATCTTTCTGATTTGCAGAGTAACGAATATCCATTTATAAAAAGCCTCCTTATTTGTATTTGAAATAACTGACCATCTCCATGGTATCATAAGGCAGTTTTTAATTCAACATCTTATTGGATTATTTTAAATTTATCCACTTCTTTCCTAAGAAGAGCTGCCTGAGCGGATAATTCCTCACTGGAAGCGGAGCTTTCTTCTGCCGTAGCCGCATTGCTTTGCACAACATAAGAGATTTCATTAATTCCCTCGCTGACATTAACCATGGCAATGGTCTGCTCCCTGGAGGCCTGCTCCACAGATTCCATGAGTCCTCTGGCACGATCTGCCTGCTCCCTGACATCTGCCAGAATTTCCGCATTTTCTTTTGCAGTCCCCATCCCCTCAGTCACTGCACGGGCTGCATTTTCAACAAGCAGGGCTGTCCGTTTAGCAGCTTCTGCGGATTTGGCCGCCAGGCTGCGGACTTCGTCTGCTACCACAGCAAATCCTTTGCCCGCTTCTCCTGCACGGGCTGCTTCCACAGCTGCATTCAGCGCCAGAAGATTCGTCTGGGAGGCAATTGCATCTACATCTTTTGTGATCTTTCCGATTTCATCGGAAGTATTCTTAATCTCATCCATAGCCAAAAGCATCTGTTTCATCTTTTTGTTGCTGTCTTCCACACGCGCTACAGTCTGTTCTGCATACCCGGCGGCCTGTCCAATCTGGGCTGAGCTTTGCTCCGCCTTCTCCGTAATCTCTGTTATGGCAGAAGAAAGCTGGTCAATGGTCCCCGCCTGTTCCGTCGCTCCTGCTGCCAGCGCAGATGCCGCATCTGCCACCTGGGAGGAACCTGCATTCACCTGCTCGGCGGACTCCCGGATCATGCCTAATGTGCGGTTTAACTGCTTGTAAATCAGTATGAGAGAATCGTGGATGGAGGAAAAATCACCGGCATACTCCCTGGTTACAGGAAGTGTCATGTCTCCCTCAGCCATACGTTTTAAGTGTACCGTAATATCACCTACCACTTCTTTCATCTGGCCAATCAGTTCATCTGTCGCCTGGGAGAGCACCTGCATCTCGTCTCCGGTCTTAACAACTGCAACGGGAGGCGTATGTACATCTCCATCTGACAGAAGTCTCAGCCTTTCGGCAATGGGGCTTAAAGGCGCTGTTATCCGGTGCAGAAATCTGTTAAGAATAAACAGACCTGTCATACATATTACCAGGGATACAACCGCCAGCAGTATAATATTAAGTATTTTCTCCCTTTGATATCCTGCAACAGCATGGTCAATATCATCTATGTAATTTCCTGTACTGATATACCAGTCATAAGGCTCAAATTTTAAGGTATAGGCCCGTTTTGCAAATGTTCCTTCCTGCCCTGGCTTTGTAAAATAGTAATTGGTAAATCCGCCGCCTGGCTGGGATCCGTTTTTAATAAAATTACGGATATAGTAATCTCCTGCCAGATCCTTTTCATCGTAACGCTCTTTTCCTTCATATTCTGGATTCATATGAACTGCGCAAAGACCAGTGGAAGTGTCCGCCCAGAAATAACCGTTTCCATCGCTATACCGCGTATTGCGAACAATGGCTTTGGCATTGTCAAGCGCCTCTTTTTCCGTTATTTCACCAGACTGATACCGTTCATAATTAACATTCAGAACACTTACCAGATTTTCAGCAGCCGTCTTGATATTTAAATCATAATTCTGGTAGCTGGAATCAATCCAGTTTTGATAAACCCGATCCAGACTGGTATAAAAAATGGCTGTCAGTGTGAATATAATCAGCATTACCATAACACTCACAAATAAAACCAGCTTTCCAGTTACCTGCAATCTCTTACTCTTTCGTCTCTTCATGTAATACCCCTTTCTGATTGCAAATTAATTCAATATGGATTAGCATACACGGTAATCTCAAATCCCGCAACCGATGTTTACAGAAAGTTTATTAAATTTTTGTAAAATATTTGTCAGATTTTAAACAATTAAAAAAATTCCAGAAAAAAGAGACAAATTTGGCATTTTGAAACCTGTATCTTTCTTCCGGAATTCTATTCTTAATCTTTCTGAGCTGCCTGTATCAGTTTTAAATTACTTTTCAGCCGTTCATGACCAGGAGCAAAATGAAGAGCTGCTTTTGCATGTTCCAGGGATTCATGAAGCAGACCCAGCCGGTAAGCCGCAATTGCACAAAGGTCATCCGGTGTATAATCCCATGAATAGCCCATATTAACAAAGGTCCTTGACTTCTCTTTTACCTTCAAAGCTTCCAGGGTCAGATAATAAACCATCGGCCAGTCACTCTGCTCATAGCAGATTTTGGCAAATTCCACATAAGGATCCCGCATGCCGGGAACCTCTGCAATTGCTTTGAAATACCACTGATACGCCTCTTTTATTTTCCCCAGTCTATAGTACGATCTGGCAATCCAGCGCATGGCTGCACAACGTTCATCACTCCATTTTGCAGTTGGAAGCAGCAAGTACTCGTTCAGGGTTTTAATGCTTTCCAGCCACTTGCTCTTATACATATATTCTCTGCCCAGATAGTACCGCATCCGTTCGTCCCCCGGCGCTTCCTTTACTGCCAGCTCCAGAAGAGGCAGATAAGAACCTCTTGATTTGGTGGGATCGGGGTAATGGTTTAATACCATTCCATCAATATATACGGTCTCAAGAGGCAGACTTCCGCAGTACTGGATAAACTCATGAACCGGGCATTTCCACCGGAAATTCTTACGTTCATGCACCTTAAAATAATTAAACTGTATGTCCGGAGTTCCGTCCTCCTTTAAGCTCCAGTTATAAAGATAACGGCCGGTTTTTGCAACAGCTCCCTGCTTGCGGGGTTTATGGTTCAGCCATGCTTCTTCCAGGCGGCTTCTCCAGCCTGGTTCAAACCTTTCATCAAGATCTGTGCAGACACAGATATCCACATCTTCCGGTACGTGGTCCAGAGAGATATTTCTTGCCACATCAAACCGCCATGGCTTTACAACATCCACATATACTACGGCCCCCCGCTCTTTCAGCTTTTCTACCGTATCATCCTCTGATCCGGTGTCTGTGACAACTATGAGATCTGCCTCGTTCATGGAATCTATCCATTTATCTACAAATGGCGCTTCGTTTTTACAAATTGCATAAACACATATTTTCAGACTGCTCATAAGGATTCCCCCTCAGCCGCCTGCTCCCTGCTTTTTTGCTGAATCAGCGTAAGATTGCTTTGAAGCCTTTTATTTTCCGGATCTGTCTTTAACGCCTGGACTGCGTAATCTTTGGCTGTTTCATACATACCCATCTGGTAAGCGCTGATTGCGGCATAATCGTATAATGCATATCCCCAGCTTGCAGCGTCCACCAGATAACTTCCTGTGCTTACCTTAATTTGCAGCCCCTTTTGGGCCATGGCAAAGCATAAGGGCCAGTTGGATTCCAGATAGCCGAATTTTGCTAATGCATGGTAAGGCTCTCTCACCTCCGGACATTCTGCAAGAGCCCGGTACAGCCAGGCCAGCTCTTGTTCCTTATTCCCCTTTTCTGCATAAGAGTGAGCGATAAAACGCATGGAGGCGCTTCGTTCCTCTGCCCATCTGGCAGACGGCATGGAAAGATGTTTCTTTAGTGTCTCGATAGCCTGATCATAATTTCCGTAGAATACATATTCTCTTCCAAGCCAGAACATGGCTCTGTCATCAGAGGAATTTTCTTTTACTGATAATTCCAGAAGGGGCAGATACTGACTTCTCGGTTTTGAATTATCCGGGTAATGATTTAATACAAGCCCGTTCACCCATCCCGATTTTTCCGGCTCTGATCCGCTGTATTCCAATATCTCATGAACCGGATGAATCCAGCGGTAACCATGGCGTTTATGAATCTTTTCCATGGGGTACTGCTTCTTTGGTGTTCCGTCAGGATTCATGGTAAATGTGAATAAATATCTGGCCCGGGTCTGGTCCGGCTTCCAGACAGACTCTAAGAGTTTCCTCCAGCCGGGTATAAATACTTCATCTAAATCATTGGATACACAGATATCCGCATCCTCCGGCACATGACTGAGAGCAATATTGCGGGCTGTGTCAAACCTCCACGGAGAAATAGTTTCCTCATATACAGTTGCCCCTCTTGCTCTTAGTTTTTCAACCGTGCCGTCTGTAGAGCCTGTATCGGTCACAATTACTTCATCAGCCTCAGATACCGAATCCATCCACCGGTCCACAAACTGCTCCTCATTTTTGCTGATCGCATAAACGCATATCTTATATGGGTTCAATCAAACCAACTCCTTTTAGAATATTCTGATTGCTAGATACAATATATGCAAAAACAGCCTGTCCCGTGATAAAAATAAGACAATCCGGTTTCTTTATGAAAAACTCACTCCGTATACAATTTCATAGATTTCTTTCTTGTAGGGCAGAAATGCCTCTTCGGAGATTGGAGCTCCATAGCTGGTGACCCATAACTGCATAGGACTGTCCTGGGGCTTTAAGGGCATCTGCTCATAGTAAAAATGATTGACATAAAATCCCAACCGTTCATAAAATAACGCCCTTTTGCCTGTAATGGGGTTTTCCTGCGTCACAGGCTCTATTTCCAGAAATATGGGTTTTTCTGTTTCTTTCACTGCTTCTTCTATCAGAAGCCTGCCATAGCCCTTCCCCCTTGAAACCTTTGCTGTAGCCAGGTGCTCAAAAAATACGCACCCTGGCAAATCCCAGTATCCAAGAAACGCCAAAATCTTCCCCTGTTCTTCCACTGCCCGGATCTGATAGGCTGGATTTCCAGACACATTCCTTTGACCTTCCTTCGTACGTCTTTCCTGGTCTGGAAATGATTCCTCGTAAATGGCATATATTTCTTCAAAGTGTTTCAGTGGTTTTGTAATTAACATTTTTATCTCCTATTGCTCTTTTTTAATACTTTTTTTAACACTAACCTTATAATTGTATCATAGATTTTCCATATTTGCAGACAAAAACGCCCTGCCAGGGTCTCTCCTGTATTCAGACAGGAAAATTACCCGGGCAGGGCGCAGATTTTGAAACTCGCTGTTTCCTATAATTACTGAATGGTGATTCTTCCCTGTCCTGACGGATTTGCATAGTCAGCACCTACATTGCCGCCTAAATTGCTGCGGACAAAGGCTGACAGAATATCCACGTCTGTCATTACATCATCACGGATCACCTTGCTGTTTTTAAACATTGTCATACCGTCACCAGCCATTTTTAACATGTAATTGTGAGAAGCTACGGTATATACTTTGGCAGTATCAAGAGGAGAATCTCCTATCATAATATCTGTTACCCGGTATGCTCCGGCCACTTTTACAAAATTGCCTTTTTCATCTACCTGTACACTGGAGGGAACGGAAGTCTTAATGGTGTATTTTAAACCGGACACCTGTAAAAATCCGCCGTTTTCCTTTGGATAGTTACGGGAAGCCATCTCTAATGCATCCTTAATCTGCTGTCCGGTAGCCTCTACGACACAGCCCATGTTGCCAAAGGGATGTACAGTAAGGGTATCGTTATATGTAATATTTCCAGGTTTAATACCTGCACGGACACCGCCGCCGTTAACAATACCAATGTCTGCTCCAAGCACCTGACGGTATGCATCTGCACAAAGATCGCCTAAGTTGGTTTCTCCGTTTCTGACTGCACGCTCTCCGGTTGCAGGATTGTTAATGGTCAGTTCTACATCTGTATGACCCAGCACTACTTTTAAGGATTCATTATACTGAGCCTGGATATTTTTAATAAACTGGTCTGTATCATAATCCAGGGCTTTTCCGTCCTTTGATACTGCAGTTTTCCCCGGAATTACAAGCTGGCTTCCCAGGGTAAGAACGTTTGGATCTTTAATCTTGTCCCGGTTGGCATCATAGATTTCTCTCCAGCGGTCATAGGAACCTAATTCTCTCTTTGCAATGCGGCTGAGAGAATCGCCTTTTTTTACGGTGTAGGTACTGGATACTGAAGCCGCAGGCACCTGGGCAACCATCTCATTGGCAAGAGTGCCATCTGTACGAATAGTCAGCTTTCCGATGTTCTTTAACTTGGTTCCGGTCTGGGTAAGGAGCACGTCCTTCCCATCCTTATTTTTTAAATATTTCGTATATTCTTCATGAGAATGACCGTCAATTAACGCATCAATTCCATTTGTATTCTTAATTACATGATCAGAGGTCCATCGGTCAGTTGTGCCGTTCTCCCCTAAATGGCCCACTAAAATTACATACTGGGCGCCCTCTGTTCTGGCACTGTTTACTGACTGCTGGATCTGATCGTAAAGTTTCTTACCGGTTTCATCTTCACAGAAGCCGTAAATGTAATTGCCGCTTCCGTCCTGGAAATAGGCAGGTGTTGATTTGGTAAAGCTTTCCGGTGTGGTTGCTCCCACCAGGGCAACCTTTGTGCTGCCGTATGTAAACATCTTATAAGGAGCAAATACAGGGGTATTGGTCTTTAAATCCATAAAGTTGCTGGAATAATATCCGCAGCTTAATTTGCCTGCCAGTTCTAAAAAGCGTGGCATACCGTAGTCATATTCATGATTGCCCGGTACGGCAAAGTCATATCCCACCTGATTCATGATGTCAATGATATATCCGCCGTCTGAAAGTGTTCCGATGGGGGCTCCCTGAATGGCATCACCTGCATCAACAAGAGTTACATAGGGTGTCTGGGCCTGCATCTCTTTTTTATAAAGAGAAAGGCCTGCATACCCGATCTTGTCATCAATTCCGCAGTGAACATCGTTGGTATACAGAATCACAATATCCTGATCTGCAGCCCTGGCCGGAAACGAAAGACCTGTGACAAGGGACAAAACCATGAGCATGGACAGGCAAAGAGACAGAAACCTTCTTTTTGTACTTCCTTTCATTGCTTGAATCCTCCTTTAACATGTGCTTTTTCCTATATTATATCAGATCAATGTAAAATTTCCATATTATTTTGTTAATATTTTCCATTTATCTGATTCTTTATTTCATAAAAAAACCTCTCTGTTTTCGCTTTTCTGCTTACAGAGAGGTCTGCTTATTTTTATTAGGATTCTGCTTCTTCAGTCACTTTAATACCAAGATCTTCCAGCTGTCTTGGATCTACAGGAGCCGGTGCCTCAGACATTAAGCAGGAGGCATCTTTTACCTTGGGGAATGCTATTACGTCGCGGATGCTGTCTGCTCCTACCATAAGCATGACGACTCGGTCAAGACCATAAGCCAGTCCTGCGTGAGGAGGCACACCAAAACGGAATGCATCCAAAAGGAAACCGAACTGTTCGTTTGCCTGCTCCTTGGTAAAGCCCAGTACCTCAAACATCTTGGACTGAATATCGCCCTGATGGATACGGACAGATCCGCCGCCCAGCTCCGTACCGTTTAGCACGATATCGTAAGCTTTTGCACGTACAGCACCCGGATCGGTGTCGATCAGCGCCCAGTCTTCTTCCATCGGCATGGTAAATGGGTGGTGCATGGCTGTAAAACGTCCCTGTTCCTCGGAATACTCAAGCAACGGGAATTCTGTTACCCATAAGAATTTAAATACGTCTTTCTTCAAAAGCTCCAGCTGTCTTGCCAGTTCCAGACGAAGGTTGCCAAGTACGTCAAAGACAACCTTATCTCTGTCTGCCGCAAATAAAAGGAGATCTCCCGGCTGTCCATCCATGGCCTTTGCCAGTGTTTCAAGTTCTTCCTCTGACATAAATTTGGAGAAGGAACATTTGTAGGTTCCGTCTTCATTCACTGCCAGATAAGCAAGACCCTTTGCGCCGAAGCCCTTTGCATATTCCACAAGAGCATCGATCTTTTTCCTTGGCATGGCTGCCTGTCCCTTTGCATTAATGCCGCGGACAGATCCGCCGTTTTCCAAAGCTCCCTTAAAAACTGCAAACTCCGTATCCTTTACAACGTCCGATACATTTTTCAGTTCCATTCCAAAACGCATATCCGGTTTATCGGAACCAAAACGGTCCATAGCCTCTCTCCACGTCATACGTGTGATAGGCAGCTCAATGTCGTAGTTGCAGATTTCCTTAAACAGCTTTTTCAGCAGTCTTTCATTCACTGCCAGCACATCTTCCACGTCTACAAAGGACAGCTCCATATCGATCTGTGTGAATTCCGGCTGTCTGTCTGCACGTAAATCTTCATCACGGTAACATCTTGCCAGCTGGAAATAACGGTCATAACCGGAGCACATAAGAAGCTGCTTAAAGAGCTGGGGAGACTGGGGAAGCGCATAAAAGGAACCGGGATGAACACGGCTTGGTACCAGATAATCTCTTGCGCCTTCCGGTGTACTCTTAATCAGGGTAGGAGTCTCGATCTCTAAAAAGCCCTCTTCTGCCAGAAATGCTCTTGTTAATGTGGCAACCTGACTTCTGATCATGATATTTTTCTGAATGTCCGGTCTTCTTAAATCCAGATAACGGTATTTTAATCTCAGTTCTTCTTTTGTCTTGCTGTTTTCCTCAACCGGGAAAGGAGGCGTTTCAGACTCGGAAAGAATACGCAGACCATTTGCACGGACTTCGATCGCGCCGGTTGCCAGGTTCTCGTTGACACCGCCTGCTCTGTTCTCCACAACACCGGTAACAGCAATAACAAACTCACTTCTCAGTTTCTCCGCTTTTGCAAAATTCTCCGCTCCGCAGTCGCTTTCTTCGAAGATAATCTGCAGAATACCGGAACGGTCTCTTAAATCAACGAAAATAATTCCGCCCTTGTTTCTGCTTTTCTGAACCCAGCCCATTACTGTGACTTCTTTTCCTGCACAGGCTGCTGTAACTTCCGTACATCTATGGGATCTTTTTAAACCCAACATTGACTCTGCCATAATTTCCTCCTAAAATGTTTCCTTCAGTGCTTCTTTATAAAATTCCTTAAACTGGGTATATCCTTCTTTCTGAAGGCTTTCCTTCTGGAACTTTTTATTTTTATTCATCTGGGATACCAGTACTGTCTTACCCTTGGCACGCTCACTCATGGCCTCTTTCACAGCCTCATTCATGACCGCATCGCTCACTCCCTTTTCAATCAGGAATGCAAGCCTCTCCTCACTTCCCGGTACAGTAAAGCCCTCTTCCATGAGAATGGTGATAATCCGCTCAAAACCAATGGAAAAACCGCATGCAGGCGTATCCATTCCGGTAAATTTGCCGATCATCTTATCATAACGGCCGCCTCCGCCGACGGAACCGGGGAAACCGTCTACCAGAATCTCAAAGATGGTTCCTGTGTAGTAGGACATTCCGCGCACCAGAGTGGGGTCGAATTCGATCTTAAACTGGCTGGTGGTAATCTCGCTTACACTGTCAATGATAGCCGCCAGATTCTCTGCCTGCTCCGGATCCATGGCATCTTTTAATACTTCCTTCAGACTTCTTACACCGGCTGCATCCCTGGTCACTGTCTCAAACAGGGATAAATATTTTTTAATATTCTCTTCCGGATAACCGGCTTCTTTTAACTCTCCTGCCACGCCATCCATGCCGATCTTGTCCATCTTATCCAGAATAATAAAGACCTGATCGTAAGATTCTTCTGAAAATCCGCAGTGTGCTGCCATTCCCTTTAAAATGTTCCGGTCGTTGATTCTCACTGTATATCCTTTAAATCCTACCTTGCCAAGCAGGGTGGTCGTCGCAAGAATCAGTTCGATCTCCGCCAGTCTGGTGGGATCTCCCAGGATATCAATGTCGCACTGGACGAACTGTCTGAAACGCCCTCTCTGGGGGCGGTCTGCTCTCCAGACGCTTCCCATCTGAAGGGATTTAAATGGGGACGGAAGAACCGCCGCATTGTTGGAATAATATCTGGAAAGGGGAACGGTAAGATCATAGCGCAGACCGCTGTCTACCAGATCATTCTCCATCTGCGCTGTTTCCAGATTCAGCTTTTCTCCACGCTTCATAATCTTGAAAATCAGCTTTTCATTGTCGCCGCCCTGCTTGCTGGTCAGGTTTTCGATGTGTTCCACGCAGGGAGTTTCAATTGAATTAAATCCAAATCCGCCGTATGTCTCCCGAATCTGGTTCATTACATATTCCCGCACCTGCATTTCAGCAGGAAGTATGTCCTTCATTCCGGTAACCGGTTTCTTTTTTAATGACATTTTTTTCACTCCGTTTATTATATTTTCTATCTTTCATGGAAATCGCAAATCATGCTTTCTATTTTAAATTACATTTCTGATTTTGCAAGCATTTTTTCTTTTCTTTCAATCATTTCATCGATTCGGGCGATGTACTGTTCCACATCCTTGACATTTTCCACCCTCTCTAACCGATTCTCCGAAGGAAATACCACTTTCGTCGTAGTTCCCGCTCCGCAGGCTGCGATGGTCTGCTTTTCCTCCATAATCAGAATGTTGTAGATACAGGCTTTACCAGGAACCGAGTATCCCACATTCTCAAAGTTACCGGCCATATTTTTCTGTCGGTAGAGATAATAGGGCTCCTGCCCCATGCTTCGGGCATAGGAAGCTGTTAAATCAATCATATCCTGAGTTCCCGTTATTTTTAGATCTCCGTACTGTTCCTTATACATGTTAAGACGTGCTGCCCGCTTAATCGCCAGAGTGTGAACCGTGATGCCGTCAGGTCCCAGAGACTTAATTTCCTCCATGGTCCTTCTCACATCTTCTAAATCTTCTCCAGGCAGTCCGATAATTAAATCCATATTGATATTATCAAATCCCAGTGACCTGGCTGACCAAAACCGGTCCTTTACCATCTCTACCGTGTGGCGGCGGCCGATTATCTTAAGTGTCTCTTCTTTCATTGTCTGGGGATTAATGGAAATACGTGTCACACCGTATTTCTTTAATACCTTTAATTTCTCTTCTGTAATGCTGTCCGGCCTTCCCGCTTCCACGGTAAATTCCTTTACATTTGTAAAATCAAAGGTTTCCTTCAGCCTTTCCATCAGCTTTTCCAAATGTTCTGCACTGAGTGATGTGGGTGTTCCGCCTCCCACATACACCGTGTCCAGGATTTTTCCAGCCATTCGCCTGGCTGTAAACTCCATCTCTTTAAACAAGGCTTCCAGATAATCATCCATTCGCTTTTCCCACTGACTGATGGGAAATGATGTGAAAGAACAATACAGACAGGTGGTGGGGCAGAACGGAATTCCGATATAAAGGCTGTATCCATTTTCATAGTCAATGGAAGACAGCAGATTTAACTCTCTTTTTGCAATCTCAAGGCTTAAATCCACTTTCTGATCACTGGTTAAATACGTCTTCTTCATATATCCGGAAACTTCATCTTCTTTGCTGCCGGAAAGAAGCTTCGTCATGGCTATTTTAACCGGACGGATTCCGGTAAGGGTTCCCCAGGGAAGTTCCCTGCCAGTCAGTTCTCCTGCCATACCATAAAGCATCCGCTTGATCCTGTTTTTCGTTTCAAAGCGGTCTGAAAAGTCTGCCTCTGTTGTGGAGGTTTTCGTTATTCCATGCTCCCTGTCTTCAAGACTCAGCCGGAAGAAATCCTCTCCCGTCACTCCACGTACAAGAAGCCGGAATTCTTCATCCGGATTCTCCTCATGTAAAAACCGCTCTCCCGGATAAAATGCCATAAGCAGTTCCCTGATGTCCTGTTCAAAGGATTGATCATCTAATATTAATCCTATCATTTTTATTCCCTATCCTCTGTATGATGCCACCGGATTATACGATTTTTCATGACCGATGGTAGTTACGTCCCCATGTCCCGGATAAACCATGGTGTCTCCGGGAAGAGGAAACAGCTTTTGCCGAATGGATTTTATGATCTTAAACTGGTCTCCGGTAGGCAGATCTGTACGTCCAAGGGATCCCAGAAACAGTGTGTCACCGCTGATTAAAACATCTTCCTCTTTTATATAATAGCAGACGCAGCCTTCCGTATGACCTGGAGTGGCTATCACATGAGCCAAAATCCCGGCTGATTCCAAAGTCTCCCCGTCAGTTACATACCGGTCTGCATCAAGAGAACACGTTCTGCCCATGTTGGCGGAAAGATTCACAGACGGATCTGTAAGCAGCATCTTTTCCTTTTCTCCCGCACAGACAACTACCTCTGGAAATGCCTGTTTGATTTCCTCAACCGCCATAATATGGTCAAAATGACCATGGGTTAATAAAATAACTTCCGGTGTAACAGAAAGCTTCCTGCACTGATCCAGGATATATGCCCCCTCATCCCCGGGATCCACAATGATCGCCTTATTTAAATGTTCCCGGAAAATAATATAACAGTTGGTTCCAATCTCCCCTACCGGGTATGTTTTAATTCTGAAATCGCTCATTTTCTTATCTCCTGTTTCAATCGTTCATTCTAATCTGCCAGTTAAATGGTAAATACCGGAATATCCGTCCCATACAAAAGTGTTGCCTGATAATAATCCGCATACTCCATAAAAAGAATATTGTCTTCACTCCTTGTGGTGACAAAATAATCGGCTGCTGCAAACAGACATCTTACATCATCTTCCATTGAACCCAATTTCACCATAATCTCTTTACCGCCTGCTTTTAGGTTCTTAAGAACTCCCGAAACCTCCCGGTATCCTTCTTCACCGGCAGACGGACTGATATAAATAAAAAGCCTTGTATCATCAGAATCTGAATCCGCATATTCCGTTAAAATTTTCTTCCAGAGGGAAAATGGTCTGAAAAGATCTGCAATAAGAAGAATAGTCTTCCTGTCAGTTGTGGGAATCACCGGTTCTACATGATCCCATTCTTCTCTCCGGTCAAACTTTTCTATAAAAGCTTCCACCGGCAGCAGAAACTCCTTTTGATTTTCAACCAGCTTTTCCTCCGGCCAGTTCCACCAGCCAATCCGGTTTAAAGCCTTTCTCTGCTCCTCATCAAACCGGTAACCGATGATTTTAGCCGGATTGCCTGCTGCCATGGCATAGGGAGGCACTGATTTTGTTACCACGCTCTCCGCCCCGATCACAGCGCCGTTATGGATGGCAGCACCGCTCATAATCGTTGCTCCATTGCCGATCCACACATCATTTCCAATCAGCACGGAGCCTTTTCTTCTGGTCCTTTCAGGAACCGGCATCGTCATAAAAGAAGGGCTCCCCTGAAAAATGGATTTGTAATTATGATTTAAATTAACAAGAAATGTAATTTTATCAGCGAGTGCGCAGTACTTCCCGATCTGAATACAGTGAACACCCTCCGCAACGTTAAAGTTTAATCCTGACTGTATTTCCGCTCCCACGATATAGCTGTCTTTATCGATCTGCATAAAGGGAAAACGATCCTCTGAGCCTGTAACAGGCATGGTAAGTCTGGTTAAGCTTTTCACTGTCTGTGGAAGATATTTTACAGGATATACCACGATCCACAACACCTTTCCGATAAAAAAGAGAAAAACTGCGTTATCCCGCAGTCCTCTCAATGTCAATTACACCTTCGATTTGTCTCAGTTTATCAACCAGTTTTCCAAGCTCTTCCACTCCATGGGTCTCAAAGGTCATGGTAATGGTGGCTTTCCCCTGTTTGTTGGTTCTGGAATTCATGGAAGTGATATCAATCTGCCTCTCAGTAAATACCTTGGAAATGTCAACAAACATACCGATCCTGTTATTGGCAAAAATTTTGATTTCCGTAGAATAACGTTCTTTTGTGCTGTCGCCTTCCGACTCCTGCCACTCTGCATCGATTAAGCGGTTTCTCTCATCTTCCGGCAGATTTAAAACATTGACACAGTCTGTTCTGTGAATGGAAATGCCTCTTCCCCTTGTTACAAATCCCACAATCTCGTCACCCGGTACCGGAGAACAGCATTTGGAAAAACGAACTGCGAGATCGTGAATTCCTTTTACAACGATTCCGCTGCCGGAACGTCTCTTAATAGGCAGTCTGCTGCCCATATCCTCAATGTCATTTAATATGGTGGTGTCGGTTACATCCTTCTTTAATTTCTTATCCTTTTCATCCACCATCTTATTGATGACCTGGCCTTCTTTTAAACCGCCGTGGCCGATGGAGGCAAGCACAGAATCCCAGTCGCGGAAGGCATAGCGTTTCATAACCTTACCCTGATATTCCGGCTTGTTGATCTCAGAATAATTAATTCCTTTGGCCTTACAGTAGCGGTCCACCATCTCCTTACCGCGGAGAATATTGTCTTCCTTCAGCTCTGTCTTAAACCATTGGTTGATTTTATTTTTTGCCTGGGTGCTTTTCACCACATTCAGCCAGTCGCGGCTGGGGCCTTTGCTGTTCTGGGAGGTGATGATCTCCACCTGGTCGCCATTCTCGATGACATACTCAATGTTCACCAGCTTGCCATTGACTCTGGCACCCACCATCTTGTTACCAACTGCACTGTGTATGGAGTATGCAAAATCAATGGGGGTTGAACCGCTGGGAAGATTCTTCACGTCCCCAGACGGAGTAAAGCAGTAAACACTGTCGGAGAACAAGTCTAAGTCACCCTTAACCATGTTTAAGAATTCCTTGTTGTCGGACATGTCCTTCTGCCATTCTAAAATCTGACGGAGCCAGCTTAGCTTCTCCTGCTCTTTGCCGGCAGCAACCTGACCGCTTCCGCTTTCTTTATACTTCCAGTGTGCAGCAATTCCGTATTCTGCAGTACGGTGCATCTCATACGTACGGATCTGAATCTCAAAGGGCTGACCGTTGTTGCCGATGAGCGTAGTATGAAGAGACTGATACATGTTGGGCTTTGGCATGGCGATATAATCCTTGAAACGCCCCGGAATGGGCTTATACAGTTCATGTATCACACCAAGGGCAGCATAACAGTCTTTTACATTGTCAACAATAATGCGCACTGCAAACAAGTCATAGATCTGATCCAGTGTTTTATTCTGGTTGACCATTTTTTTATAGATGCTGAAGAAATGTTTGACACGTCCGTCCACTCTTGCTTCAATTCCAGCTTCCTTTAAATGTTCCTCCACCTCATCAACAATGCTCTTTACAAAATATTCCCTGGCATCTTTTTTTAGTGATATTTTTTCGGCCAGCTCATAATAGGTGTCCGGCTCTAAGTATTTTAAAGACAGATCGTCAAGCTCAATCTTGATTTTGGAAATACCAAGGCGGTGGGCGATGGGAGCATAAATCTCCATGGTCTCCTTGGCCTTTTCCTTTTGCTTTTCAGGTCTCATGTACTGAAGCGTCCGCATATTGTGAAGGCGGTCCGACAGCTTGATGATAATGACACGAATGTCCTTCGCCATCGCTAAGAACATTTTTCTCAAGTTCTCTGCCTGAATCTCCATCTTATCCATAGACCAGGAAATCTGGGTCAGCTTGGTAACTCCGTCAACCAGAAGAGCCACCTCTTCCCCGAATTCCGCCTTCAGTTCATCTAAGGACATAATGGTATCCTCTACCACATCATGGAGGATCCCAGCGGCTATGGTCTCTTTGTCCATCTCTAAGTCAGCCAGAATAATAGCAACACAAAGAGGATGAATGATGTAGGGCTCTCCGGATTTGCGCACCTGGTCTTTATGGGCATCGGCAGCGATATGATACGCCTTTTCTATCATGGAAATATCATCGGAAGGATGATATCTCTTTATGCTCGCAACCAGTTCTTCATAAAGCGCTTGCGGACTTGTAAAATCAGCGGGCGCCTCCAGATCAATGTCTACTTTCTTCATTTCTTTATGTTCTTTATCATATTCAGTCAACTTGTGTTTCTCCATCATTGGATTATCTGCCATATGCCGTCACCTTTTTGTAACATTCCTGTTTTCACCGATTTTTAAACGTAGTTATCATACATTATACGTATTATTGTCGAAAAAAGCAATTATTTTTTCTTTCTCTTCCGCTCCCATAAACGCGGCTTCCAGCGCATAGCGGTTCATCTGCCTTAAGTCTGCTTCCGTAAATCCCATATACTTCTGAATCAGCTCCGCCTCTTTTTCCAGAGTCGTGTCCGATACCGTCATGTTGTCCGTATTATAGGTTACCGGAATTCCATAGTCATAAAACGCTTTTAACGGATGCTTTTCAATGGAGGGAACCGCTTTCGTCTGAAGGTTGCTGATCACACACATCTCTAAGGTGATTTTTTCCTTTTTTAAGAGGTCCATACAGGACTGGGACTGAATTGCCGCACAGCCGTGTCCGATTCTCTTTGCTCCATAGGATACGGCTTTTATTATATTCTCACAGTCTCCGCATTCTCCTGCATGTATGGTAAATGGAACATTCTTCTGCCCGGCTTTTTTAAAGAGAGGTTCAAAATGAGCCATGGGGACAAGGCCTTCCGGTCCTGCGATATCAACGCCCACAACGCCCTTGCCAAGATAGGAAGAAGCCAGCTCAAAGGTCTCCTCATTTTCCTTATCCGATCCGTTTACCATAGCGCATAGCAGAAGTCCTGCTTTCAGTGCGGTGCCTTCCATTCCTTTATTCATTCCCTTTATAACGGCTTCCAAAACCTTTTCTTTCGAAAGTCCTTTTCTCATATGAAGCTGAGGTGCAAAACGGATTTCACTGTAAATAAGTCCCTGGTCAGCAAGTCGTCTGGTTAAGTCCTCACATGCCAGTGTAAGAGCTTCCTCTGTCTGCAGAAGCTGCCCTGGTAAATCGAAACATTTCAGATAATCCACAAGGCTTTCACAGTTTTCCCCCACTGATACACTATCCTTTATATCCTGTCCTTCAAAATCATATCCAATCTGCGCTGCCAAAAGTCTTACCACATCAATCGATAAAGACCCGTCAAGATGCAGATGGAGGTCAGTTTCCGGTCGCTTCATAATTGATCCCTCCTTCATTCAATGGAAACATTCTACCATATAATAAGGAAAGCAACAATTATTTATTTTGGCATTAGCATTCTTTTATGATGCCGGCAAAGAAAAAACTGCCCGAA